>DATBKE010000112.1:0-4057 GCA_036556085.1 Acidimicrobiia bacterium | reverse complement strand
ACGCCGGCACCGTGCAGCTCCGCCACGTCAGTGGGCATCGAGAACTCCAGGCCACGACCACGGGCCGCCTCGACGATCGACCTGGCGAGAATGTGTGAGGAGGCCTGATCAACCGAGGCAGCCAATGAGAGAACCTCTGACTCGGACAGGGAGTCGTCGAAGACCGCAATGAAGCGCAGCACCGGCTTGCCCACAGTGACGGTTCCGGTCTTGTCGATGACGATATTCCGGGTTTGGGCGACCGACTCAAGTGCCTCGCCGCCCCTGAAGATGATTCCGCGGCGGGCCGCTCGGGAGATCCCGGACACAACGGCGATTGGCACTGCGAGTAGCAACGGGCACGGAGTGGCGACCACCAGAACTGCCAGGCCCCGGGTCGGGTCACCCGAGACCAGCCATGCAAGACCCGCGACTCCAAGGGCAAGAGGTACGAACCAGCCTGCCCACTTGTCCGCCAGTCGGACTCCCGGCGCCCGGGACTCACGCGCCGATCCGACGAGGCGAATGATTCCGGCATATGTGCTCTGGGCAGCTTCCTCCGTCGCCTGAATCTCGAAGACGTCTGCCGCATTCACTGTGCCACTACTGACCAGGTCGCCGTTGGACCTCTCGACAGGAAGTGGCTCACCGGTAAGGGCTGACTCATCGATCACTGCGACCCCGCTCGTCACCACACCGTCGACCGGGATTACCTCACCCGACTTGACCAACAGACGATCGCCGCGGCGGATGTCATCGATGTCCACGGTCTCGAGGTTCTCATCCTGTATGAGATGAGCCGTTCGCGGGGCACGCTGGATCAGCGCGGTCAGCTCCCTCTCCGCCCTTCCGGCGGCGTAGTGCTCGAGGAACTGGCCGGTAGCCAGCATCACGCCGATGATGGCGGCGGTGAGCAGTTCGCCGAGCGCCAACGATGCGACGACTGCGAGAAGAGCGATGATGTCTACCCCGGGCCGACGACGCCGAATCTTCTCCACCATCTCCCGGACCAGGGGGACGAGCGGAACTACTGCCACCAGGATCAACGAGACGTCGACCACGACATCGAGGTCGATGAGGGCGCAGAGGCCTGCGGCCGCTAGCCCGGCGATCGTGAAAGCCAGCATGAACGCGGTCGAGCGTCCGGAGCGCATCGAATTCAGCCAAGTCGCGAAGTGCTCAGCGACCTAGGGCCGGCTGTCCCTTTCCTTCGTGACCATCGGCATCCGGGGCTGCCGAAACGCCAGCTCTCCCGGCCACCTTGGTCCTCGTGTCCTCGCCGACGCCGGTCAGTCGTGTCGCCAGGAGGACGGCGATGATTCCTGCCGACCCCAGATAGAGACCGATCATGATTGGTGTCCTCGTGTCGGTGCCCGCAGACACTCCGTGAATCAGCGATGCCAGGAACACCCCCAGCGTGGAGAAGTGAATGAGTCGCCAAGTTCTGTGCCCGATGAGCTTTCTGATGTAGAAGCTCCCGACGACGATGACGAGGCCGTAGAGGGCTACCACGCCAAAGGCGACCGCTCCCGTCCTCCAATCAGAGGTCCCAGGAATCATGATTTCGGTCAAGGTGAACTCGAGAAAGTCGTGCTTCGAGAGAACCACGACATGGCCGAGGGTGGCTAGAAGTGCGGCGATCGCAAGAGACTCGTGGAACCATGTCAGGGGCTTTGACTTGACCAGCCGCCCAAACAGTTTCGAGCTCACCAGGAGACCCCAGATCGTGGCCGCGCTCAAGGCGGCGAACGCCGCGATCCCCGACCCACGAATGATCATCCACTCGAGACTCATGCCGCTACGTACATGCCGGGTGTTCCGAAGATCGATCCGTCGTGCCATAGGACCACGGCCGCGGCGATCCAAGCTTGTTCGCTAGCCCATTCCAGGCCTTCGGCTCCGAGCAATAGGACCGCCTTGGCCCCGGCCTCGGCATCGACCGCCGACTCTGCGAGAACCGAGGCACTGACCACGGGTGAGTCCACCGGCTCCATGGTTCGCGGGTCGATCAAGTGACTGACTTCTGTGTCCCCGACCCGCCAGCGTCTCCGACCTGTCGAGCTGGTGGCAAGCGCGCCAGTCCCGACATGAAGCCGTGCCACCACCTCCCCAGCGGGGTCGACCAAGGACGCAGTGGTGTCGGGATGACGGCTTCGTAAGTCTCCACCCGCGGAGACCACAGCAGCCAATCCAGCCTCTACGGCTTGGTCACAGCACCAACCCTTGGCGATGCCCCCGAGATCGAGAATTACTCCCCGAGAGCGATGGAGCAGCGAGCCGCTTAGTCGCCAGTCACCTTGGCTGGCCCCTTCTGGGGCGTGGGCCAGATCGGTGACCACCTCGAAAGAACGGTCGTATCCCCACGCTCTGACCGCCGATCCGACCCCAATGTCGACCAGACCCCCGGTGAGGTAACGGGCCCGCGCCCCGGCCTCGATCGCGGCACGCAGGGTGCCATCAAGTGCCACAGTCGGTGAGGGATCGCAGTTGAGCCGACTGAGCTCACTTCCCGGCCGAAAGCGACTGCACACGTCTTCGACCTGCTCGAACCAGGAGCGCAATGCCTGACCTGTGTCCTCAACTCCCCAGGCCTCGACATTTGTGCCCATAGCTGGGAACTCAAAGTGCATCATGAGCCGCCGCTGCGCGGCGCCGGTGTGGGGGCCGATTGGGTAAGGGCGGCCTCAGGTCCCTTCTGTTTCACATAGATCGTCCGCACCTCCGGTGTGCTCTCCACCGACGGCTGATATCTGAGTATCACGAGCCCTCGAGCCGGAGGGGCGGGAATCGTCGCCACCCGAGACGCGGGCACGGTTGCACCTTGAGAAGCAGGTGGGGTCAAGTTCGGAGTAACCGCCCCGGCATCCGCCGGCTCCAAGCCGGCCATCGTGATGGCGGTTCCCCAGGCGAGGCCGGCTCCCGTCCAGGCCAGGATCCGGCTGATCCTGGCCGTGTCGAATCGACTCATCGTTTGTCTCCGGGGCCAGTCGGAACTCGGAGAGGCACGCCGTATTCGCCGAGAGTGGCGGAGACCGACGGAGGGAGTTGAGCGAGGTCCGCGGTGCTCGCCAACCTGGCGTTCCCGCTCCACTGCAAGACCCTTGTGATGGCGGGGCCGACACCGGGCAGGTCCGGCGTTGTCGTCACGAGGGAAGCGGATGGCTCTGCCACAGTGAGGATCGTCATCGATGGCGGAGGACTCTCGGCGAGTTTCTCAGCTGCTGGACTGAGAAGTCTGGCCACTGCAAACACACCGGCGATGAGAACGGCAAGCCCCGTGACGATTCCGACTGAGTCCCGACTCATCAGTCGTCATCCTCGTGCTCGTCTTCGTGCTCCTCGTGCTCGTCATGCTCGTACGAGTCGTCATCGTCAGACCTGGACTTGGTGACAGCGGCCGCGGTGGTTTCGTCCGTACCAGGTACGACGACGGTCTGCACGATCGGCTCTGCAGCCGCCCTGGCCGGAAGCTGAAGACCTTGCTGCTTACACACTTCTCGCAGCGCGTCGAGCGCCGCTTGCTGCACATCGGTGATCCTCCCCGACTCCTCTAGGGAGACGAGCTGCAAGCCCTCAGGACCACAGGCGGTCTGAAGGTCGGCAGCAACGTCAACCGCAGTCAGCGGTTGGGTGACGACTGTCGTCGCCGAAGGCGCGGTACTCGCAGTCGTAGGTGTCCCCTCCGCCCGACCGGTGTCGGCGAGCCAGAGAGCACCCAGCGCAGTGAGTGGCACCAGCAGCGTCCCGACGATGATGGAGAAGGGCAGGCCTCTTTTGGCGAGTCTGTCCATGTCAGACCTCCACGAAGATGCATTCGGCGGGGCACTCTGCGGCGGCTTCGACGACCGACTCGAGCAGCACCTCGGGAATCCGGGCTCTGCCCTCGAACCCGTCGGGCCCATGACCGCGACCAGAGGAGCCATCGAAGATCACGGTCTCACCGAAGTGGTGCTGATCTTCCTTGACCGCCCACGTGCCGTCGTCCCGCGGATGAAATACTTCGGGAGCTATTTGCGAGCAGGTACCCGCACCCATACAGGCGTCCCCGTCAATCCAGACTGTGGCCATGCTGCTCCTT
>DATBKE010000111.1:0-1952 GCA_036556085.1 Acidimicrobiia bacterium | reverse complement strand
CAAGTACGTCGGTGACGAGGTGGTGGGGCTCTTCATCCCGGTGTACGCGGGAGAGCACCACGCCGCCCCCGCCATCCGGTGCGCCGGTCGGATGTTGATGAAGACCGGGCACGGAACCAGCGACGGCCCATGGCTGGACATTGGGATCGGAGTCCACTCCGGTGTCGCCTTCGTGGGCTCGGTGGCGGTGGGAGGGGAGGTGGCCGATTTCACGGCCCTGGGCGACACGGTCAACGCCGCCGCCCGCCTGGCTTCGGCGGCCGGCCCAGGCGAGATCCTGATCAGCGAGGAGTCAATCGCCAACGCCGGAGGCGAAGCGAACTCGTTGGAACGCCGCGAGCTCGAGCTTCGAGGCCGTCAGGCCCTATTGCCGGTACGAGTAGCCCGAGCCGAGACGGTGGGGTCGATCGTGTGACCCTACGGGCTCCGGGTCAGCAGTCCTCGGTCGCTCGAATCACGCCCGACTCCCAGTCCTGTCGGTAGGCATACGGGCACTCGAAACCGGCCAACTCCATGCGCATCGTGCTGGTGCCGCGCCCGTAGTCCCAAGCTCCCTCCCCACTGACGACCAGAGTAGAGGTGAAGGCACACTCATCGAGAACGTAGGCGGCGCCCGAGTCGGTGTAGCTGAACGTCGCCTTGCCGCCGTATGAGCACCCCACTTCGAGATCTTCCTCTTCGTAGTAGTAGACCCACTCCGGGCGCAGGTAGAGATCGTTGTCGATCCCTTCGAGGACCTGCTCGATTGAGGCTTCGTCGATGCTGGCAGGTATCAGCGGCAGATAAGGGGCGATCACGCCCGCGTCGCAGGTCAGCTCGCGGTCCACAGGCTCTCCCAGCAAGAAGTCGGTGACCGCTCCATCGACGCACTGGTCGCCCACCCCGAACATCACATGTGAGCCCCCACTGACGGTGAGCATCCACCCATCGCTGAGGCGTGCGAAGACAGATTGGCCCTGGGTGTACGGAGTGGTGGGGTCGGCCGTCGCTGCCACCACCATTGTCGGGATTCCGCGCCCAACGAAAGCAGAGGGGACCGAATTGCTGTGGTGCGCTCCCGGCCAGAAGGCACAGGCGAGGTCGGACTGAACCAGCCAAGAGTGCCGCTCCATCTGGTTCCAGGCCGTTTCCAACGCGTTCACTTCTGCGGCGGAGTCGGTCCCGGGGATGACCGCATCGAGGCAATCGACCCCATACAGCACGACAGTCGAACTGCCCGAGAACTGGTCTGTGGTGCTCAGCCGCATGAGCGGGATGTAGTCGTCGCGTTCTGCCGCGGCTGCCAACGCCCGCAAGAAGATCCTCCGGTCGTCAGGGAAGTAGACGTTGGAAAAGGCAATCGATGACAGGCCTTCGGCGTCGAGGCTGCGGTCTTCCCACTCCCCGGGGCCCGTCTGGATCGAGGCTGACCCCGGCCCCGACTCCAATCGGGCCATCACTTCGTCGTATGCGGTTGCGGCCGGCCCGCCTATGTCGGCGCGGCAGTATGGATCCTCGTCACATGCCGAGAAGACCAGGGCCAGGGTGGATTCGAGCCCGGCTGCCAGACTCTTAGCGTCCTGGAGGTCGTTGAGCGTGGGATCAACGGTTCCGTCCAGGACGAGACGCTCGACCGAGCCGGGATATTCCTGGGCATAGGCCTGAGCAAAGGCGGTCCCGTAGCTCTCCCCGTAGAGGATCATCTGGTCGTACCCCATCGTCTGGCGGAACAGCTCCAGGTCGGCGATGGCGTGATCGGTGGAGAGAAACGGGATGACGTCGGGGCGACCCATCTCGTCCATGCACCGCTCCACCCATCGCTTTTCGATCTCTGCTGCCACCATCCAGTCCCCGTCTTCCGGGAACTCGTACCACTCCTCTGCATTGCGATCGGTCGCCGTCGGGCAATCGAGAACGTCTGCCAGGCCGACTCCACGTTGGTCGAAGAAGACAATGTCGTAGTGGTCGAGAAT
>DATBKE010000110.1:0-2019 GCA_036556085.1 Acidimicrobiia bacterium | reverse complement strand
GTGCCGCGGGGGATCTACACCGGGTCGCTGCTGGTGGGTTCGGACGAGTATAACTACGACATTTACCTCGACCCGCAATGATTCCGCTCCCTCTCTCAGCCAGCAGTTCCCCCCTCCCCGGCTTCGCCGGTACTCCCCCCTTCGGGGGGAGAAACTTCCCTGAATGTTTCCTCCCCCAGCGAGGGGTTAATCGGTTTCCTCCCCCAGCGAGCGCACCGAGTGTTGGGGGAGGTGTCGCCGCAGGCGACGGAGGGGGCGGTGGGTCCCAGCGACCGCAGCGAGTGTTGGGGGAGGTGTCGCCGCAGGCGACGGAGGGGGCTGGGGGATTGCTTGCCTTCCTACCCAGCGGCTGATGATGAACGCGGGAGCCGTTACCCGGCGGCGGCCGACCGTTCTCATCTGTGACCTGGTCGAGTCCAGCCGAATCACAGAAAGGCTCGACAGCGAGGCTTTTTGGAACGTCTTGGTTGCCTTTCAAGATGTCTGCAACCAAGTCATAAGTCGCTTCGACGGTTACATCAACAAATCCCTGGGTGATGGCCTGATGGTGCTGTTTGGCATTCCCCGGGCTCACGAGGATGACGCCCGCCGGGCGGTGTACACGGGATTAGGAATCGTCGACTCGGTTCGGATGCTGGCTCCCTCAGTCTTCGAGCGGCATGGAGTTGACCTGGCGGTGCGGGTTGGCATCCACACCGGGGATGTGGTGGCGGGCGAGGTTTTTGGCATGACCGAGGTGGCCGGCACCGTTCCCCACCAAGCTGCCCGCATCCAGACGGAGGCGGCTCCGAACTCGGTGGTCATCAGTCGCGAGACCGCCCAGCTGGTCTTGGGCTATTTCGACTTGCGAGATAAGGGTCTGGTTCCGCTCCGGGGTTTTTCCAAACCGGTCGAGTTGTTTGAGGTGCTCCGCCCGCGCGAGGTCGAGGGACGGCTCGAGGCCCTCGGAGGCGCACTCACCCCGATGGTGGGACGTCAGCGCGAACAGGCCCAACTGTTCGACCTCTGGCAAGCCACCAAAGCTGGTGCTGGCAAGGCGGTGCTGATTCGGGGAGAAGCCGGAATCGGCAAGTCCCGTCTGGCCCGTTTCATCCGCGACCTTTCGGCTCGCACCGGGGGCGGACCGCTGCAAGGAGCATGCTCCCCCTACTACACCTCGACCGCGTTCTACCCCCTGGCTCGCATGTTGAGTCGCCGTTGCGGGCTCAACCCTGATTCGGATAACGCTGAGCGACTGGCCTTGCTCGAGCACGAGGTCAAGGAGGCCGGGCTCGACCCGACCGGCGTCATCCCCTATCTGGCTCCAATTCTCTCCATCGATTTGGAAGACGAAGGTCGCTATCCATCGCCGCGCCAGGACGCCTCCAAGCTCCGACAGGCGACGATCGAGAGCTTCCAGCAGTGGTGGGCGGGCCTGGCTGCAGCCGAGCCCCGGGTGGTTTTGATCGAAGATCTGCATTGGGCCGAGCCTTCATCACTCGAGGTGATCGAGCACGCCCTGACCGACCTTCCACCGGGGCTCCTTCTGGTGATGACGGCCCGCCCCGAGTTCCGCGCCGACGCTTGGGTCGCCCGGTCGACGCTCATCGACCTCAAGCCTCTGGCCCTCGACGACCGGCACCGAATGATTCGATCGATGAAGGTGGGCGATCTGCCCGATTCGCTCGCCAACGAGATCGCCGAGCGGAGCGACGGAGTGCCCTTGTTCGTCGAGGAGTTGCTGTGGTCGGTCTGGGACCCCACCTCGGCGGGGTCGGGAGCCAACCGAGTCCCACCAACGATCCGCGACTTGCTGGTGGCCCGTTTGGAAGCCGCCGGTCCCAACCCCCGGCTCGCCCAGGCCGCAGCCGTGATCGGAAGCCGTTTTGAAGTTGACCTTCTCAGCGACGTCATCAATATCCCGCCCGCTCAGCTCCGTCTCGAGCTCGAATCCTTGGCCAGCAAAGGAATCCTCGAGTCGCAAGGCCTTGGCGATGAACGGCGCTTCGCCTTTCGCCACTCGCTGATCAGAGACGCCGC
>DATBKE010000109.1:0-31732 GCA_036556085.1 Acidimicrobiia bacterium | reverse complement strand
TCGGTACGATTCCGGCACCGAATGACCGGCCGATCCACACCGCAAGCCGAAAAGAAGCCGCCGGGCTGGAAAGTCGAGGGGGTGAAGAAGCCGGAGCCGCCTCCGGAGGAGCAGCCCAACCTTCTTCGCCGCCCCCCCAACCGCCGACTCCTGATCATCGCCCTGGTGCTTTTTGCGGTGAACTGGTATCTCACCTCGCTCTTCTTCGCTCGGGCCGAAATCGAGCTCTCCTACAGCCAGTTCCTCGATGCGGTCGACGAGGGGAAAGTGGAAACAGTCTTTTCCCAGGGCGACAGCATCGAAGGGCTCTTCCGGGAACCACAGGCCAACCCCGAGAACCCAGAAGAAATGGCCGAGGCCTTTTCGACCGTGCGACCGAGCTGGGCCGACGATTCGCTCGTGGAGACGCTTCGTGAGAACAGCGTCGAGATCTCGGCGGTGGATCCCGAGCAGCGTCCCATCTGGCAGCAATTGCTCTTCGGGTTTGGGCCCACGCTCCTTTTGCTCTGGCTTTTCGTCTCCATGTGGAGACGGGCCGGGTCGGCTCTGGGCGGCATCGGCGGGCTCGGTCGGAGCCGGGCCAAGCGCTTCGAAGCCTCCACGCAACGAACCACGTTCGATGATGTCGCCGGCATCGACGATGCCAAGGCGGAACTCTTGGAAATCGTCGACTTCCTCAAGAATCCCGGCAAATACACTCGGTTGGGCGGTGCCATCCCCAAAGGGGTGCTGCTGTCGGGCCCCCCGGGGACTGGCAAGACCCTCCTCGCCCGAGCCGTGGCCGGTGAAGCCGACGTGCCCTTCTTCTCCATCTCGGCCTCCGAGTTCATCGAAATGGTGGTGGGGGTGGGGGCGAGTCGGGTCCGGGATCTTTTTGATGAGGCCAAGAAGGTGGCCCCCGCCATCATCTTTATCGACGAGCTTGACGCCATCGGCCGTACCCGGGGCGGGGGCGTATCTCTCGGCGGCCACGACGAACGTGAGCAAACCCTCAATCAGATCCTCACCGAGATGGATGGCTTCACCGGATCGGAGGGAGTGATCGTGATCGCGGCCACAAACCGGCCGGAGGTGCTCGACGTCGCTCTGCTCCGACCGGGTCGATTCGACCGGCATGTGGCGGTGAGCCCGCCCGACCAACGCGGACGGCTCATGATCCTCGAGGTTCACACCCGCAACGTCCCGCTGGCGCAGGATGTCGATCTCGCTTCCATCGCTTCTACCACGCCCGGCATGGTGGGGGCCGATCTCCGCAATCTGGTGAACGAAGCCGCGCTGATGGCCGCTCGACGGAATCACGAGAAAGTGACGATGGCCGACTTCGCCGACGCTCTCGAGAAGATCGTCCTCGGGACCGAGCGCCAAATAATGATGAGCGAGGCTGAGAAAGAGCGAACCGCTTTCCACGAGGCCGGCCATGCTCTTTTGGGCATGCTCCTTCCGGGCGCCGATCCTGTGCGGAAGATCTCCATCATCCCCCGCGGCCGCGCTCTCGGGGTGACCTTCCAGTCTCCCGATGCGGACCGCTACGCCTATGACCGCAACTACCTCGAAGGTCGGATCGTGGGAGCTTTGGGGGGCCGCGCCGCCGAGGACGTCGTCTTTGGAACGATCACCACCGGTGCCGAGAACGACCTTGTGCAAGTCACTCGCATCGCCCGTTCGATGGTTGGCAAGTGGGGCATGTCCGACGCGATCGGGCCGATCACGCTCATCGACGAGAACCGCGAGCCGTACTTTGCCTCGGAGGTGGGCGAGCGAACCCAAGAGTTGATGGACGAGGAGGTGCGGCGCATCGTCGATGACTGCTACCAGCGGGCCGTAACCGTGCTCAAGGAGCACCGCTCCCAGCTTGACGCCATCGCCGCGGCGCTGCTGGAAAAGGAGACCCTCGACGAAGCCGAGGCCTATGAGGTGGCCGGAATCAAGCGTTCCGAGGCAGTGACGGCCGCCGGCTAGACCTGCGATGGGTTGGGACCCGGCGGTCGTTCTCAAGCGGTGGAACGACGAAGAGGAGCTTTCGCATCAACGAACTATCCCGGCCCGGCAGGCACGATTCGGATCCGTCGATCTGGATCCGCTGCTCAAAACCAGGCTCGGCGAGCGGGGGATAGAGAACCTCTACCTCCATCAAACCCGTGCCATCGACTCGATCAGAGCGGGGCGACACACCATGCTCTCGGTCGGCACGGCCAGCGGCAAATCGCTGGCCTTTCAAATTCCGATCCTCGAACGGATCATTGCTGAGCCCAAGTCGACAGCGCTCCTCATATACCCCACCAAGGCGCTGGCTCAAGACCAGGCGCGGTCAATGCGGTCCTTCAAAGTCCCCCTCGCCGGCGTCGCGATTTACGACGGCGACACACCCCCGGAGGAACGGCCCCAGATCAGGCGCCGAACCAACATCATCCTCACCAATCCCGACATGCTTCACGTCGGGATCCTTCCCTTCCACAATGGCTGGTCCGATTTCTTCCACCGGCTGGCGTATGTCGTCATCGATGAGGTTCATCACCTGCGAGGAGTTTTCGGGACGCACGTGGCCTTCATCATTCGCCGGCTGCGGCGGATCTGTGAGCACTACGGAGCCTCGCCGACACTGGTCCTCGCCTCGGCCACGATCGGCAATGCCGCCGAGTTGGCCGAGCAGTTGACCGGACTCGACGTTGAGGTCATCGAGGGCGACTACTCGCCAGCCGGTGAGCGCAGCTTTGCGCTCTGGAATCCCGGGCTTATCGACCCCGAACTGGGCCTGCGCCGTTCAGCCCTCGGTGAGGCCACTTCTCTCTTTGCCGAGTTGGTCAAGGAAGGGGGCAAGGTGATTGCCTTCACCCGAGGGCGCAAGAGCACCGAGCTGATGTATCGGTGGGCGGTCGGTCGCCTTTCCCCCGAGCTGGCTGCCGAGATTGCCCCCTATCGGGCCGGCTACACCCCTGCGCAACGACGACAGGTCGAGTCGCGGCTTTTCGGCGGGCAGCTGGCGGGGGTCATCGCCACCAACGCCCTCGAATTGGGAATCGATGTCGGCGGGCTCGACGCGGCGGTCATCACCACCTTCCCCGGCACGATGGCGGCTTTTCGCCAGCAGGCGGGAAGGGCCGGTCGCAGCGGCCAGAGCTCTCTGGTGGTGTTGGTGGCAGGCGATGACGCCCTCGACCAGTACTTGATGCGTCATCCTCAGGAGCTGTTTGAGAGGCCGTCCGAGGCCGTGGTGGTCAACCCCAGCAACCCCCTCCTCGCCGCCGCCCATCTGGCGTGCGCGGCATATGAAAAGCCACTTGAGCTCGACGATCGCCAGTTTCTCGGCCCGGCCACCGAGGAGGTCGCCAACAGTCTCGTTCAGAGCGAGCATTTGAAATTGAAGGACGGAAAATTGCACTGGGCTGTGCGACTGAAGCCCGCCCCTTCGATCGATCTTCGCGCCAGCGGAGGGCCGCCCTACACCATCAGTGCCCGCGGAAAATTCCTGGGGACACTCGACCAGGCGCGGGTCAACCGCGACGCTCACCCCGGGGCGATCTATCTCCACCAAGGTGACTCATTTCTGGTAGAAGCCGTCGACCATGAACTGCGCGAGGTCCAGGTGCGATCGGCCTCGGTCGACTACTACACGCAGACCCGAACCGAGACCGACCTCGGAATCGTCGAGATGGAGATCAGGGATCGGATCGGGTCCCGGGGAGTCCACATCCACCTGGGCATGGTCGACGTCGAGAATCAGGTGGTTGCCTATCAAAAGCGCCATCTCCGCACCCGTGAGGTCATCGAGACCGTGCCTCTCGACCTTCCCTCCTACCGGATGACCACCTCGGCGGTGTGGCTGACGATCCCCGACCCGCTCCTCGTCACCCTTCGGGGCGACCTGCTGGGGTCTTTGCACGCGGCCGAGCACGCGGGGATTGCGATGCTGCCTTTGATGGCCGTTTGCGACCGTTGGGATCTGGGTGGCCTCTCGACCAACTGGCACCCCGATACCGGGACCGCCACCATCTTCATCCACGAGGGCTATCCGGGAGGCGCGGGAATCGCTCCGATCGCCTATGAGCGACGGCAGAAGCACTGGCAGGCGACCAGGGATGCCATCGCCGAGTGCCCTTGCGTTTCCGGATGTCCCTCCTGCGTACAGTCGCCCAAGTGCGGCAATCTCAACGAGCCGCTTTCCAAGAGCGGAGCAGTCGAGCTTCTCGACGTCATCCTCTAACCGCAGCGATCTTTTTCGGGTGCCGAGGCGGCAGTTATCGACTGCGGTGATCGAGATAGGAGGCGAGAGCCAGGAGCACGTAAACGACCGCGAGCCCGATGGGGACGAACCGGAATTCCTCATTGGTCACCGGAATCAAGGCTGACACCACCGCGGCGGCGAAGAGGAAGAAGAGGGCGCGGCGATCCATCAGGAGACCGCGGCGATGATGAGATAGGTGAGGGCGGCGATGATCCAGGCCCCGGGGATGGTGAGGATCCAAGCCCACACCACCCGCCCCGCCACCCCCCAGCGGACCGCCGACAGCCGCCGGCTGGCGCCGACCCCGACGATGGCGCCGGTGATGGTGTGGGTCGTCGAAACGGGAATGCCGGCGTACGAGGTGAAGAACAGGGTGGCGGCAGCGGCGCTCTCGGCCGCCACCCCGCCGATCGGCTGCAGGCGGGTGATTTTCGAGCCCATGGTCTTCACGATCCGCCACCCCCCCGAGAGCGTGCCCAGCCCGATGGCGGTGTGGGCCGACAACACCACCCACAATGGCACGTCGGAGCCGACGGGCATGTAGCCGGCGCCGATGAGGACCGCCAGGATGACTCCCATCGTCTTTTGGGCGTCGTTGCCGCCGTGTCCGAGGCTGAAGGCCGCCGCCGATACCAGCTGTCCTCGGCGAAAGAAGCGATTGATGAGATCAACCTTGGGGTAGCCGGCGACCGCCCATTGCAACCCCACCATCAGTATCAGGCCCAGGGCAAGGCCGAGGAGAGGCGAAAGGACGATGAACACACCGATGGTGCGGATGCCTTCGCCGATCAGGACCGAGAAGCCGCTCTTGGCGACGGCGGCTCCGGCTATGCCGCCGATAAGGGCATGCGAGGAGCTGGAGGGCAAGCCCAAATAGAAGGTGATGAGGTTCCAGGCGATCGCACCAATGAGCCCGGCGAAAATCACCCCAATCGAAAGGGCACCGGGCTCGACGACCCCCGAAGCGATCGTCGCGGCAACGGCAGTTCCGAAGACCAGGAAGGCGACGAAGTTAAAGAACGCCGCCCAAACCACCGCCAGGCGGGGCGAGAGCACCCGGGTGGAAACCACCGTGGCGATCGAGTTGGCGGCGTCATGAAAGCCGTTGACAAAGTCGAATGCCAGGGCGATGCCAACCACCAGCACCACGGCGGCGAGCTCCATCGGCTAGGCGTGCTTGAGGACGATGCCCTCGAGGACGTCGGAGACATCCTCGAGAGCGTCGAGGGCAGCCTCCATCGTCGATGCGAGGTCTTTCCAGTAGTGCACATACCCCTTCGGCTTGAACTCGGGCGAGTAGATCCTCTGCAACGCCTGGCGATAGACGAGGTCACCTTTCGTTTCCAACTCGTCGATGGCATCGAAATGGGGCTGAAGACCTTTCAACGAGGCCAGTTTGGGCATCATCGCGGCCGTCTCCTCAGCCATTTGCACCAGCAGGGCGGATTGCAGCTCGAGCTCGGGCATGATCGCGAACTCCCGGTCGCCGTAGTCGAGCCGATAGGCGACCTCGACCATGGCGTCGATCACATCGTCGAATTCAACAACCAACGTATGGATGTCCTCGCGATCGATGGGAGTCACGAACGACGTGTTGAGGCGATGCATCACTGCCTCCGTCACCTCGTCGGCTCTGGTCTCGCACGCGATCACGTCCTCGAGACCACCGTCGCCGCCGGCCAGAAGCTTGGCGAGGCGACGGCTGCACTCGGCAACGTTGCCGGCTGCCTCATCGAAAAGCTCGAAAAAACGCTCGTCGGTCGGTAGCAGCCGGAACTTCATCGCCCGAGAACGTAGACAGGCTGGGGCGAGGTTGCACATCGAGGGTGAGACGGCGGGTGGTCGGTAGCCTCTCGAGGGTATGGGCCTGGCGATCCACATCGATTGGGATGTCGCGATCGAAATGGACGACGGGGAGGTTCTCAGAGCCGACGTCTACCGCCCCGCCACCGATGACCCCCATCCGGTCATCCTCTCCTACGGGCCCTACGCCAAAGGCCTGGCCTTCCAAGAGGGCTACCCCGACCAGTGGCGGCTGATGACCACTCAGCATCCCGACGTTGAGGCGGGGTCGACCAACAGTTACCAGAACTGGGAGGTGGTCGATCCCGAGAAGTGGGTACCCGACGGGTACGCCGTGGTGAGAGTCGACTCCCGGGGCTGCGGCCGATCACCGGGCTACATAGACGTCTTCTCTCCCCGGGAGACCGAGGACCTCGTGGCCTGTATCGAGTGGGCCGGACGCCAGCCCTGGAGCACAGGAAAAGTGGGCTTGAACGGAATCTCGTACTACGCCATCAACCAATGGCACGCCGCCTCCCGACAACCCGATCATCTGGGGGCGATGTGCGTGTGGGAGGGCGCGGCGGACTGCTATCGGGACATGACTCACCACGGCGGCATTCTGTCCACTTTCTGGGCTAATTGGTACGACATGCAGGTGAAGACGGTGCAGCACGGTCTGGGGGATCGTGGCGCCGTAAGTCGAGTGACTGGACTGCCGGTGACAGGCGATGTCAACCTGACCGAGAGCGAGCTGGAACGAAACCGTGCCGATCTCGGCGCCGACGTCCGGGATCATCCGCTCGACGACTCGTTTCACCGCGACCGGTCACCTGATTGGGCGAAGATCGACGTCCCTCTGCTCACCGCCGGCAACTGGGGCGGGCAGGGCCTGCATCTGCGCGGCAACATCGAGGGATTCGTCCGCTCAGCCACTACCCAGAAGTGGCTTGAGCTCCATGGTCTCGAGCACTGGACCCACTTCTACACCGACTATGGCGTCGGGCTGCAGAAACGGTTCTTCGCCCGATTCCTCAAGGATGAGGACAACGGCTGGGACGCAGAACCGCCGGTCCGGCTCCAAGTCCGACATCTCGATCGCTTCGAGGAACGGATGGGAGATGGTTGGCCGCTCCCGGAAACTTCATGGACCACGATCTTTCTCGACGCCCGTGATATGACCCTTTCTCAGCAGCCGCCGGCGGTGACCGGACAAGTGCGCTACGAGGCCACCGGCAACGGCGCCACTTTCTTACTCGACCCTTTCCAGTCAGAGACCGAGATCACCGGGCCCATCGCCCTGAAGCTGTTCGTTGCCTCCGAGACCACAGACGCCGACATATTCGCCGTGGTGAGGATCTTCGATCCCCAGGGGGGAGAGGTCACATTTCAAGGTGCCATCGACCCGCATACGCCGATGGCCCAGGGGTGGCTGCGGGCGTCGCATCGACGCCTCGATGAGGAGTTGTCCCTCCCCTACCGGCCCTATCACACCCACGACCGGGTCGAGCTGCTCACTCCCGGCGAGATCTACGAGCTCGACATCGAGATCTGGCCGACCTCTATCGTCGTTCCCGCCGGCCACCGACTCGGCCTCTCAATCCGCGGCAATGACTATGTCTACGCGGGCGATCTGGGCGAGGCGTCGCTGAGCACCTTCAAGAACCGGCTCACTGGATGCGGACCTTTTCTTCACGACGATCCCCTCGACCGACCGATGGAGATTTTCGGAAATGCCGTGACGATCCACACCGGTCCCGATCACAAGTCGGCACTCTTGGCACCGGTGATCCCTCGTCCCTAACCGACGCTATGTGGAGGGAGGGGCGGTCGACGACCTAATGGCGAGGGTCGGTGAGAGCAGCACGCGACCCGGGGAGACGTCCTCCCCGGCGATTAGCGCCAGAAGCGTGCTGGCGGCATCGGCTCCCATCCGGCGATAGGGAACCCGCACCGCCGTCATGGATGGCTGCATCAGATCCAGCAGGGGCATGTCGTTGTAGCCGGTTATGGAAACGTCTCCGCCGATGACCTTGCCCAGAGACCTCACCGCCCGATAACACCCAAGCCCCAACAAGTCGTTGGCGGCAACGATCGCAGTGAGGTCGGGGTGACGGCTGAGTAGGGCCAAGGCCGACGTCATCCCCGGTTCCACCTGATACCACTCGGCCTCCTCGACGAGGCCATCGGCTTCGAGACCCACAGTCGACATCCAGTCGCGGAACGCATCACGTCTGCCCCGGCCGGTCGAGACCCATTCCGGCCCTGCCACATGCCCGATGCGCTCGTGACCCAATTCCCGCAAATGCCTCACCGCCAGACCGATGCCGGCGTGGTCGTCGCCGACGATCGCCGGAATGGAGTCGTCGTCGACCGAGCGGTTGACGAGGACCATCGCAACGTCTCGCTGAGCTTGCCTGGCGGTCTCGGAAACGATCCGACCAGGAGTGGCGAGGATCAGACCGTCGACGTGACGCTCCAGCATGTCCTCTGTCAGGCTGTCGGCGTGATCCGGCCCCCGGTCGGCATTGCCTATGAGGACCGAGTAGCCCTCCTCGACGAGCACCGACTCCGCTCCGGCGATGATCGGACCGAAGAGGGGGTTCTCGACGTCGGGGATGATCACTCCCACCGACATGGTGCGGTTGGTCCGCAGTCCGCGCGCGAGAGGGTGGGGCCGGTAGCCCAGCTTGCGAGCAGCCTCGGCAACCCGCTCCACTGTCACCGGGTGGACGATGAAGGCGGTGCTCGGGTTCAGGGCCCGCGATGCCGTCGAGATGTGCACCCCCGCCTCGCGGGCCACGTCTTTCAATGTGGATCGGATCGACGACACGTTGGCCCGGAGGGTATTCATTGCGCCCGCTGCTCGGAGAGTTGTGCAGCTCAGAGCGGAGGGCCTGTTTGCGCTGCCCCGCCAAAGATCCGATACTACAAACGATTGCGGAGCGATCAGCACCGGTGACCGCCAGCGCGAGGGGAGACATGGCCGAAAACAAGTACCCGCACCGGGTGGGCTGGATCGGAGCGGGTCGGATGGGCGCAGCCCTCGTGGCCCGCTTGCTGGCCTCGGATGTGGATCTCTGGGTCTACAACCGCACCCGCTCCAAGGCCGAGCCCCTGGCCGCCAAGGGTGCGAAAATCGTGGACTCACCGGCTGACCTCGCCGAGCGGGACATCGTCTTCACCATGGTCGCCGGTCCTGAAGATGTCCTCGAAGTGACGCTGGGGCCAGAGGGGGTGCTCTCTCGCTCCGATAGCCGGCCAGAAATCATCGTCGACTCGACGACGATCGACGCCAGCACCTCACAGACTCTCACCAGGCGGGCGGCGGAATTGGGAACCGCAGTGTTGGCGGCGCCGGTGTCGGGCAATCCGAAGGTCGTGAAGTCGGGCCGTCTCACCTCGGTGGTGTCAGGTCCGAAGGACGCGTATGAGACCGCGCTCCCCTACCTCGAGTGCTTCGGGCGCAAGGTCACCTATGTGGGTGAGGGGGATGAAGCTCGCCTCGTCAAGATATGCCACAACCTGATGCTCGGTGTGGTCACGCAGTCCCTCGCGGAGATCACTCTCCTAGCCGAAGCGGCCGGAGTGTCGCGCGCCGACTTCCTCGAGTTCCTCAATGACAGCGTCATGGGCTCGACCTTCACCCGGTACAAGACTCCGGCCTTCGTGAACCTCGACTACACCCCCTCGTTTACCTGGCACCTACTTCGCAAGGACTTCGAGTTAGGTCTCGAGACCGGAAGGCTGCTCGGGGTCCCCCTTCCGACCGCCGCCCTCGTGCACCAGATCGTCATGGACGGCATCGGGCGGGGTTACGGCGACCAGGACTTCGCCTCGATGCTGGCCCGACACGCCGAGGGCACCGGGATCGATCTCGCTTCCGAGAACAAAGAAATCTCCGACGGGCTGAGCTAAAGCCCCGCGGTCTAAAGTTGGCGCTCTAGATAGTCGAGGACGCCGGCAATCGCGGCTTCGGCCACCTCGTTGACTTCGTATTGGCCATCGGGACCGCGCAAGGGATAGACGTAGCCATGGAGGTCGTGATCCCAGCTGACCCACTCCACTGGTTTGCCGGCCTCGGCCAGCAACTCGTAGGAGACCCGAAATATCCCCTGCAGGTGATCGTCTTCCCTCCCCATAACCAGGATCGGGGTGTCGATCGTCGAGATCCGCTCGGCCGCCTTCTTCATGTCGATACGTGAGCGCACCTTTTCCGTTTCCACCATCTGCATTTCCTCGATGTTGCGCATGCCCGTGTCGGGCTCGACAAAGGCGGTGTCGTCGGGGGTCAACGCCAAGAACTCATGCGAGGCGGGTTCGGAAGCCACCGCCGCTTTGATGCCCTGGTACTCGGAGGTGATCTTGAGCACCATCTCCCCACCATGGCTCATTCCGATCAAGCCCACCCGCTCGGCATCGATGCGCGGGTCCTTCTTGAGTTGCTCAACGATGGCGATCTCGTCCTCGTACTCCAAGGGTGAGCGATTGAACATGTCGCGCCCTTGTCTGGTGTCACGAACCAGGCGACCCCCGTTCTCGTAGCCGAGCTCAACTTCGGTTCGATAACGAATCCAGGCGCATGCGTACCCCCGCTCGAGGAGACGCTCCATGATGTAGCCACGGTTGGCGACCGCATTCCTGATCCAGGCCATGCCTCCTCCACCGTTCCCGGAGGCGAGAAGAACCAGGGGAAAGGGTCCGTCGCCAGGAGGGAGACGAAGCCCGATTGGCGCATAGAGGCCGTCCCAGGTCTCCAGATATCTGAGTTCTACGGGGATCTCGGAGCCAACTACTTCCTCCGTGATGGCGACGTTTTCGGGGTCCATGGGTTGATCCCTTCTCACTCGATGTTCCAGTCCTTGAATTGTGCCAGCGCAGTCCACACCGTCGCCGGTCGGAGCGGCATCTCGATATCCGACACTCCATACGAGGCAAGGGCGTCCAGTACTGCATTAACTATCGCCGGTGGAGCGCCGATGCAGCCCGCCTCCCCCGTCCCCTTGACACCGAGGGGGTTGGACGGGGCCGGATGCACGAGACGTTGCGAGGTAATCGGTGGAGCATCGCCGGCGCGTGGAATGGCGTAGTCGACCAGGGTCGAGGTGAGCAGCTGTCCGTGCTCGGAATACTGGACTCCCTCGTAGAGGGCCTGGCCGATTCCCTGCATCAGGGAACCATGGAGCTGGCCCTCCACGATCATGGGGTTGAGGACATTGCCGCAGTCGTCGATCGCCACCATGCGGAGAAGGTCAACCTCCCCGGTTTCGAGGTCCACTTCCACCACCGCCACGTGCACTCCGTATGGAAATGTCTGGGCGCCGGGCACGAACCATTCTTCCGCCGTGAGATCTACGCCGCGTTCGTCGGCCGCCTCCGCCACCTGTGACCAGTTCATCTCCGTTCCCGGCACTCCGGCGATGGAGAAGATTCCATTTGATATCAGCACATCTGTCGACGCCGACTCCAGGAGGTCGGCGACCAAGTCGATCGCCTTCTCCCTCACCACATGGGCCGATCGCCAGATCGCCGCTCCCCCGATCTGAGCCGACCGGCTGGCGAAGGTCCCGGTGCCCTGGGCGACCTCGTCGGTATCTCCCGCCACGTAGCGAACAGCTTCTGGGGAGACACCGAGCGCGTCCGCCGCTAGTTGCGCCCATGCCGTCTCGTGGCCTTGGCCCGAGGAGGCCGAACCAGTTCGCAGCGTGATCGCACCGGCCCGATCGACTTCGATACGACCGTACTCCCCGCCGTCGACTGCGCCCCCGGCCCGCTCGACAAATGCACCAAAGCCCACTCCGATGGGATTGCGCCCGTCGGCGCGACGTTCCTGCTGCTCCTGCCTGAGGCGATCCAGTTCCACCAGATCAACGGCCAAGCGCAGGGCTGCGGCATAGTCGCCGGAGTCGTAGAGGGCGCCGGTTGGTGTCCGGTGAGGCAGGGCTTGAGAGGGTATGAAGTTTGCCAACCGAACCTCGACCGGATCGAGATTCGCCGCCCGGGCGAAGGCGTCAACCGCCCGCTCGATTGCGTACGCGGCCTCGGGCCGTCCGGCGCCTCGATACGACCCGGTTGGGGCCGTGTTGGTTACCACCGCGGTGGTCTTCACCGACACGTTTTCGATGTCGTACAGGCCGAGTGCCACCAGTCGGGAGAAATTGGGAATCCCGGTTCCGTTGTGGGGATAGGCACCTACATCCGCCAGGATGTCGATCTCGGCCCGCTGAATACGACCGTTCTGTTTCCCCATGAGCTTCACCCGGTGGAACGAGCCCCGGCCGTGGGTACCTCCGCTCAGGTGTTCCCGACGCTGCTCCGTCCACATCACCGGTTGGGATAGGCGAAGCGCGATAGCAGCGGTCACTGTGTGCTCGGGGTAAGTCATTCCCTTCATCCCGAACGCCCCTCCCACGTCGGGAACGACTACGTGGAGCTTGTTGCGATCCATTGGGATCAGCTGGGAGAGGCGCGCCTGCACGCCATGAGGTCGCTGGTGGCTGATGTAGACGGTCAGGCGCCCGTCCTCCTCGGGGACGGCGAGGATGACCAGAGGTTCGATGGGATTGGGAGCAAGCCTTTGGTTGGTTACGGCAACCTCGACCACGACCTCGTAGTCGTCCAGTGATTCTCCCGCCGACAGGTCAGATCTGTGGACGACATTGGTGCCCGCGCTCCGGTGAATGATCACTTCGTCGGCGAGGCTCGCGCGTGGGTCGACCACCGCAGGAATGGACTCGTAATCCACCCAGACCGAATCGGCGGCGTCGACCGCCGCGGCGAGCGACCTGGCAGCCACCACCGCGATTGGTTCGCCGACGTAACGGACCTTCTCGTGGGCGAGGTGAGGCCGGGGAAATGCGGGGGCGGCGGCGGCAATGCTGTCACCGGGGATGTCGGCGAGATTCAGGTCCTCGGCGGTGAACACGCCTATCACGTTTGCTCCGAAAACCGCGTCGGTATCGATCTCCGTAATCCGGGCATGGGCCTCGGTGCTGCGCACGAAGGCGACATGGATCGTCTCTGGTGGGGCGAGGTCGGCGACGTAGCGCCCGGCACCGGTGATGAGGCGAAGGTCTTCCCGTCGGAGGGACGAGCGAGCCTCGAAGTAGGGGATCTCGTCCACGCCCATCCTTTATAGCTCTGCCACCCACGCGAGCACAATCGATTGCGGACGAGGGTAGGATCGCCGGCGGGGGAGATGATCAGGCTTGAAGGAGAGTCATGGCCGAGAGGGTGAGGGTGGCCAGCATCGGCTTGGGATGGTGGGGGAAGGAACTCGCCCGGGCGGCGTTGGACGCCGGCATCGACCTGGTGGCCTGCTACGCCCGCACCGAGGAAACCAGAAAAGAATTCGCCACTGAACTGGGCTGTGAGCCGGCGTCGAGTCTCGAGGAGATCTTCAGCGACGCCTCAGTCGACGCGGTGCTTATCGCCACGTCACATCAGAGCCATCGAGAGTTGGTGGAGACGGCGGCCGACGCGGGAAAGCACGTTTTCATCGAGAAGCCTTTAGCCTTATCGGTCGAGGATGCTCGAGCCTGCGTGAAGGCGGCAGACGCTTCCGGCATCGTGCTTCAGGTTGGGTTCCAACGACGACGCCATCCAGCTCATCGCGAGATGAAGCGCCTTATCGACGATGGCGCCATCGGCGAAATCGAAACGCTAGAGGCGAACCATTCCCTCCCCAATCGCATCCCCGAAGGCGCTTGGCGCTGGCAAGAAGAAGAGAGTCCTCTCGGGTCGATGACGTCATTGGGAATCCATCAAATTGAGAACTTTCACTACCTGGCGGGACCGATCACCAGGGTCGCAGCGGTGTCTCGGCGCGGCCGCTCGGTTCCGATCGACGAGGCCACCGCCATGGTCTTCGAGTTCCGAAGCGGGGCGGTGGGGACTCTCGTCTCCTCCTTCTTCACCCCCTGGCGCATCAGCCTTTCGGTGTACGGCACCGAGGGAGCCGCCTTCGCCGATCGCGACGGTGCCAGCCTCAGGTATCAACGCCGGGGGGAGTCGGGTCCCACCGAGATCGCGCTGACCGAAATCGACGCAGTAGCCGATCAACTCGCTGATTTCGCCAATTCCATCCGGAGTGGCAGTCGTCCCGAGGTATCGGGAGTCGAGGGCCTGGCGGTTGTTGCCGTGTTGGAGGCGGCTCAGCGAAGTGCATCGAGTGGGTGTTTCGAAACGGTCGACACCGGGTGATGGCGCGATGAGCAACAGACGGCCCAAAGTCGCGGTTCTCGGAACCCGCTTCCGCGACTTTGACGTCGAACGCGAGATCCTCGGCGACGTCGAACTCAGCTCGAGTCCCGCACGAACCCGTTCGGAGATCCTGGAAGTGGCGACGGGAGTGGACGTCATCCTCGCCGGTGCCGCGCCAGTGTTCGACGCCGAGACCCTGGAGGCGCTCCGCGCCCGAGCGATCGTCCGCCTCGGTGTCGGCACCGAAACCGTCGATCTCGATGCTGCACGCAGGCTCGGAATGTGGGTGGCATACGTCCCGGACTATGGGACCGAGGCCGTAGCGCTGCACACAGTGACTCTCGTACTCGCGTGCCTCCGTCGATTGACTCAAGCCGACCGTCAAATGAGGGATGGGTATTGGGGTGTGGCCGGCTTGCGGCCTCTTCATCTCCCCTCAACCATCGCCGTCGGCATCGTCGGGTTCGGGCGTATCGGTCAGCGCGTGGCTCAGATGCTGAACGGCCTCGGCTTCCATCGTTTTTTGGTGGCAGATCCGGTACCGACTGCTCTCAACGGCGCCCTCGCTCACCTCAAGGCCGAATTTGTCGAACTGCCCGAGCTCCTTAGCGCTTCCGATGTGGTGAGCCTGCATGCTCCTCCGGAGACTCGCGGTCATTTGCTCGGTTCGGAGCAATTGAGTCTGATGCGAGAGGGCTCGGTTCTGGTCAACACGGCCCGCGGTGCCCTGGTTGACACCGTTGCTCTCGTGGACGGACTCGCCCAAGGTCGGCCGGCGATGGCGGCTCTGGATGTGTTCGAGCGCGAACCCCCTGATGTCACGATGTTCGAGGATGTTGTCGACCGCCTGATCCTGACCCCGCACATGTCCTGGTACACGGAGGAGAGCGAGCTGGCTCTTCGTCGACTTGGCGCAGCCGAGGCGCTCCGATTACTCAATTCCCAGCCGCCCCACCACGCGGTGGTGACGCCGGACGGAGTGGGAATTTCGTGAGCCCTTCCCCACGATCGATCTACAACCTGGCCTCGCCCGAGGTGCGTGACCTTCTCGATCGCGGCGGACGGGTGGTGATGCCGTTCGGGAGCATCGAACAGCACGGCCCGCATCTTCCCTGTGGGACAGACACCATGGCTGCCGACCTGGTGGCGGTGGAGCTAGCCGAGATCCTGGACGCGATCATCGTCCCGGCCGGCCCTTATGGAGTCACCCCCATTCATGCCGGCCACCCGGGCACTATTTCGCTGAGGCGAGACGCCTTCGAGGGCTATCTGTCCAACCTCTGCGAAGAGATGGTTGGGATGGGAGGCCGCATCTTCGTCTTTGTCAATTGGCATGAGGGCAACATCGCATCGCTCGACTCAGTGGCCACCGACCTCCAGTCGAAGAACGATGTGCTCGTAGTCACCGCCCACGCCTGTTACACCGCCCAGCGCATCTATGCCCCCGCCGGGGGCGAGCTCACCCACGGCGGAGGAATCGAGACACTCGCCGTCCTCGCCCACGACTCCGAGCTGGCCCGGCTCGACCGAGTTTCGAGGCCCACGAGACCAGAAGGTGCCGAAGAGCTCGATGCCATGCGGCGCTCGCGCGAGGTGTACGGCTACATAACCGACGTCACCGAGATCGCAAATGAAGGCTGGTACGGAAATCCGGCCTGGGCCGATGAAGCCCGGGCGGCTGAATTTGCCAAGACCGTCGCCACCGAGATTGCGGTGACCGTCGAATCGATATTGAAAATGAGAGGAAGGTCATGACGGTCGTCGGCCCCGAGGAGCTCGAGTTCCGCGAATTCCCGGGACGATTGACCTCCGATCCGTTCCGGAGAGCGGGGCAAGGCTCTTCAACCGTGCGCCAGGTCACGATCGACTACGTCCCCTCCAGGTCCCCTCACCTGCACCCCCAAAGCGAGGAGATTGTCTATGTGGTGGCCGGAACGGGCCGGGTTTGGCTCGATGGGGTCTTTCAACCGGTTGGACCTGGCAGCTGGTACCGCATCCCGGCGCGAACACCACACGCCACTTTGGCTGACCAAGGCGAGACGTTGTCACTTGTCTGCTTCTTCCCTCACGACGACTTCGCCAACAACATCGAAGAGCTCGACCTGATCATTAGTGCCGAGGAGGGAGGAGTACATGACTGAGGGGGTGAAACTCGCATCCATCGGGTTAGGAAGATGGGCGAGGGTTCTCGCTCGGGGTGCGCAAAGAGGATCGGTGATCGAGCTGGCAAGCTGCTTCTCGCGCTCGGCCGAGCGCCGCGCCGCCTTTCAGGAAGAGTTCGGCATCCCGAAGGCGGCAGCGACACTGGATCAGTTGCTGGCCGATCCCGAGATCGAAGGGGTGCTGGTGACCACGCCCAACGACACGCACAAGACCGTGATCTTGGAGAGCCTGGACGCCGGTAAAGCGGTCTACACCGATAAGCCGATCGCCCACACCATGGAAGATGCCGGCGTGATTGCCCGGGCGGCCGCCGCATCGGGCGTGGCCTTCGCAGTGGGCCATAGCGCCCGCCGGCTTGGTGGGCACCGAGCGATGAAGCAGTGGATCGAGACCGGGAAAATCGGCAGGGTTTCGCTGGCCGAAGCGAACTTCTCCAATGAACGGGGACTGGAGCTGACGCCTGACACCTGGAGGTGGTTCGCCGACAAAAGCCCGGGCGGGGCCATGATCCAGCTCGGCGTTCATCACGCCGACAATTTGCAGTATCTGCTCGGCCCGGTGGCGGCTGTCTCCAGCCACGCCCGCAAGCTCTACACGCGGGCTGAGGTTCCCGATGCGGTCATGTCGATTCTCGAGTTCGAGTCGGGACCGCTTGGCTACCTGGGAACGGGATGGGCCTCACCCGGGGTCTACCAGCTTCGGCTCCAGGGGACGGAGGCGAATCTGTTCTACGACCTCGACTTCAACAATTGGGATGAGTCCCACCTGGCCGACTCGAAGAGCACCTTGGTCAGCCAGGCCTATCGCGAGTCGGTGAGGCCGGCGGTCGACATCCCCCCCACCGACATGTTCCGGGAGCAGCTCGACGAATTCGCTCTATCCATTCGAGGAAAGGCCGAGATCGAGGTGGGAGCCTTGGAGGCAATCCGCGCCTTGGCCGTGGTCCACGCCGCGTTGGAATCCTCACAACGAAAGGGTGAGGCAGTAGCGGTGGCACCGATGGTGGAGAGGGCCGGAGCTCTGCAATGAGGGTTGATCCCGCCACCACCCGCAGTCTTTTCCACGAGGACCCACAGGTCCAAGAGGTCCTCGATATCTGGGCGGCCCGGTTCCTCCACGGTCAGATCGAGCTGGGCGACCTGACAACCACTGTGGGCCGGATCAAAGACTGGTCGGACTGGGGAGCGGAGTGGATGAAGACAGCCCAAGGCCACGAGGAGCTGGGCGAAGCGGCGTGGACTGATGGTCGTCGGCTCTCGGCGGTGAACCATTTTCTGTCGGCGGCGCGTTGCTACCACCTCTCCTACTTCCTCTCCGTCGATGACGAACAAGCTCATGCCCATGGTCTCGCCAAGATGCTGGAGTGTCACGATCGGGCTCTCCCCTACATGGAGCCCACCGTCGAGAAAGTCGCCATTCCCTTCCCCGAGGCCGATCTATCGGGCCTGCTGAGCATCCCGGCCGGCAAAGGTCCCCACCCGGTGGTGATTTTTCTCCCCGGCTTGGACTCGACCAAGGAGCAGCGGCACGGAGGGAGAGGCTCGCTGCTTCGCCGCGGGATGGCCGTGCTCAGTCTCGACGGCCCCGGCCAGGGAGAGATCAGCTCGAAGCTGCCGATCCGCCATGACTACGAGGTGGCCGTCTCCGCCGCCATCGACTTCCTGGAAGGTCATGACCGAATTGACGCCACTCGGGTAGGCCTGATCGGAGCCAGCCTTGGTGGCTATTACGCCTGTCGGGCGGCCGCTTTCGAGCCGCGGGTAAGTGCGGCGGTGGCCAACTGCGGCCCCTATCGCTGGATCGATTGTTGGGACGAGCTGCCGACGGTAACGAGAGACGCTTTCCGCAAGTACTCGTGGTCGTCGTCGGCGGAGGAGGCCCGAGAAAAGGCGACGACCCTCGATCTGACCGGCGTAGCCGAGAAGATCTACCAGCCATTGGTTGTCGTCCACGGCATGCTCGATCCTCTCATCGGTGTCGACCACGCCCAACGCATAGCCGACGAGGCACCGAACGCCACTCTCATCACGATCGAGGAAGCCACCCATGGCGTGAGCAACCTGGCCTACAAGTTTGCTCCGTTTGTGGATGACTGGATGGCAAAGAGGCTGGGCGGACAGGTCGCATGACCTCCCGCGGCGACGAGCACACCTTCACCGTCGCCGCCGACGGAATGTGCATCGACTACCAGGTGCCGTTGACGATGAGCGATGGTGCCCTGCTGAGAGCCGATGTCTTCCGACCAGAGAGCGACGGCGAGTACCCGGTCATCCTCTCCCACGGTGTCTACGCCAAGGGTCTTCCCTTCAATGGCCCGATCTACCAGATGCAATGGGACAAGCTGCTGGCGAAGGACCCAACGGTGCTCGAGGGCTCGACGGGGAAGTATCAGGCTTGGGAGGTCACCGATCCGGAGCGCTGGGTGACCTCCGGCTACGTTGTGGTTCGGGTCGACTCGCGCGGGGCCGGTTGGTCGCCGGGCATCCTCTGGCCGCGCAATCCGAAGGAGTACGACGACATCGCCGAGTCCGTGGAGTGGGCGTCCTGCCAATCCTGGAGCAACGGCCGGGTCGGGATCATGGGCATCTCCTACTACGCGGTCATGGCTTGGGCGGCGGCTGAGCGGCAGCCCGAGCACCTCGCCGCCATCATCGCCTGGGAGGGTTTCAACGATCCGTACCGGGATGCCTACTACCACGGTGGCATCCTGAGTGAATTCACGAAGCGTTGGCAGGAGCGCCAGATCAATCCGATCCAGCACGGGCGCGGCTCGCGTGCTCCGCTCAACCCGAATACCGGACAATCAGTCGCCGGGCCGGTCGATCTCTCCGAAGATGAACTGGCCGCCAACCGCGTGGAGTCGTTCCCCGACATCAAGGCCCATCCCCTCTACGACGAATGGCATCGAGAGCGGGCCATCGATCTCAAGAAGGTGACTGTTCCATTCCTCTCGGCGGCCAACTGGGGCGGGCAGGGCATCCACCCTCGCGGCAACTTCAATGGATTCGTCGAGACGGCTTCGGAGCAGAAGTGGCTCGAGGTGCACGGCGACACTCACTGGACCCACTTCTACTCCGGGTACGGACGCGACCTGCAGAAGCGCTTCTTCGACCATTTCCTCAGAGGCGACGACAACGGGTTCGACCGCACTCCTCGAGTTCAGCTCAACATCAGGTATCCCGGCGAGAAATTCGAGTGGCGAGGGGAGGACGAGTGGCCACTGGCCCGCACCATCTGGACCACGCTCTACTTCCAGGGGGATAAGTCACTCTCCCCCGAGCCGGCCGAGTCGGGGGATTCATTGCGGTACGAAGCCATGGGCGAGGGGCTCCATTTCGCGATGGCGCCCTTCACCGAGGAAACCGAGATCACCGGGCCTCTGGTGGCCAAGCTTTTCATCTCGACGACGACCACCACGGACGCCGATCTGTTTCTAATCCTGCAGTTGTTCGACCCCGGCGGCAGCGAAGTCACCTTCGAAGGTTCCACGGACCCCAACACGCCCATCGCCAACGGATGGCTCCGCGCCTCCCACCGCGCGCTCGACCCGGAGAAGACCAAGCCCTGGCAGCCCTTCCATCCCCACGATCGCATCGAACCTATGCAACCCGGGATGGTCTATGAACTCGATATCGAGATCATCCCCACCTGCATCGTGGTGCCACCCGGCTACTGGATCGAGCTCTGGGTCAGGGGCAGGGACTACGAGTACCGGGGACCGCTGGACGAATACGGGCAGACCTTCTATTACGCCACCCGTGGCACCGGTGGTATGACTCATGCCGACCCCGACGACCGGCCAGAGGAGGTGTTCGGAGCGCAGGTGACCCTGCACGTGGGTCCGGACCATCCTTCCCATCTTCTTCTGCCGGTTATCCCACCCAAGACGACCGAGGAGGCCGAATGACCACGACCACTGACTTCGTGGTGGCCGGAGGCGGCCACAACAGCCTGATCACCGCCGCCTACCTGGCAAAGGCGGGTTACGAGGTGGTGGTGCTCGACGCCCGGCGCGAGATGGGTGGCGGCGCCGCCACCGAGGAGATCCTGCTGCCCGGGTTCTGGTTCGACACATGTTCCACCGGACACACCCTGATCCAGGTGAATCCGCTGCTCGCCAAGGACGAGCTGGGATTGGTGTCGGAGTTTGGCCTTCAGTATCTCGACCCGGATCCGGTCGCGCACGTCGTCTTCCCCGACGGCGAACGGTTCACCATGTGGCTCGACCTTGACCGCACGCTCGGAGAGATCGGGCGGTTCTCGAAGAGCGATGCGGCCGCCTACCGACGGATGCTCGAGGAATTCGACGCGGTGAAGGGAATCTATGGCGAGTATCGCTTCACCCCCATCGGGTATGGGCCTTCCCTCGAGGAACGACTTGCCGGCCACCCGATGGGCACGGTGTGGATGCGCCGCAATGTCATGTCCGCGTGGGAGGTGATCCGACGGGAATTCGAGAGCCAGCACGTGCGGGCCTTCATGGCGTGGATGGCGTTCCAAACTGCCCAGCCCCTCGAGTCCCCCGGCTCCGGCTACCTCGCTTACTCCTTGGTCGGAGGTCGTCAACGGCGGAGCTGGTCGGTCCCGGTCGAGGGTTCGTCGAGCTTGCCCAAGGCCGTCGTGGCGTCCATCGAGAAGTCCGGCGGCACAGTGATCGGGGAGACCCTGGTGACTTCTCTGATGCTCGAGGGTGGGCGGTGCGTCGGGGTCGAGACCGCAGACGGGACCCAGTTCCGAGCCCGAAAAGGTGTGGTTTCCTCGATCCACGTTAAGAACCTGGTCGAGATGGCTCCAGCCGAAGTCTGGGGTGAGGGGTTTCTCTACGGTGTCGACACCTACGACGTGGGGCTCTCCTCCTTCGCTTCGTACTACGCCACCAGCGAGGCACCGAGATTTCCGATCGACGGCGGGGAAATCGAACCTGTCTCGGCGGGACCGGCTCCCTGGATCGAAGACGTCATCGAGTTCGGCCGGGGGTTGCGCGAGGGTCGGCTCCATCGACCAGGCACATTCCTCCTCTTTGCCACTCCCACGATCGTCGACCCCTCGCGCGCTCCGGAGGGGAAGCACACGGTGAAGATCCTCAGCCTGGCGCCGTACGAGGTTCCCGCGGATCTCGGTGATTGGGAAACGGGGAAGGAGGTCCTCGCCGAGGAGCATTTGCGAATCCTCCAGCAGTGCGCTCCCAACCTGACCGATGAGATCATCCTCGGCGGCAAAGCCAAAAGCCCCGTCGACATCGAGGCTGCCAACCCCCACATGTTTCGAGGGACGATCCATGGCGGGGATCGAAGTCTCGCCTATGGCGGCGCCCAGCGACCGGTCCCCGGATGGGCCCAACACCGGATGCCGATCCCTGGCCTCTACCAGACCGGCGCGACCACCCATCCCGGAGGATCGATCACAGGAGGCCCCGGAAGGAATGCAGCCATCGTGATCCTGGACGACCTCGGCACCAGCATCGACAAGGTTCTGGCGAATGAAACCTAAGGCTTCAGCATGCGGTTTCCGCATGTTTGAGCCTTAAGTTTGCCCGAAGGAGGTTGCATTGACACTCGAACTCGGCTTTGCCCCCAACGAGGACCCCTTTGTCATCGTCCACGGTGGCTTCTACCGACGCTGGTATTCGATGATCGACGATATTTCCGAACTCGAGTCCGCCGTCGCCCGCCTCGAGGGCACCACCGAGGACAAGTGGGTCCCGGTTTGGGAGGAGCTCGGTCGCCGGCATGAGGCGGAGGGCGATCGGTTGGAGCAGGAGGGAGATTTCGACGGCTCGAGGCGCTCGTATCTCCAGGCGAAGACCTACTACGCCATCGGCCGCTTCCCCGGCGAAGTCTCAGAGGTCAAGCGGCGAATCAGCGACGACTGCGCACGCGCCTACCGAAAGGCATGCGCTCATCTCGACCCGCCAGTCGAAATCGTCGAGTTCGAGCATCAGAGCAAGACGATCCGGGCCCACTTTCGGGCGCCTCACGCCGAATCCCCGGTGCCGGCCGTCCTGGTCATGTGCGGGGCGGATGTCTTCAAAGAGGACCGCGGCTGGGCACAGGACATGTGCATCGAAAACGGACTCGCCGCCCTGGTGATGGATGGTCCCGGCACCGGAGAGAACCCCTTTCCCTGGGCCCCGGAATCGGTGAGCGCCTGGGAGGCCGCTGTCGACTATCTCGCCAGCCGCCCCGAGGTTGACGGCGGAAGAATCGGAGCATTCGGCATCAGCCGCGGTGGCTACTCGGTACTGCAACTAGCCGGCACCGCCCCCGACAAGCTCAAGGCGGTGGTGGCCAGCGCCGGTCATCCGTTTGGTTATGTCATGGGCGATGACGAGATGGAGGAGTTCGTCCGCGTCCGCAACGAGCGGGCCGAGTGGCGATTTGGGGCACCCGACGATCCCCCTTCGTTCCCGCCGACGTCAGTGGAGCAGGAGCGAGCCGAGTTCTCCCGGTGGGCACTCTCCGAGCAAGGAATCCTCGACAACATCACCATGCCGGTTTTGATGATCAACGGCAAGCTCGACCATCTGGCGCCGATCGGCAACATCTATTTCATGCTCGAGACCGGCCCCGCCACCGGCAAGGAAGCCCGGATCTATCCAGACGACGGTCATTGTGCGTTCAAACACTTCAACCACTGGGCCCCGGCCACCTTCCGCTGGCTGGCCGAGAAGCTGAGTAGCTGACCGCCTCCACTCGGGGACGAATGTTCTGGTTGTGGTGAAAGACGTTTTCCGGGTCGTAGCCGGTCTTGATATCGACCAGTCGGTCGTAGACATCCTTGCCATAAGCGTCGCGGACCCGGTCGAGGTCTTCATCGGCACCGAGGAAGTTGACGTAGACGCCGTCGCGGTATTTTTCGAGGGAGGCGAAAAAGCGCTTGGCCCAAGCGGTGTCTCTGTCGGCATAGTCGTCTCCAGGCCGCCACACGCCGTCGAGAGTGATGGCGTGTGAGGCATGTCGGTTCCCAAATGCGGTAGCGCCTTCGGGCACTCGACTCACCGCGCCCCCCAGGTGGAACATCGCCACATACGACCGTGGTGAAGAAGACGCGAACGCGTTCTCGGCGATCACTTCGATGAGGTCGTCGCCTAGTTCTGGAAGGTGTGTCGACTTCCAGTAGTAATCCCAGCCGTGGAGCACCGTGGAGTCGAGGGCACTCTGGTGATTTACATAGGACGTGGGTGCGATGAGGTCGAGGAGAGGCCTTCCGAAGGATCGCAAAGGCCGGATCGCACTTTCAGCGTCTTCAACAGCTCCCGCGTAAAAAACGCCCACCAAAATGACGGGCCGCCAGTGCAGGTCTTCGGGAATGACAGATAGCGGCGGCGCGGTGCCAAACCTCACCACGGTCCCGAGTTCCTCAGGGGCGTTCCGAATGAAATCGCGGTAAAAGTGGAGAACATCGGCAGCGTCATCTGCCTTCCAGAGAATCGGGCCCGCCAAGACGTCGGGTCCGAGGGGATGGAGTCGGAACTCGAATGAGGCAACCACACCAAAGTTGCCGCCCCCTCCCCGCAGCGCCCAGAAGAGGTCGGAGTGCTCGTCCTCGGAAGCCTGCAGCAGTTCGCCGTCGGCGGTTACGACATCGGCAACGAGCAGGTTGTCGATCGTGAGGCCGTGCTTGCGCATGAGCCAGCCGATGCCACCGCCAAGGGTGAGCCCGCCAACGCCGGTATGACTGATGATCCCGCCGGTTGTGGCAAGTCCGTATGCCTGCGTTTGTTGGTCGACGTCAGCCCACAGAGCGCCACCCTGCACCTGAGCCACACGTCGCCCACAGTCCACTCGCACCGCCCGCATCGCCGAAAGGTCGATGACCATCCCGTCGTCACACACAGCGGTCCCGGCGACGTTGTGACCCCCGCCCCGAACCGCGATCTCCAGGTCATGTTGGCGGGCGAACCGCACCGCGGCGATCACGTCCGCGGTTCTGCTGCATCGGGCTATCAGGAGAGGCCTTCGGTCGATGGAGCCGTTCCAGACGGCGCGAGCGGCGTCGTATCCGGCCTCGCCTGCCGTAATCACCTCGCCCGAGAACTGGTCAATTTTCATACTCGTTGTCTCCCCTGAGGTCGTCCACTAGTAGTTGTCAGTGATTGCGTCGACGTTCTCGATTGCACCACCGTTGTCCAGGGTTGTGAAGTAAAGAATCTGGACTTCCAGCGAACTGAGCGAGAAGCCACAATGGCGTTATGCGCACTTATGGCCAGTACTGCCCCATTGCCCGTGGTGCCGAGATCTTCGGGGAGCGTTGGACGCCGCTGATCGTTCGCAACCTGTACCTCGGCTGTAGGAGCTTCAGCGAGATCCTGGAAGGTGCGCCGGGGCTATCACGCACTCTGCTCTCGCAGCGTCTCCAGCAGCTGAAGCGGCTTGGCATCGTCACAACCGCGCCCAAAGCTGTCGGGAGCGGGCGCTATTACGAACTGACGCCGGCGGGTCGTGATCTGTTCAAGGTCTGCGCTTCACTTGGCGAGTGGGGAGCTCGCTGGCTCGAGATCGCCCCGGAGAACCTCGATCCCTTTGTGGCTTTGTGGTCGATGTGCAACGCGTTGCGTCGCGACCGGCTTCCAAACCGCCGTGTCGTGATCCAGTTCGACTTCATTGGTCGCCGCACGCATGAGCGGTACTGGTTGCTAATCGAGGCTGGCGACACCGAGATATGCAAGACGTACCCGGGCCTCGACGAGGACCTCTACATAACCGCGGAAGCCGAAGCCTTCGTCAAGTGGCACGCCGGACAGCTCAGCTGGGCCGAGGCTATTCGCGACGACCGCATCCAACTGCACGGGCCGTCATCGTTAGTAAGAGCGTTCCCTACCTGGAACGGCCGGAGCATGTTCGCTCACATTAAGCCGGCCGCTCGACAAGCCGTCGGTTGATCGACCGCAGTCAGACCACGACCAGCTCGTGGGGGAAGTTCGTTACCTGTTCGTGGCCGCCGTCGGTGATGACATAGGTTCTCCCAAAGAAGATCCCGAGCAACCCATCGGGGGTGATGATCGTCGGTTCGAGCATGGCCACGATTCCCGGAGCCAGATCAAGCTCGTTGTCGTTGGCGACGACGTGGTCCCACATCACATGCGGGGTGTGGCTGGTGAAATCGATGCAATGGAGAAATAGGGGCCGCGAGTCGTATCCCTTGTCGCGGAAGAACTGACTGGCCTTCATCACGTCGTCCCAACTGCTGCCTCCAACCAGCTGTTGGGCCATGAGGTCGTATCCCGGAAGCACCACCTCGTCGAAGAACTCTCGAATCCACGAGGGAGGTTCCCCGATGCAAACGGGACCTCCGATTTGGACCGAGTATCCGTTGTAGCCACAAGCCAGCTCGTTGATGATGATGTCGCCTTTTTGCAGCCGACGGCTCGACGGCCAGGGATTGCCGAACACCATTCCCGGGTTATCCATCCGCGTCGACCCGATGATGTTGAAGTCCATCTGACCGCCGCCGTCCATGACGGCGTGGGTAGCAGCGGCAGCGAGCTGATACTCGGTGACACCGGGGCGGGCGACGGCGACCATGGCCCCGAAGGCCTGATCCATCAGCTTCCCGGCTTGGCGCACACATTCGATCTCCTCAGCGCTCTTGGTATGGACGAGCTCGTGGAAGAAGTCCCCCACCCGCTCGAACCTGGCCTCGGGGAGACCGTCTCGGAGACGCTCCCATTCATCCACCGGGAGGTGGTGGCCATAAACGGGATCGACATGCGAGATGCCAACCGTGGCATCGGCCAGACCCCACTCCTTGATGAGCTCGACGATCACCTCGCCCGATCGTCCCCAGCGTGAATGTCGAACATCTGTCAATGGAGTGGCGCGGCGCACCGCCTCGCGATGGGCGCCGCCGGGCCCGCAGATCAGAACCGGCTCCCCTTCGGGGGGTACCACGACATACGCCGACACCCCGTGCCACTCCCAGTGATTACTCAGCCAGCGCATCCCGCCACCCCAGCTCCAATGATTGGGACCACCGGAGGCGATAAGCACGTCGAGGCCGAGTCGCTTCATCTTCGCTCGGGTGGCGTCGAACCGACGCTGGTACTCGCCGTCGGAGAATCTCTCGTAGACCGCGTCGGAGTACCACGGCGAGTTGGCAACCCCTCCGAAGACTTCGGAGTGCATCTTGCCGACCGCATCTTTGAAGTCGATGTCGCCTGGGGTCATGTGGTCCTCCTTGGTCTCGAGGGCTATCAGGAGATCGAGTCGAGCAAGCCCAAGCCCGCCAAGTCAGCCTGCAGTGCCTCCGTTTGCTCGTTGGTCAGCGGGATCAGCGGCGGGCGCACCGGGCCCTGGGGCAAACCCATCAGAGCGAGCCACGTCTTCAGCGCGGCGATGGGAATGGCTCCCTCGCCACGGGCGATCCAACTGTCCCGCATCCAACGCTCGAACTTGTCCCGCTCTCGTTCGAGGGTGCCGTGTAGAGCCCACGCCCCGGCGGCATCGCCGCTATCGGCTCTGAGGGTGTAGTCGTGGATGGGGCGGTTGGTGGGGGTTTGATACATCGCCAGCGCCGGCGTTGACATCAGCGACTGGAAGCCGTGATCCAGATGGAGCTCCAGCCAGTCGGCTTCGGAGGCATCGCAGACGACGATCTTGTCGCCGGCGAGTTCCTGGACCCGGAGGAGGTGCTCTCTCGGCTTCGGGTTCTTGATCCCGCATACCGGATCCAAGTCGGCAAGCTCGGCGATGACCTCGGGGCTCAGGGCATAACCGGAGTAAGAGGTGTTGAAGAGAAAGAAGGGAACCGATGACTCGGCAGTAAGGCGCTGATACCAAGCACGCACGATGTCGTCGGAAGGCTTGATCGGGAAGTAGGGATTGATGGCGATCACGAAATCGGCGCCGATCTCCTCGGCGTGGCGGGAGAGTTGCGCGGCCTCGGCGTACGTGTGATGTCCGATGTGGGCCATCACTGGCACCCGGCCGGCGGCGGCATTCACCACCAGCTCATGGACCCGGGCCCGTTCTTCTGTGGTCATCGCCCAGAACTCACCCATCACGCCCCCACAGAAGATGCCGTCGACGGCGAGCGCTTCGATGTAGTAGTCGACCGACTTGCGTAGCAACCCTTCGTCGATTGCCCCTGCCGAGGTGAACGGGGTGGGAATCGCAATCCAGAGCCCTCGTACCTTTTCGAAGGCGGTCTCTTTCGCCCTGGAAGTCATAGCGGCTACCTCCTCGCGCCAATAGCCAGCGACGAACCGACGGTAGCAGCACATACGTTTGCGCATTCCGGTGCAATGAGGGATATGGTCGACCACATGGACGATCTCTATCCGAGGTTCAGCAAGGATGAACTGGCCCGGCGACGCCAGATGATCGTCGAGCTGATGGGGACCGCCGGAGTGTCCCATCTCCTTGCTTATGGCGCTGAGCGGGTTGGGTCCGCCGTTCCTTGGCTGACCGATTGGCCGGTCACCACCGAAGCAGCGCTGCTGTTCACACCCGATGAGACGCCGCGCCTATTCGTGCAGCATTACAACCATCTGCCCAATGCGCGCACCATCGCCTCTGACTGCGAGGTCGAATGGGGCGGGCCCTCGACCATCGCCCGCGTCGAAGAGCTGCTTCGGGCTCGGGTCGGGCCGAGTCAGCGGGTTGGAGTATTGGGACCGCTACGTCATCGAAGTCATTTGCGACTGGCGAGCGCAGTGGGCGAGTTGGTCGAACTGGATGCCGAGTACCAGCGATTGCGGCTGATCAAGTCGCAGGAGGAAATCGCGCGACTGGAGGTGGCTGCCCGGCTCTCCGATCAGGCGGTCGCCGCCCTGGTCGAGCAGGTCGAGATCGGGATGGATGAGCGGCATTTGGCGGCGATTGTCGAAGGCGCCTACCTGGCCAAGGGCGGCACCAACCACATCCACTACTTCGCCGTCACCTCGATGAACGATCCCGACAAGTGCGTTCCGTCCCAGTTCCAGTCGACCCGGCGACTGCAGACCGGTGACATCCTCTTCTGCGAGATCAGCGCCGCCTACTGGGGCTATGCCGCCCAGGTATTGCGGACCTTCAGCATCGCCGCGGACCCGACGCCGCTATTCGTCGACCTCCATCGGGCGGCCGACGCCGCCTTCGATGCCATCGCCGCCGCAATTCGTCCCGGCGCCCATGCCGCCGACCTGGTCGAGGCATCCGCAGTCATCGAAGAGATGGGGTTCACCATTTATGACGACCTTGTTCATGGCTATGGCGGGGGGTACCTGCCGCCGGTCCTAGGGGCCAAGAGCCGCCCCAATCTGCCCATACCCGACCTGACACTCGAAGAGGGCATGGCGTTGGTCATTCAGCCCAACGTCATCACCCCCGACGAGCGGGCCGGGGTCCAGACCGGGCATCTCGTTGCGGTGACTCAAAACGGGCACCGCTCCCTCCATGACTTCCCCCGGGGACTGGGCCGCATCGGCTGATTCGGCCCCAAACGACCTCTGGGATCGGTTGCAGAGGACGGCGCCCCTGGTTAGCGTGCAAACGATTGGGCTGGCGATCGAGCCCGCTCGTCTGGAGACAATTTGAGGAGGCCTCCCATGGGACGAAAATCGTTTGCGGCGAGGATATTGGCCTTATGCGCTGTCCTCACGCTGGTTTTGGCGGCGTGCGCCACAGGCACTACTGACACGACGTCGGACACCGGCACTACGGCTGCAGCCGGCACCGGTGACGTGCCCAACCCGGATGTGCTGGTGGCCACGGTGAACGACGACGTCTTCAACCTCGATCCCGCCGCCGTCAATGGAAACGATGTCGGCATGGACGTCATCCTCAATGTCTACGACCGGCTCGTCTTCATTGACGCCGAGGACGGTTCTGTCATCCCCCAACTTTCCACAGAGGTTCCCAGCCAGGAAAACGGGTTGCTCTCCGACGACGGGCTCACCTATACCTTCCCCCTCCGGGAAGGCGTGGTCTTCTCCGACGGCACCGACATGACCGCCGAGGACGTCAAATACTCGTGGGATCGCGTCGTCGAGATGAACCTTCCCGAAGGCCAGGCGCCGCTCTTTGAAAACGTGGCCGAGACTCGGGTGGTCGACGACTTGACCTTCGAGGTAACGCTCAACGAGGTTGATGCCTCCTTCCTCGCCTTCCTCGCTGCCCATCCGGTGGCATCGGTGGTGAGCCAAGACGCGGTGGAGGCGAACGGTGGCGTGGTTGCGGGCCAGCCCAATGAGTTCATGGCGCAGAACATGGTGGGCACCGGTCCTTACACCCTCGCCACGTGGGAACGAGGCGACCGCATGACCTTCGACATCAACCCCGACTACTGGGGCGAGCCGGCCCACCTGCCCGTGCGTTGGGAGTTGATAGTCGACACGCCGGCTACCGGTTTGCAAGCGAGGGAATACGACATCGTCGACATCAGCCCCACGGACGTGCCCTCGATCGAGCCGATAGACCACGCCGTGGTCGACACCAGCATCCTCGACCTGCAGGTGCTCCAGATCGGCATGAACATGAACATCTGCGAGGAATGCCTTCCCGAGGGCGACACCATCCCGCTCGACTTCTTTCAGGACGTGCGAGTGCGCCAAGCCTTCAACTACGCGTACAACTACCAGGGCATGATCGACGGAATCCTGGGCGGGCTCGGTGGTCGCAACAGCTTCATCCTCCCCGTCGAGATGTACGGATACGACCCCGATGCACCCATCTACGAGACCGACCCGGCCCGGGCCGAAGAGCTCTTCCGCGAGGCTGGTTACTGGGATGAGGGATTCACCATCTCTATTGCCAGCGACCAAACCCACGAGGGGTTCACCGGCGCGGCTCTGACCCTGAAGGACAGCATCGAGGCCCTCAACCCCAACTTCCATGTCAATGTGATGGCCGTGCCGGAAGCACAGTTCGACGAGATTCTGGCGACCGACCCATTGCCGGTGGCGATGTGGTCGTACACCAGCTCGCAATACAGCACTCCGGACGCCTACCTGTTTGACAGCGCGGTGTCAGACGGCAGATACGGGGCGGTCAACAGCTTCGTCGACGGTTACTCCGATCCCGAGGCTATCGACGCCCTGATCGCCTCGGCCCGCACCACTTTGGACGAGGAAGAGCGCCTGAGCATCCTCTCCGAGATCCAGAACGTCCTCTTCGAGGAGGCCATGTGGATCATGCCCGCCAACGAGGGCGCTCCCTCCGCAGCCGGGGAGTGGGTGCAGGGTCATGTCGAGAACCCGATGTGGGCGCGGCCGTCGCAGTACTGGGCGCTATACAGCAAATGAGATAAATAGCTTCAGATGAATGACGGAGGGGGGAAAGGAGAACTAAAGCGTGCATAGGTACATCGCACGCCGCCTGCTCGCTCTCCCCTTCGTCATTCTGGTCGTGAGCCTCCTGGTCTTCTCGATGACCCGGTTGGGAGGCACCACGATCGGCCCTTACCTCGAGCCGGGAATGACCGACGAGGAGATCGCCGCGCTCGAGGAGCGGTTCAACCTCGACGAGCCTGTACCCATGCAATACCTGGCGTGGCTCGGTGGCGTGGTTCGGGGAGAACTCGGATGGTCGGCGGTGGCTGTCTCGCCGGTGGTAGACGTGTTCAGGTCCCGGATCCCGGCGTCATTCGAGCTGGGCGCCGCGGCCGCTCTGTGGGCGGTCACGCTGGGGATCGGGCTCGGCACGTTCTCAGCCCGACGTCGCAACAAGATGTCCGATCAGCTCACGAGTATTTTCGCGGTGGGGGGAGCCAGCATGCCCACCTTCTGGCTAGGGATAGTCCTCCTCATCATCTTTTGGTCCTATCTCGGCTGGTTCCCCCACGGGAGGTCCGATTTCCGGATTTGGGCCAGCATCCCCCATCCCACCAACTTCTACGTCATCGATTCAATACTCGCCGGTAGCTGGGCCGGCCTCAAGGATGCGATCTGGCACCTCGTCCTTCCCGCCCTCACGCTGGGATACGGCGCAGTCGGCATTGTGACCAGGATGATGCGCTCCTCGCTTCTCGAAGAAATGGGTAAGGACTATGTCGATGCGGCTCGAGCCCGGGGCCTCCCCGAGCGACTCGTCGTCCGTCGTCACGCCCGCCGCAACGCCTTCATTCCCACCGTCACGGTGATCGGTCTCTCGATCGGGATCATGTTCGAAGGAACGGTGGTGGTTGAGACGATTTTCGGTTGGCCCGGCCTCGGCAGCTGGATGGCCGATTCGGTTCTGAGCGGTGACCAGGCCACCACCCTCGCCTTCGTCATCTTCACCAGCATCCTCTTTCTCTGTATCAATCTGCTCGTCGATGTCACCTACGGCTATCTCGACCGCCGGGTCGTGCTGAGGAAGACCTGATCATGTGGTTCCAGGCGGTTCGTACCGAGACGGCACCCCGAGTGCTCCGAGACTCTCCGGCCAGGGTCAAAGCCCGTCGACT
>DATBKE010000108.1:0-4848 GCA_036556085.1 Acidimicrobiia bacterium | reverse complement strand
AATCCCGTAGAGGAAGTCGACGATGACGAACCACAGGATCTGCGAAGCGGCGATCGGCCCCCGGCCCAAGTCCCGCATGGCCGCCTCGAAGTCGGCGGCCAGCACGACGCCGTAGGCGATCGAGTCCACGATGTTCAGCACGAGCCCCGCCAGCAAGCCACCCAGGATGACCCGTCCCATGTTGATCTTGCCCATCGGTCACCTCGTCCAGGAGTGAGGTTGTGGATCGGACAACTACATCTATTGTCCGCCGGGGCCCGGAAGTCAAGGCGCATTTCGACCGGTCGGACCGGTAGTGTCCAATGTCAGCCAGCTTACGGAGGGATGACCTTCTCCTCGAGAGAATCGTTCCCATGTCGCGCCTGGTTTCCCGCGTCCTCCTGTGGCTGTTCGTCATCAACCTCGGGATCGCCTTCGGCGCGGGGCTCTACGAGTCCGAGATCGTCTTCCCGCGCTGGCTCGTCGGATCGCCCGAGAACGGCTACTACTGGGACGCTGAGGCCGCCAAGGCCGACAACACGGGACTCCGCTTCTGGGTTTACGTCACGACGGGGCCCCTCACCCTGATCACGCTTGCCAACCTGGTCGCCGCCTGGCGCCACCATGGGATGGCCCGATCTTGGTGGCTCGCCTCTGCGGTGGCCGCCCTGGCCGATCGGGCGTTCACGTTATCGTACTTCATTCCGACCATGATCGCGCTCATGGGAGGCGGCATGTCCCCGACGGGCGCCATCGAAGCGGCCAGGCAGTGGGAGACGCTGAATTACGCCCGCCACGCGATCGTCCTGCTCGCCTGGCTCCTGGCGCTCAAAGCCTTCGCCGAGTTCCATCGCGAGGGCCGCCTGCTGGTTTGAAGCCGCTCCCGGCGTGGCGTTTCCACACGCTCCGGCTGGCTGCGCAAGACCATCCGGGCCGTGCGTCTTGCATTCCTACATGAATACGCCGTCGAGATCCATGCCATTTCTCAGCCAGTCCAGGATCGTGACCTTGTTCTTTCTCCACTTGAACGGCTTCGACTGACCGGTCGGGATCGTGTACGTGTTGAAGTCGAAGCGGTTTTTTGCAGGAGGGGCGGTCGGGTCCCAGAGACGACCACCCATGACGATCCCCGCTTGCACGTCCATGTTGCCGCTGATCACGTTGTCATGCACCCAGAGGTTATTCAGTATCCACGCCGAGTTACTTTTGTTACGGTCCTGCTGCAACCCCCCGATTCCCCGGTAATTGGCCTCTACCGTGTTTCCGTATACTTCTACGTCCGGCGAATGGGCGACGAGGATCCCAGAGCAATACATGAGGGAGCAGCCGTTGACTTCAAGCAATCCATTTCGACGTACCTGGTTGTTCCGGATGACCCCTCCCAGGCTGACCTCGATGAAGATCCCATTGGAGCCGTTGTTCTCGACGACGTTGTCTTCGATGACGTAGTCGATGTTGTTGATGTCAAGCCACAGGCCGTTCTTTCCATTGTCGTGAACGTAATTGCCGCGCAGAACCAGCCCGTCCGTGTTGGTGAATTTCGTGCCCGACGAGGTGGCGCCGCCGATATTGTTCCGATCGTTGTTGAACGCGATCTCCGTGTTCTCGATGAGCGATCCGTCCCCATCCCCGGCGATACCGTACTGGTCGTTGTGGTGCAGCTGACATCCCCGAATGGTCATCTGGCGGCCCATGCGTATTCCCATGCCGCCGCATCCGCTGGTGCAGTTGGAATGGGTGTACTCGCCTCGGCTGTACGACACCTCGACGTCCAAGATCGTCCAGCCGGTCGTCTGGTCGGCCTGGATGGTGCCATCGCGCAGCACCGGCGCGTAATGCGTCACGACCAGATTGCTGAGCGTCACGTTATCGGCAGTACCGCCGAAGGCCCTGCGCGTGATCAGCTCGCCGTCGAGAATGGCGCCCGGCTCGCCGACGGAGCTTTGGCCGTCCTGAGGCGTGATGGACTGCTGCAGGTGTGTTCCCGCCGCGATCGTGATGACGCCTTCGGGTCCCAGGGACGCCGCGGCCTCCTGGATCGATTCCCCGACACACACGTAGGCCGGATCGGAGCATTCTCCAGAGAGGCGGAGATTCGTCGGGGGTTCGGAACCCATCGGCGCGGCTGGGCGCTCCTCGGACGAGGCCAGCGGCGACGCTTGTTCCGCCGAGCAGGCGTTGGTGAGAAGCAGAAAGGTTAAGAATACTAAGGGTACGAAGTAATGGATCCTGTGGGCGCAATGGTGGGTGGTTTCAACATAGACCGCTGACAAGCCCCCCCCTTTGGACGATCGGTCCGTCCCGGCACCCGGAGCAGCAATCCGAGTGGATCGGCGGCGCCATTGTACCAAGGCGCCATGACAATATCAAGCGTCCAGGAAATAGCGAGCCGGGTTGATGAACCCCGAGGACCCCCCGCTCGATCCCGATCAATTCCTGAACGTGTACGTGTACTTCGCGACGACCGCATGGTCACCCGAGCGGGGAAGCCGGGGCTCGAAGCGGTCGCGATCGGTGTTGAGCTGATGGTTCCAGACGAGCCACAGGTCGTGCCCTTCGCTCACGTTGTAGCGGAAGCGGACGTTCCCGGCCACGACGTCGGCCAGCGAGTTGAGCTGAACGAAAGCGTTCACCGACGCGCGGGCATCGATCGAGACGCTCGAGCGCAGCCTCACGATATGGGCACGGAACCGCTGGTCCCGCTCATCGAAGTCGGCTCGGTCGTGTAGGTAATCCGCCCGGAGCGAGAGGTGCGGGGAAACGTTCCAGACGGGGCCGATCCCGAACGACGTCAGCGTCCCGTCGAAGAAAGTTCCGGCACGGACGAATCCGCCCACGCCGAAAGTCCAGTTCTGGCCGGGGGTGAACTCGGCGCTGGCCTCCTCGAACGTGTACTCCCCTTCGGGGATGATCGCATCCTCGGACAGCTCGAAGGGGGCCGCCAGTTCCTCGAACTGTCGGGCCGCCTCCAGCACGAGCTCGCCTCCCGACGCCCACTGCAGGAGCCAGCCAGCCTCGTAGCGGGAGGTTTCGAGCGAACGGTCCGAGTTCCCCCAGACGAGCTCCGCCTCCGCGTATGGGAGGTGGATTCGGAGGGCCGATCCTTCCTCGCCCAGGAAGCCGTACCGGACGCCGCCCCCTCCCCGGACGATGTCGCGCCTCAGGACGAATCCCTGCCCCGGGTCGAAATCGGCACCCACCGTCTCGACACCGCCCTCGAAGCCGAGCCCGTCGTCCCGTCTTCGCTGGTAGAAGAGCCGGGTGGTGGCATTGGGCATGAAGCCTTGGTTGATCTCGTCGCCGGAATGACGCGTATCCGCCAGCGCGAACAGCAGGTAGTCCTCGTCGGCCAGATTCACCGTGCCGTCAATCCCGAGCGCCAGGTTCTCGGTCTCCTCGACGCCGGCTCTCGTGGTCAGCATGCCGCCGACATAGGAATTGGCGTTCAGGACCCGCCGACGAAGTCGGAGCACGCCCAGGTTCTCACCTTCCCGATCGACGGCGTCCCGGCCGAGCACGTCGGCGGTCTGGACGTCCAGCACGCCCAGGTCCCACTCGCCCAGGCGGCCCACCAGCCGGCCCCCGGCCAGGATCCGGATCGGCTCGCCGGTCTCGGTAAGCCCCACCCTCCGACTGTGGAAGAGTCGGTCGTCACCGCCGAGTCGGAAATCGAAGATACCGGCGCGCTCGAGGAAGAATTGCCGTTTCTCGGGGAAGAACAGCGGGAAGCGCGTCAGGTTGACGCGCTCGTCGTCTACTTCGACCTCGGCGAAGTCAGTGTTGACGCTCAGGTCCAGGGTGACGTTGTCCGTCAGGCCGACCTTGAAGTCGCCGCCCGCCTCCCTGCGCCACTCGTCGTCATCCTCCAGCACTCCCGGCTCGATGGGCAGGACCGATCGCCTCTGCCCGAGCAGCACGTAGGGGGTGGCGTACCAGGCCCTGCGGGCCGTCACGTCCCGCAGCTCCACGTCCCTCGCGAGCGAGGGCCGGGTGAAGGCGCCCCCCGTGGTCTGCTCGATGGCGGGGAAGACGACACGTTCGTTCTTGCGGCTGATCAGCCGGTTGATCGTGAGCCCCATGACCACGCGTCCGTCCCGCTCCTGATAGCGGAGCGTGGTCAGCGGGATCCGCACCTCCGCCGTCCATCCGTCGGGTCTTACATCCACCGCCGCGTCCCAGTGGCCGTTCCATGCGAGGCTGAAGGAGTCTCCTTCGCCGTCGTTCACGACCGTCCCGTCCAGGCGGTTTCCGCCCGGCGTCGTCGCGAAGTAGAAGCCGTTCTCGTTGTCGTTGAACGAGTCGATCAGGATGTTGAGGAAGTCTCCGCCGTTGTCGACGTCGCGGGTCAGCGAGTGGTATCGTACGCCGCCCGCGTCCAGCATCACCGCGCCGACGTACAGGTACCCGCTGTCGTAGGCGACACGGATGTCCGTCGGCTCACTGGGAGGCAGCCCCGCCACCGGCTGAAAGGAGACCATCGGGATCGGCTCGATCGTGGACCACGTCGGCTCGTCGGGGACTCCGTCCAGCCGGATCGGGCCTTCGAGCCGGGGGAGTGGCCAGGGGTCCTGGCCGGCTGCGGGCAACGGAACCGCGAGCGCCGCAGCGAGGCAGGCCAGAAAGACCCTCATGCCCCTCTAACGACGGTCAGGGCCCATGCGTCAAAAAGCGGCGGTTGGCTAGCCGAAGATCTCGGCCGCCCGTCGCTCCACTTCCTCGACCGACAGCTCCTCCTTGTGGGTCGAGACGATCCACACATGGCCGAAGGGGTCCCGGATCCGGCCCGAGCGATCGCCGTAGAACTGATCCTCGACGGGAAACAGGATCTCGGCGCCCGCGTCGACGGCCTTCTCCGCGACCCCGTCCACG
>DATBKE010000107.1:0-13082 GCA_036556085.1 Acidimicrobiia bacterium | reverse complement strand
TCGTGTCCCAGATCGACTTGAAAAAGAACGACTCGGCGCAAGCACCGCCCGGCCCATCGGAGAGATAGAGGGCCAGGTAGTGCTCGGGGTTATCGATCCGGCCGGTGCCACCTCCAGGCACGAAGGCGGGATGCCCGGGTTGGCCCCGACGAGACTCTCGCAGCCAGGGAAAGACCCGGTAGAGAGTGGCCACGGCGTTGTTCAGGCATAGGCGCCCTGGGCGAGGGCGTCGATTGCTTCGATCACTGGACCAGAACCGCGCAATGCCAGGACGTCGACGGGTCGGCCGCCGAGATGAGGATTGGGAGCGGTGAGCCACGCGCCGGCCTCCTCGGGCCAGAGCACCTGCAGCAGACGATTGAGCACGTGGTCGAGGTCGCTCAGCCGGGCCCGATTGAGAGGCGACATCTGCTCCTGGCCCGAGCGCCAGCGCGAGGGCTGGGAGCGGGAGACGCCGAGCAAGCGGGCGACGGCGTTGGAGCCGAGCACCGAAATCACGCGCTCTGCTAATCCCCGGTCCTCATAAAGCGCCGCAGCCCCGGAGTCGATCAGCAGTTGCTCGATGCCAGCCGTTACGGCGCTACGGGGCTTGCTCGGTGGGCGGACGTGGGCCCTTTTGCGTGCCATCTCTTACCCAACACTAACCGTTGGGCAGCCCTACCCGGGTTCTTATGAGCGAGACCGACCTTCAGGCGGTCGGTTTGGGCGCGGAGAACGGCGCAGTAAAGCGGCGCGGGCCCGACGAATTCGCTCGACTACCAGCCAGGGCGTGTAGAAGATCTCGTGGTCCCAAACCTCAACGACCATATACCCCATCTCGGTATGACGGTGGAGCCGAGCCTCGTCGACTTCCCGATCGGTCAATGAAGTGTGATAGCGCTCGCTCAAGATCTCCACGATCAGTGGACAGTCTTCGGCTAGGAAGTCGACCCTCCCCGTCCACTCTTCGTCGTCGCCAATGTTGACTTGGCGCCGGAATCGAAAGCCATTGGCCTGAGCGATTTCATCGAAACGCGACTCGAGATTGGATGCCGGTGGAGTCCAGTCGTCGCCCCGCTGTTGGCGCAGCTCTCGCATGGCGACGGTTCCATCACGCCCCGATCGACCGAGCCTTCGGAGTAGCCGATCGATGGTCCGCCCGTCGTAGAGACCGAGCGACCAGCCGTTGTCCAATGCTCGCGCCAGTCTTTCCCGGGAGGCCGTGGCGGCGAGCTGATAAACCGCCAAGGCCGGCGCGACCACGGGTACACCTTGGTGCATCTTGCGACACCAGTCAGGAATCACAGTCGAGTGATGAACTTGCACATAGGTGATGTCGATCCTCCGGCGGTAGCAGCGTTCCATGGCGATATGAACCCGGTCGAGCCTGAAGCCGGCGATACCCCACCAGGCGACGGCGGTCTCGTGCGAAACGAACGTGTCAGGCCCTGCATGAAGCACCGCGATCATCAGTCGCTGGGCGGGGAGCACAGGCGCGCCGGCTATGCGCAGAACCCGGTCGCTAACCCACTCCAGCATCCCCGATTCAACTCTGCGGTTGATAGCTCGATAGTGCACTCCGGCGTCATTCAGCTGCCAGCGAGCAAGAAGCGCATGCTGATCAGCGCCCAAATCTCGGATGATCTTGTCGTAGTCCATCGAAGGATCGTGTCGGACCACGAACCGCGCCGATAGGCCCTTGTCCTGTGGCTGATCGTTCTACGCGCCCGATCCGACCCTAAAGGGGTCGGTTTGGCTGATAAAAACGCTGGCTAGGCGGGTTGGGCGGCGAAGGAGCGGGACAAGGCGTCGATCACGGTGTCGATCAGCTCGTCGGTGTCGGGCAAATCCATCTCGATGTCGGAGGCGGTGAGGTGCTCTTCGATCCAGGGCAGCGAGGAGGTCAGAAGCAACACCGCTCCGTGCGCCCCGGACCACATGGCCCAGGCGATCGCCTCCGGACTCCGCCCGGGGAGGATCGCGCCCTCCTCGATTCCATTCCGCACCAAAGCGACCAATCCCTCCAACACCACGATGCCGGGGTCGCCTTTCAGTTCCTCTGCCTCCATCGCCGCCGGTGGCTCTCCCAAAAAGAGCACCGGATAGAGGGCGGCATGCTCGAGACCCCAACGGATGTACTCCCGGCCGAGCAAGCGGAGCCGTTCGAGGGCCGTGCCTTCGGCGGAAAAGAGCGGGATCAGCCGAGCGGCGAAATCCTCGAACACCTCCCGGCACACCTCATATAAGAGGTGCTCCTTGTCCCGGAAATGGAGGTAGATCGAGGGCGAGCTCACCCCTACCCGGTGGGCGATGCTGCGGATGGAGACCAGCTCCATCGATCCCAGATCTGCGAGCAGATCCCGCGTGGCATCGAGAATCTCGCGCCGAAGCTGCTCTCCCTCGCCCTTGCGGAGCCGGACCCGGCTGCTCACACCAACTCCTCGACCGGCACTGGACGCGCGGTCGGAGTCTCGCTAAACCCGAAGCGCTCGTGTAGCCGTCGAAGAAAGCGCGGCGCCCACCAATTGGCCCGACCCGCGAGGCGCATGAAGGCGGGGACGAGCGTTGCCCGCACGACGAAGGCGTCGACCAGTACCGCCAGCGTCATGCCGATGCCGAACATCTTCATCAGCGTGACTCCCGAGAGGGCGAACGCCACCATCACCACTGCGATCAGGAGAGCGGCCGAGGTGACCACGCGCCCGGTCCGCTCCAGACCCGCGGCCACCGAACGGACGTTGTCGCCGGTGTGGTCGTACTCCTCTTTGATGCGGGAAAGGAGAAAGACCTCGTAGTCCATCGAGAGGCCAAAAGCGATGCAGAACATAAGGATCGGCATCGTGAGATCGATATGGCCCATCGACGTAAAGCCCAGAAACTCGGAAAGGTTGCCCTGCTGGAAGATCCACACCATCGAACCGAAAGTGGCCGAGAGCGATAACAGGTTGAGCACCACTGCCTTGGCCGGCACTAGCACCGAGCCGAACATCAGGAACAGCACCACGAAGGTGACTCCCCCGATGATCCCCAGCGCCAGTGGTAGCCGCGAAGTGATCGCCTCCTTGCTATCGACCAGCGCCGCACTGGGTCCGGTGAGCGCCAACTCCACCGGTGCCTCGACGGATCTGATCTCTCTCACCAACGCCTCAGCGGCGTTCGACTGCGGGTCGACGGCGGGTATGACCTGTAGATAGGTGCCGGCTTCGGCGCCGAAACGGAAATTGGCGATTCCGGGAGGCAGCACCTGAGACCCATCGACGTAGGTTCCGGCGAGGCCGTCAACTCGGGAGACGCCATCCAGAGCCGAGAGCTCCGCCGACAGTGCGCCAATGGAATCGGGGTCACTCAAGCCGAGGGCGACGACGTCAATCGGAGCTGAATCGAAGCCGGTGAACTCGGTGCGGAGAAGGTCGCCGACTTCCCGAGCAACCGAGTCGGGAGGAAGGATGCGATCGTCGGCCGACCCGAACTCGGCCTGCAGAAATGGCAGGCCCAAGAAGACCAGCAAGGCGATGGCGACGGTGGCGATGGGAATCGGCCGTCTCATCACTGCCATCGCCACGCGATGCCAGACGCCTTCGCCGGTAGTAGGCCGGAGACGACGGACACGCCACTTCTCCACCCGGGGGCCGAGCACGGCCAGCAACGCCGGGAGCACGATGATCGCCCCCACCGCCGCCAGCGCCACCACCGCGATGCCGGCGTACCCAAACGATCTCAGGAAGGCGAGAGGAAAGACCAGCATCGCTGCCAGTGAGACCATCACCGTCCCAGCGCTGAAGAGGACGGTGCGACCGGCGCTGGCCACCGAGCGCTCCACTGCTTGGCCGGTGTCATGGCCGGAGGCCAGTTCCTCGCGGAAGCGAGAGACGACAAAGAGGGCGTAATCGATGGCGAGACCGAGGCCGAGGGCCGTGGTGAGGTTGAGGGCAAAGATCGAGACTTCGGTGACGCGGGCGAGGAGGTCGAGGACGAGGAAGGTGCCGACGATCGCCACCACCCCCACTCCCAGAGGAAGCAAGGCAGAAACCACTGAGCCGAAGACGATGATCAGAAGGATGAGGGTGATGGGAAAGGCAATCGACTCCGCCTTGACAAGGTCCGCCTCGATGACCTCGTTGACTTCGGCGAACACGGCACCTTCGCCGCCAACTGCCACGTCGAGGCCTTGGAACTCCCCTCGATACTTCTCGGCGATCTGAGCAGAGCGCTCCAGCATCTCATCCTGAGTCCCATCGAGGCTGGCAAATATCAGCGCCCTGTTGCCATCAGCGCTGCGGAGTGGCGGAGGGGAACCGAGAGTCCAGTAGGAGCTGACCGAGGCCACGCCCTCTTCGGCTGCCAACGCCCCACCCAGGGCAACACCGGCCGAAGAGGCGGCAGGATCGTCAACCGAACCGGGGGCGCTGGCAACGATGAGAATGTCGGGAGGCGAAACCGAGAACTCGTCCGCCAGCAGTTGAGAAGCGATAAACGACTCGGCCTCGGGGTTCTCGAATCCGCCGTTCGAGAGTCGGCCGGCGACACCGCTCCCCAAGATCCCTGCGGCGATGAGGCCGATCACCGCCAATACCAGGACCAACCTCCGCCGCCGCACCAAAAAGTTGCCGAGCCGTCCCACAATTCCCCTCCGGGTTGAGATACCTAGTTGCTTAACGGCGACAACTTATCAGCGTTCACTTATCGCTGTCAACCCTTGCTTTCCAGGATCACGATCGCAATGACACGGTCGGTTCGTTTCTGATACGCGGCGTAATCGGGCCACACCGCCACCGCCCGGGGCCAGATGCGGGCCCGCTCTTCTGTATCGGCTTCCCGGGCCGTCGCGGCGAAACGTGCACCGTCCACCTGCACGCTGACGTTCGGGTCTTTCCTGAGATTCCAATACCAATCGGGATGACGGGGTTTTCCACCAAAGGAAGCGATGACCGCCAGGCGGGGACCGTCGCGCAAGTAAAGCAGCGGCACGGTGTGCCTCTTCCCGGAGAGACGTCCGGTGGTGGTGAGCAGGAGATAATCCATCCCCCGAGCACGCCGACCCAGCCGGCCGCCGGTTAGTCGATAAACAATCGTGTGGGCCCGCGACCAGTTGCGGATGGCTCGGGTGCGCATGTCCTAGCAGCCTACGAACCACTCCTCCTAGGTTGGAACCCGCAGAAGGGGGTCAGACATGTCCGAACCAAGGGTCGAGAAGCCGGCCATCCCGGCCGCATATGGGAATCCAACCAAGCGACTGCGATGGTCGGAGGTTGAAGAAAAGTTGGCTAACGCGACGGTCTATTGGATTGCCAGCACCCGACCCGACGGACGCCCACATGTGATCCCCCGCGATGGGACCTGGATCGACGGCAAGCTCTATTACGGAGGTAGCCCCGAGACCGTCCACTACCGCAACATTGTTCGCAACCCCGAGGTGGTGGTCCACATCGGCGATGGGCACGAGGCGATCATCGTCGAAGGGGCGATCGAAATCGAGATGCCTTCCGAAGAGATGGCCGCCCGGCTCGCCGACGAGTCCTTCGTCAAGTATCCCCAATACGGACGGCTCGATCCCGGCATGTATATGGGAGGAGTCTCGAGGCTTCGACCCCGCCGGGTGCTGGCGTGGACCAACCTCGCCGAAGACGCCACCCGCTTCGTCTTCGACTGAGCAGCCGTAGGCTGCGGATGTGCCTCTCTACATGGACCAGCACGACACCAAGGGCGCGGTGCCGACCGACCTGGCGGCGGCCCACGCCATGGACCTGGCTCTCGAGAACGAATACAACGTGCGCTTCCTCACGTACTGGCTCGACTATCCACGTGGGCTCGCCAACTGTCTCGTCGAGGCACCCAATCCGGAGGTGGTCAACCAGGTCCACGGCCTCTCCCATGGTCTCTTGGCCAACCGCATCATCCCGGTCGACCGCTCCGAGGTGGCAGCCATCCTGGGCCGTCTCACCGATCCCGACGACGGCCCCATCGATGAGTCGGCCACCCGTACCTTCGTTTTCACCGACATGGTCGGCTCCACCGCCTTGCTCGACACGCTCGGCGACGAAGCGGCAGTGCGGATCCTCCGCGACCATGATCGGCTCGTCCGCGGTCTCCTCGACAGCCATGGCGGCCGCGAGGTGAAGCACACCGGTGATGGATTCATGCTGGCCTTCACCTCTCCCGACGAAGCGCTCAGCTTCTCGATCAAGCTCCAACGGGAGCTGCGCGATCATGAAATCGCCGTCCGGATCGGGCTCAACACGGGGACTCCTGTCGCCGAAGGTCACGACTTCTTTGGGATGGCGGTAAACGTCGCCGCCCGCCTTTGCGAACTGGCCGGGGCGGGAGAGATCCTCGCGTCGGAGAACGTGGTGGGTGAGACCACCAACCCCGAGTTTGGCTTTACCCAGGTCGGACCCACTCAGCTTCGGGGACGGACCTCCCCCGTCGCCGTCTACCGGTTGGACTACGTCTGATGACAGACAAGAAGTTCGCCACCGTGCACGGCCGACGGATGGCATACGTCGAAGACGGTGAGGGCGATCCGATCGTCTTCCTCCACGGCAACCCCACCTCTTCCTATCTCTGGCGCAAGGTGATTCCCGAGGTCCGCCACCTGGGCCGGTGCATCGCCCCCGATCTGATCGGGATGGGCGATTCGGACAAGCTGCCCAATAGCGGCCCCGATTCCTACCGGTTGGTCGAGCATCGCCACTATCTCGATGCCTTGCTCGAACAACTCGCCATCTCCGAGAGCGTGACCCTGGTCATCCACGACTGGGGCTCTGCCCTGGGCTTCGACTGGGCCCGCCGTCATCCGCAGGCGGTGAGGGGAATCGCCTACATGGAGGCATTGGTTGGACCACTCGCTTCGTGGGAGCAATGGCCCGAGACAGCCCGTTCGATCTTCCAGGGCTTTCGCTCCGAGGCGGGCGAGTCACTGATCCTCGAGAAGAACTACTTCATCGAGCGGGTGCTGCCGGCCTCTGTCCTCGATCCGCTTTCGGAAGACGACATGAACGAGTACCGACGCCCTTATCTCGAACCGGGTGAGTCCCGCCGCCCCACGTTGAGCTGGCCCCGCCAGCTCCCCATCGGTGGAGAGCCTGCCGATGTCACCGAAATCGTCAGTGACTATTTCCAGTGGTTGAAGACGAGCGAGGTCCCAAAGCTCTTTGTCGAAGCCGACCCCGGCTTCTTCTCGGCGGGCATCGCCCGTGCCACCGCCCGCTGGCCCAACCAGGAAACGGTCAAGGTGCGCGGCCATCACTTTCTCCAAGAGGATTCAGGACCCGAAATCGGGAAAGCCATCGCCGCCTGGCTCGCCGGCTAGGCCGACGTGCCGCTCCAGAACCGCGTCGATCCCTGGGGCGATCTCCACGCGGTCTCCGCTCGGGGAACCTTGACCGGCAATCGTGGTTGCTTGGTGAACGATGAAGGCGAGCTGGTCCGCCACCACCAGAGCCGGGCATGGATCACATGCCGCCTCGAGTTTCGAGACTCCAAGCATCCCCTAACCCGCCCCCATACCTGGACCCCACTCTTCTTCCTTGACGAAGCGGTCGCCCTCGCCGCCGGTCACCGACCCTGTGCGTTCTGCCGGCGAACGGACTTCAACTCCTACCGGCGCGCCATCGCCGCGGTCGAGGGCCTGGCTCGACCTCCCACCGCCCGAGAAATCGATCAGCGCCTCGTCTCCGAACGCCTCGCCCCCGGGCGCGGTCTGTCCCGGGCGGGAGACCGCAAGACCTGGCGAGCGAAGCTGGCATCTCTCCCCGTCGGGACCGTTGTCGCCGACGGCGACGGATCTCCACTACTCATTGATGAGGACGGCCCGCGAAGCTTCGGCTTCGGGGGGTGGAAACTCCTCAGTCCCGTTTCTAACGGCGAGGTCGAGGTGATCACCCCGCCGACATCGGTTTCTGCCCTTCGCGGAGGCTTTGTAGATCGAGCTAGGGAGCACCAATGACGTTCGTATCGCGAGGCTTCAAGGGGCGACGCCAGGTGGAGGCCGTCTCGGACCGGGTCCCGCCCGGACAGTACGTCACGGACGACTTTCCCGTCCTCTCTGCCGGACCCACCCCGCTGATCCTCACCGAGAACTGGCGCTTCACCCTCACCACCGAAGACGATGAGGAGTTCACCTGGACTTGGGACGAGTTTCAGCGGCTCCCGCCGGAGCAGGTCACGGTCGACATCCACTGCGTGACCAAGTGGTCAAAGCTCGACACCCGCTGGGAAGGCGTGTCCATCGACACCCTGCTCGATGGAGTGAAGACCTCGGCCCGATTCGCCCTGGCCTACTCCTACGGCGGTTACACAACCAACCTCCCCCTGGCCGATCTCACCGGGGGCAAGGCCTGGGTGGCCCACCACTACGGGAGTGAGCCGCTCCGACCCGAGCACGGTGGTCCGGCCCGGCTTCTGGTCCCCCACCTCTATTTTTGGAAGAGTGCCAAATGGGTCCAGGGGCTGCGGTTGACCGAAAACGAGTCGCCTGGTTTCTGGGAGTCCTACGGCTATCACATCTACGGGGACCCATGGAAAGAACAGCGGTACGCGGGCGACTGAGCTGGCTCGTCGGTGAGGTGATTGAGCTCATCGCAGAGACACCCCGGGTCAGGAGCATCCGGCTGCACGTGCCCGGTTGGCCGGGTCACCTTCCCGGCCAGCACATCGATCTCCGTCTCACCGCCGAGGATGGCTATCAAGCTCAACGCAGCTATTCAATCGCAACTCCCCCCGACGGCGACAATGTCACGATCACCGTCGAGCTGGTCAAACATGGCGAAGTGTCGTCATATCTCCACGAGGAGCTTCGGCTGGGTGATCGGGTCGAGTTGCGGGGACCGATTGGGGGCTACTTCGTCTGGGAGCCGGCCCGGGGCGGCCCCCTCCAGCTCGTCGGCGGCGGAAGCGGCTTGGTGCCCTTGATGGCCATGGCTCGGTCCTTGGGCGAGGCCGCAGATTCAGTCCCGACCCGGTTGCTGGTTTCGGCGCGGACCCAAGAGGACCTGATCTACCGCGACGAGCTCTCCCGCCTCCCGAGCGAGTCGGCTGATTTTCGGATCGACTACACCCTCACTCGCTCCCAGCCCGACGGCTGGAAGGGCTACGCCCGTCGTGTCGATCGGGCGATGCTGGCCGAGACGACCTTCGCTGCCGGCCAGCAGCCAGCGATCTTTGTCTGCGGCCCAACCGGCTTTGTGGAAACGGTGGCTGGCACCCTGCGCGAGCTCGGCCACCAACCAGAACGCATTCGCACCGAACGCTTTGGCCCCACGGGAGGCTGACCATGAACGACGACGATCGCCATTTCGACGGCAATGCCATCGGCGGCCTGCTGCTGGAGGTCTTCGGTCAGGAGATGACCGACCGGCTCGGCTGCTGCGGCAACTGCCAGGCGATCAACCCGCTCGGGGCCGCGGTCGTCTATCTGGATGCTCCGGGAAGTGTCATCCGTTGTCCGGCTTGCCAAAGCGTGCTGCTGGTGGCGGTAGCCTTGCCAACCGGGGTCCGGATAACCATCGAATCCCTGCGCTGGATCGACTTGCCAGAAATTGGGGCCTGAGGACTGGCAGCCGCGTTTCTCCTTGGTTGTAACGGTGCCGTAACGTGGCGCCCGCAAGGTGGGAGAGAGGCGAGGAGATCTGTCGATGAGGAAAAGGATTCGATCCGCGGGGCGGTGGACGTGGATCGGCGGATTGGCACTGGCCCTAGTCGTGGGAGGTTGCGCCTCGCCGGCCAGCGATGCCATCACGGTCCGGGTCGACTACTCCCACGACGAGTTCAACACCCAGTTCATTCAGTTCTTCCCCAACCAGATCCAAGTCCACCCCGGTGACACCGTCCGCTTCGTCCAGGACTGGACCGGCGAGGCTCACACGGTCACCTTCGGGACCGAGGTAACAGAGGCCCTCGAGATCACTCGCCCCCTCCTCGACCAGTACGGTCACCTTCCCGAGGATCAGGTGCCGCCGGAGGTGTTCGAGGAATTCCTGGCAGCGGAGTGCACACTGCCGGTTCTCTTCAGCGAGTGCGAGGGTCCGCCGCCGACTGAGGGCGAGACTACCGGGGAGGGCGAGACCACCGGGGAGGCGGAGACGGCGGGGACCGAATCGGAAGAGGAGTTCCCACCCATCGATCAGAGCATCGCCCAGCCCTGCGTGATCGAGGAGGGAGAGATCCCTACGGACGGCGCCGCCTGTCCCAATCAAGATCTTGGTGCCTTCGATGGGACCGAGTCCTTTTACAACAGTGGCTTCATCGGCTTTGAGACCGACCGGGAGAACGTCTTCAACCTTCAGGTCTCGGAGTCGATCGCGCCCGGGGCCTATCCCTTTTTCTGTGCCGTGCACGGCGCCTTCCAGAGCGGAGTGATGGAAGTGGTTCCCGCCGACCAGCCCATCGCCTCCCCGAGCGAGGTCAATCAGGAGACTCGTGAGGAGTTGAACGAAGTAGTCGAGCCCTTCCGGCAGGTCTTCGCCCAAGCCCAGGGAGGCGAGATCGTGATGGGGGGCGAGTCCTTCAGCGGCAACTTCAGCGGCCTGGTCGACGACCAAGTCCAGGGGCTACTCAACGAGTTCGTGCCCGAGACCATCACCACCGAAGTCAACGATCCAGTGACCTGGCTGATGTTCGGTCCCCACTCGATCAGCTTCGACGTTCCCGAATACTTCCCGATTTACGAAACCCAAGACGACGGGAGCGTCACGGCGAACGACGAACTATTCCTCCCCGCCGGCGGCGCCCCCGAGATCGAGGAGCCCGAAGACCCCACCCAGCCGCTGGTCATCGACGGGGGGTCATGGGACGGATCGGGCTTCTGGTCCTCAGGTGTGCTCTTCAGTGACGCTTATGTTCAATACACCCTCCGATTCTCCAACCCGGGAACCTATCGCTATGCATGCCTGATCCATCCGCCGATGGTGGGGACGGTCGAAGTCAGCGGCTGAGACGATGACCGAGGGCCCGGCCCGGAACCGAACGGCCGACGCGGTCTTCTTTGTTGGTTTCGGCCTCTACCTGCTCGGTTCCCTCTTCGTCCTGGTCCAGGGAGCGCTGGCCGTGGTGGCCTCGGTCTCACCGGCCTTTCACGAGACCTTGCATATCGAGGGGCTCGGCACCGGCTTTTGGGCGCGGGTGGCGACTCGGGCGGCCGATGCTTCCCATGAGGTTCCCACTGCTCTCCAGATCGTCTGGGATTACCTCTTCAGCCTGGTCAACCTGGCTCTGGCCGCGGTCCTGCTCTGGCTCCGCTCCCGGGACTGGACCGCCCGGCTCCTGGCGTTGGCGCTGGTGGGTGCCGCCGGGGTCTTCAACCTCACCTCCCAGGCAGTGCTGGAGTGGATTCCCTTCACCCCGATCGAAACCTTCGCCCAGGTGGCGGCCCATGTCATCGCCGGTCTCGCCTACGTGTTTGCCCTACTGCTCTTTCCCGATGGCCGGCCGGTGCCGCGTTGGCGAGCGGCCCGGGTTGTCCCCCTATACGCGGGTCTCACGTTGGTGGTGGTACTCCTGTCTCTCCGCCTGGAGGGAGAATCGCGCCCCGCCATCCTCCTCCTCTTCTTCGGGCTGATGGTGCCTGCCACCGGTGCCGCCGCTCAGGCTTACCGGATCTTCAACACCGAGGATGCCACCGGCCAGGCTCAGGCCCGTCTGCTCTTTTGGGCCCTTCTTCCCTCGGTTGGGTTTGGGATCGTCTTTCTGATCCTGAATGGGATTTCGCCCGTCGCCAACGTGCTGGCCGGGAGGAACATCCCCAACCCGCCGGTCACCCTCTATCGGTTCTTTCAGCCCGCTTTTGCCCTCATCCCGGTGGCCCTCTTCCTCGGCATCCTCCGCTACCGGATTTGGGACATCGAGCGGCTGCTCAATCGGACGACCGTCTATGCCATCGCCACCGCCTTCCTCACCGCGGTCTATGCCGGCTTTGTCGTCGTCACCCAGCTCCTGCTCGGGAACGTCGCCGCTTCGCCATTGATCGACTCGAAGCCGGCCGTAGCCATCACCAGCTTTCTGCTTCTCAGTGCCTTCCGTCCGGTCCGGGACCGGGTGCAGGTGTTCATCGACCGACGCTTCAATCGGAGTCGGTACAACGCCCAGGTGACGGTGGAGAGGTTCATCGAAGATCTCCGTCATGAGGTCGACCTGGTTGGGGTGGTTGAGAAGCTCGACCAGGTGCTGGTCGAGGTGATCCAGCCCCGACATCTCTCGCTCTGGGTGGGTGAGCCCACCCATCGGCCGCCCAGCTAGGCCAGCTGCTGTGCGGGCGGGATGTTCTGGTTGTGGTGGAACACGTTGTCGGGGTCGTAGCGGCGCTTGATCTCGGTCAAGCGTTCCCACGTTGAACCCGGGTAGGCCGCCTTTACCCGCTCGGGGCCCTCATCGGCGAGGAACCCGGTGTAGGCGCGATCTTCATAGTCCTCGTCGTAGAGCCGCATCACGTTGGTGACCCAGGGGAGGTACATCTCTTCTTCTTCTGGGCGCTCGAACATCGCCGCCGCCGTGGCCATGAGCTTGCGTCTCCGGTGGCCAAAGGCGGTGGCGTCCTCGGGCACCCTCGCCATCGCTCCCCCCAGCACCCGCAGCTGACAGGCCGCCATCATCGCCGGCGAGTTCGCGATTTCGGCCAGGATGCGCTCGATCGTGAGATCGGCAATCTCGTCGATGAAGGTGGTCCGTCCGACGGCGACCGGGTGGAACTCCTCTTCGGGCATATACATCTCCGGATAGGTCATCGGCCGCACCATGTCCACGATGGGCTCGGCCAGTGAGCGGAAGGGGGCGATGGCCTTGTTCCCGGCGTCGGCCGCTCCGGCGTAGGTGAGGAAGGCCATCACGATCGGTTGCCCGACTGCCTCCTCGGGAAGGAATGGCATCGGCGGGGCGGTCATCACGTTGAGAATGGTGCTCAGCTCTTCGCCCGCGGCCTCCGCCGCCTCAAGGAATCCGGAGACCACTTCGGTGGTGGCCGGGAGAAACAACATCCCCCCGACGATCTCGGGAAGCTCGTGGAGCCGGTAACGGAACCGGCTGACCACCCCGAAATTGCCCCCGCCGCCCCTGAGCGCCCAGAAGAGGTCGGAGTGTTCGTCGGCGTCGACTTCGAGTATTTCTCCGTCAGC
>DATBKE010000106.1:0-14490 GCA_036556085.1 Acidimicrobiia bacterium | reverse complement strand
TCCCGCTTGAACGCGGGCGAAATACGTCACCTGCGCTAGCCGAGGTCCTCGACGATCGCCGTCGGCAGGGTTGCCCGAAAGAACTCGAGGAGGCGAGCCTCGAGATCGGCGGCGGCACCCGGATCGAAGTCCTCGCTCTCGTCATCCCAGAAGGAGTGAGCGGCGCCCTCATAGAGGAGCCAGGAGCCATGCTCGTTTCGAGCCTGGGCTTCGTCGACCGTTTCGTTAGCGATCAGCGGGTCGTCCTGGCCATAAAGACCGAGGACCGCTACCGGAAGGCTGGCCAGGAAGTCCGCAACCTGATGTTCGCGTTCCTCGTCACCGGTGAGCGGGGTCGCCACCACCGCGATCGACCCCACCCAGGGTTGGCGGGCGGCGGCGACGATCGCTGGGCGACCACCGACGTCGAAGCCGAGCAAGCCCACCTTTTCGGATAGTGCCCAGAGGATGTCGTCGCTTTGGAGATATTCGACCGTCTCCTGGAGGGTGAGCAGAACCTGACGATCGCTGGTTTCTTGGTAGGCGCCCAGGACCTCGTCGGAGTCGGTGGCCGAAAAGACTTCCACGGCCACTGCCGCCAAACCATTGCGAGCCATCTTTCGACAGAGGGATTTTTCGGCACTCCCCAGACCATTCAATCCGGGGACGATTACCACAACTGGAAATCGCCCTGCCTCATCGGGCCGAGAGAAATACCCCGGTCGATACCCCGCCCCGACCGGGATGGTTTGAGATCCATACATTATGGAAAAAGTGCCCTCATGGGGGAGGACGGCCACTTTGCTCCGATCAGCTGGGGATCTTGGTCGCAAAGGAGGCTAGCGATGGCGGGCTATCGGCCCATGACGGAGGAACCAAGCACCGATATGATGCGTTTCTTCGGGGCCCCCTATGAATGATTCTTTAGAGACGACTGATCCCGCGCGTCCCTCCAGGAGCTCTGGCCGCTGGTGGAAGGGCGTCGTGATTGGTGTTTTGGTAGCTGCCAACCTTGCGGTCGGGTTCATCCTCTGGACGCTGAACAGCGCGCAGACAGCGTTCCGCGATAACGCCGAGCAAAACACTGCGGTCGTGCCGGAACTCGATGTGAGACCGACAGAGGCAAGTGAGCCCATCACCTTCCTCGTCATCGGCTCCGATTCGCGGGAAGGCCTCGAGAGCCTGCAGAACTTCGGACCCTCGGAGGGTGCTCGGGGTGACGTGATCATGCTGGTCAAGCTCTATCCCGGCACCGGGACTGCCCAACTTCTGTCTCTTCCTCGCGATCTCTTGGTGGACATTCCCGGGCACGGCTCCGATCGGATCAATTCCGCATACGCCTACGGCGGTGCTCCTCTCATGGTTCGCACCGTTCGCGAAGTCACCGGGCTTCCGGTCCACCACTATGTCGAGGTCGACTTTGTCGGCTTCCAGGCGTTGGTGGATGAGATCGGTGGCGTCCACCTTGAGTTCCCCTACCCAGCCCGCGACCTCAATAGCGGGCTGGCGGTGGATGCGGGGCGCCAGCTGCTCGACGGCAAACAAGCCCTCGCCTTCGCCCGCTCCCGTCATTACGAGGAGCTGCAGGATGGCGATTGGACGGCGGTGAACGCCGACGACTTCGGGCGCACCCATCGGCAGCAAGAGTTGATCCTGGCGATTCTCGCCGGGCTCAAGAAGCCCTCCAGCCTGCCCGAAGCAGGGTCGATCGTGGCGTCATTTGCCCAGCATCTGACGGTCGATTCGGAACTGGCCAAGAGCTCGCTCGTCGAGCTGGCCTTCCGAATGCGGGGCATCTCCGGCTCGAAGATCGAGACTGCCACGCTGCCGGGTTACATCGATATGTTCGGGGAGAAGTCGGTGGTGAAGATGGAGCATCCCGAGGCGGACAATGTCATCGTTGCATTCGCCAACGGGCAGCCTCTCACTACGGATATCGCCTCCCTGCGCCGGCTGGAGGTCCTCAACGGCAACGGAGTGGAGGGCTCGGCGGGGAGGATGTCGGAGCTGCTCGAGCAGCAAGGCTTCGAGGTTGCCTCCGTCGACGATGCTGATCGGTCCGATTACGAGGCGACGACGATCATCGTTCGCCCTGAGGCTCTCGAGCAAGCCCGCGCCCTAGTCGACGCCATCGGTTTTGGTGAGGTTTCCACGGGTGCTTTAGCCGAAGACATCGACGCCATCGTCATCGTCGGATTAGATGCTGACAGATCTTTGCGTACGGGGTAGCTTGCTGGGCGGGGAGTGCTCACGTTGAGCCGCGGGCAGAAGGGAGATCGGGAGTGCAAGTTGCCGTAATCGGTGCTGGTTATGTCGGTTTGGTGACCGCGGCCGGGCTCGCCAGCCTCGGCCATCAGGTGGCACTGGCCGAAGCCGATGCATCCCGCCTTCTTGCCCTCGAAAGCGGCGAGGTGCCGATCTACGAGAACGGCCTGGTCGAATTGGTCAAATGGGGACGCGACGCGGGCCGCCTCACGTACCACGCCTCCAACCCAGAGGCCGTCAAGGGTGCGGAGTTGGTCCTCCTTTGTCTGCCAACCCCGGCCGGGGCAGACGGCCGCGCCGATCTCTCCTATGTGAGGGGTGTCATCGACGAATTGGCACTCGCTCTCGATTCCAAGGCGCGTTTTGTAATCAAGTCGACGGTCCCTCCGGGAACCGCGGTCGAGCTGAACAAGCGCCTGGCGAACCTCGGCAGCTCCGCTTCCGTCATCTCCCACCCCGAGTTCTTGCGGGAGGGAAGCGCCGTCCATGACTTCTTGCACCCCGATCGGATCGTGATCGGCGCTCACGACGAGGCCGACGTAAAGGCCGTGGCCTCGCTCTACGACAGCCTGGCGACGGAGGTGATCGCGACCGACCCCACGTCGGCCGAGATGGTGAAGTATGCCTCCAACAGCTACCTCGCCGCTCGGCTCACCTTTGCCAATACGCTCGCCAACCTTTGCGAGGCAGTGGGAGCCGACATCGTCGACGTCCTCGACGGAGTCGGCCTCGACCACCGCATCGGGCCCCATTTCCTCAAGCCCGGTCCGGGCTATGGCGGGTCGTGCTTCCCGAAGGACACCCTGGCGCTGATCGGGGTTGCTGAAGACGCGGGCTACGACTTTCGGTTGCTCAAGGCGGTCATCGATGCCGACGACGAGCAACGGCGGAGGGTGGCCGAGAAAGTGAAAGCCGCAGCCGGCGGAGGGCTGCGAGGTCGCAAGGTGGCGGTCTGGGGAGTGGCCTTCAAGGCCGGCACCGATGATGTCCGGGAGTCGCCGGCGTCGCGCATCGCCCGATTGCTGGTGAGTGACGGAGCCGACGTGGTCGCCTATGACCCCGAGGGTCGTGACCCGGAGCTCCGCCACGTCGACTCGGCGCTCGAGGCGGTGGTAGGCGCAGACGTGCTCCTGGTGGCGACCGAGTGGCCGGAGTTCTCTCGGGTGGATCTGACGGAGGTGGCGCGGCGGATGCGGGGTTACCGCGTGGTCGACGCTCGCAACCTGCTTGATCCCCGTCTGGTCCGCAGGGCCGGCCTCGACTACCTGGGTCTCGGCCGCCCCAAGGCCTAGCGCTCGCGCCCCCCTCCCCGGCTTCGCCGGTACTCCCCCCTGCGGGGGGAGAAACAGAGAAGTTTCCTCCCCCAGCGAGCGCAGCGAGTGTTGGGGGAGGTGGCACCGAACGCGACGGAGGGGGCGAGGCCGTACGGGGACTAGCGGAACATGTCCTCGGATGGCGGACGGATCAAGTCGGTAGCGCGACCATCGCCAGCTGGATAGGCATAGCCGCTGACGAGGGCAGCGGGAACGCCGGAAGCCTTGCCTGTCACAAGCTCTGCCGCCGCGGCGATCTCGTCGGCGATTGCCACCTCGGTCACCTCGAGGACCCTTCCGTGCATATCCGCCGACCCCCTGAGGTCGAGGATCGGGAGCATGCCTGACACACCGATCGCCACGTCAACCAGTCCCCGTCGCCATGCCCGGCCAAACGTATCGGTGATGATCACCGCGAGCGAGACTCCGAGCTCGCGCTCGATGCGGATTCGAATCCGGCGGGCGGATCGGTCAGGGTCCGCCGGGAGCAGCACCACCTGTTCGCCTTCGACATTTGACCGGTCAACCCCCGAGTTGGCACATATGAAGCCATGTTTGGTCAAGGTGATCGTGAGCGGACCGCGCCGGCGCAGGATTGCCTCCGCCTCCTGTTCGACGATTTGCCGATAGGTAGCCTCATCAGCAGCCGGACGGAAGGCACCCTCCGCCTTCGAAACGACTTTCTGGGTGATGACCAGCACGTCACCGTTTTCTGGAGCCATCGGCCCCAAGGCGACGGTGAGCATTGCCGCCAGGTCATCGCCCGCGCGTATCTCCGGCAGCCCGCTGACGGGGCGAATCGTGATCGTCAAGTGCGCCGAGCCGACGAAGCGAGATTGACAACCGCCTGCGCGAGCTTGACCGATCCTTCGAGATCGGGCATGCGCGTGTCGGTGAGATGAAGTCGGGGCTGGGCACCGCTCACTACGTCGTCGACATCGGACTGATCGATGAGCATGTCGGTGAGAAGTCCGTCGTAGGCGGAGATGATTCCGGCTGTGTTCGACCCCACCCCGAGAGACTGCAACACCTTATGAGCCGGTCCCTTCAGGGCGGTACCGCCAATCAGCGGGCTTATCCCCACCACCGCCTGATGGGAGGCAATCGTGTCGGCGACGCCCGGGACCGCCAGTATCGGCCAAATAGAGAGGATGGGATTCGACGGGCCGATGATGATGGCATCGCAGTTGGTCAGAGCCTCCATCACCCCCGGGGCGGGACGGCAGAATCCGGCGCCGCGAAACCGAATGTCGAGCACCTCGTCGGCGTGGCTTCTCCCCACGAAGTACTCCTGAAAGGAAATCCATCCGGCCTCGGGGATGCGGACCTCGGTTCGAAGCGGGTCATCGGTGGCGGGGAGGATCGTGGCGGCGATGCCGAAGGCGGACGCGAGAGCCGTGGTAACCCAGGTGAGTGACCATCCCGCCAGGAGACGGTCGGTGCGAAAAAGGTTGGTGGCCAGGTCGCCATCGCCGATCCGAAAGCTGGCATCGATAGGAAGAGCATCGAGGGCTTTCATGGCGACGAACGGGTCGTCGGCCAGGCCCCAGCCCTGGGGCCCCTCGCGACCGGCCATGGTGTAGATGACCGTGTCGATATCAGGCGATACGGAGAGACCATAGATGCGGTCGTCGTCACCGACATTGACGATGACGGTCAATTCGACCCCGTTGATGGCCGCCAGACCACGTCCGAGCTTGGCCCCTCCGACTCCGCCGGATAGAAGTGTCAGCCTCACCCTCGCCTCTCCAAAGATTGCAGTAACAATCGCCGCGGCCCACAATGGCTGCCTCCATGAGCAGCCTGCCGGTCTCTCCGGCCGCTCCCTCCTCTAGTAAGCCCCCGGCATCGCCCGCGGTGGCCGTAGCGATCCTCGCCTCACCGACCATGGCGCTCGAGGAAACCCTTGCCGCGATTGGCAAGCAAGTTTATGTCCCGGCTCAGGTGCTTGTGGTGGGTAGCTCCGTGACCGCAGAGTCGGTTGGTTCAGCAGAGCCGGCGGTTCGAGTAGCCCGTCCTGAGGAGGTCGTTGATCAGCTCGATGAGGCGGTGGCCTTCATCTGGTGGGTGCATGGTGACTCCCGGCCCCGCCCCGATGCCTTGGCGGCCCTGATGCGCGAGACGATCCGAAATGACGCCTCGGTGGCCGGTTCGAAGATTCTGACCAGCGACGATGGCCTCGAGTCAGTCGGCGGTGCCACGGACGTGTTCGGAGATCCGTACACGGGACTCGACCCGGGAGAACTTGACCTCGAGCAGTACGACATCGTGCGCGAGGTGGCATTTGTCTCCGCGGTTTCCCTTCTGGTGCGTCGCGACCTTCTCCGCGGGCTAGGAGGCTTCGACCGACGCCTGCCGCTCCAGGCGGCCGGCCTTGACTTCTGTCAAAGAGCGCGTGTCGCTGGCGGCAAGGTGATCGTCGTCCCCTCGTCTGAGGTGTTCCACACGTCTCCATGCGTGGCGGCTGCGCCCTCGTGGCAAGAACAAGGAGGCCGGCACAAGGCGATGCTCGTTGCCTACCGACCGGTGACGCTCGCCTGGGTCGTGCCTATCGGGGGGCTGGTTGGTCTTATCGACGGCCTCGGTCAACTAGTGCTCGGCCGGATCGGGGCCCTGGTTGGTACGGTGGCCTCCTGGCTCTGGGTGATTGCCCAGGTCCCCTCGGTGGTGACTGCCCGGCGCAGACTCAAGCGGGTTCGATCGGTCGGGGACGAGGAACTCTTTCGATTTCAGGTTGGGGGATCGTCCCGGTTGCGCCGCACCGCCTCCGAACTGGGCGACAGGTTCAACCGCGCCCTCGATGAAGAAGAATCGGGCTCTTTCGCCGATCGCGCACGCTCGGCTTGGCGCCGACCATCTATCGCTCTTGGAGTCGCCTCGTCGATCGCGGTACTGATTGCTACCAGGGGGATCTGGTTTGCCGGCCCGCCGCAAGTGGGCTTTGCGCTGCCTCCGAGCGTCTCGGGTCTCGCGGCCGCATACGGCGGAGGACTCAATTCCGCCGGTTTCGGATCCGGCTTGGTCCCTCCGCCGATTGTCGGTTTCGCCTCGCTGGTACACACCATCCTCGGTCGACGACCCCTGGCAGCTGGGGCCCTCCTCACTTTGGCGGCCGCGGCCCTGGCTTTGACCGGGATGGCGCGCCTGGCCCGGCGAGCGGGAGCCGGGTCCTTCGGCAGCGCCATCGCCGGGTGGGCGTACCTGGGAGGAGCAACGGTGCTCGCCGTCGCCGGTACCGGCAATTGGCCGGCGTTGCTGGCCGCGGGCCCCCTGCCCTGGGCGCTCGATCCGATCCTGGCGACACCGGCCATCGACTGGAAACGGCGGGTGGGCCGTTATGCCCTTGGAGGCTTGGCGGCGGGACTGGTGGCGGTGGCTTATCCCCCTTTGCTGATAGTGGTCCCATTCGTGGCGCTCGTTTGGGGCGTTGCGGCACGGCGGCCGCAGGCTCTGGTGGCAGGGCTGGCAGTGACCGCTCTCGGCGCCGGGCTGATCCTTCCCTATGTTCTCGGCGCCGATCTTTTCGATCTACTCCTGGCCGGAAAGAGCCCCCAGATAACGGCTGAGTTGCTGTGGTTGCTCGTAATCGGCGTAGGGATGACGACTAGCGCGGTGTGGGGCAACCGCCAACGATTGCCCGGAACCTGGCTGGCGTCGCTCCTGATCGGGGGCGGATATCTGCTCAGCCAGGTCCCGAGGATTTCGCCGGCGGGCGCCACAGTCGGACTGCTTGGAGCAGCCGTCGGGTGTGGGCTCCTTGGGTCGATTTTGGCCGAGCTCCAAATCGGGAGGTTCAAGGCCGGCGGCCCTTTGCTGGCCGCGTTGCTCCTGGTTCCAGCGTTGTTCGTGCTGGGCCAGGGACGCCTGGGCTTGCCCGTCGACGAGTGGTCCGATCGTCTCGACTTCATCGAAACCTTGAGCACCCCTGGGAAGCCGGGGCGGGCGTTGCTGATCGGTCCCCCCAACTCATTGCCGGGCCAAGCCCGGTCCCTCTACGGATTCGAGTACCGAACTGTCGACGGGGGACTGGCCACGCTCACGCAGGCCTATCTCAGCCGGCCCGGGTCTCTCGATCAAGCCCTCGAAACCGCCATCACCGAGAAGTTGATCAGCGGAGCCGACCTCCGGCCGGGAGAGGTTCTCAGCAGGTTGGGGATCGAATGGCTGGTGATCGTTCCCGGCTCGACCTTTCCGACCGAGGCCCTCGACCGGCAAGTTGACCTCGCTCAGCGACCTGTCGCGACCGAGTTGGCCGTGTACCAAAACCTGGTGCCCGCCAACGACGTGCGAGCAGACGTGGCGGGGAATCCGTTCGTGCGCGTCGCCGGCTGGGCCTCGCTAGCCCTGAGCTCCATCCTGATACTGGCGGCGATTTGGGGCCGGGGTCGGACACCACAGGCAGCGGTCGCCCCCGAGAGAATCGAAGAAATGGCTGTGGTTTCGTGAGCGACTGGCTGATGAGGATCTCCCTTTTGGCCCTGGCCTTGCTCGCGCTCGCTGGTGGCTACTTCTGGCCGTCCGCTCCAGTCGAAGAGCCTCTATCGATTCCGGCTCTGGCCGAGGACCCCTACGTGGTATGCCCGGTGGCGATGGCCGGAGGAGGATTCGAGGGACGGGTCGGCATTGTTACGGACACTGACCTCAATGGTCGACTGGGCAGCGTGGGTCGTGAGGAGGGGACCACATCCTTTGTCGCCGGGGCGGGCGAGGGGTTCATCCTCGATGTCGGAACCCTCGCCGAAGTGGGAGTAAATCCGATTCTGATCGAGTCGGCCGCGGGGGCGATCGGGCAGCTGGCCGTCGGCACTTATGAGCGCGCCGGAGCAGTTCCGGCGCTTGCCGGTTGCTCCCCAGCGATCCCGGCTCCGGTGGCTCTGCTCGGCTTGGCGACCAACGCCGGCGAAGGCTCGTCTGTAGTGATCACCAACCCCTTCGCGGCCGAGGCATCGGTGACGTTGGTTGGCTCCAGCGAGTTCGGGCCGGACACGCCTTCCGCGCTCGAAGCTGTACGAGTTCCAGCCATGTCGACTCTGGAGCTGGTTCTGGATCAGTCGATGGCTGGCCGGGAACAGCTTGGCTTCACGCTGGTTCCCGAAAGCGGTCTGGTGGTTGCGGGAATGACCCGAACCGGACCCGATACCGCCATCTCGGAGGCAATCGCCGGTGCGCGCCAGTGGCATGTCGCCCTACCCGGCTTCGGCATCGACGGACAATTGATCCTTCGCAGCTTGGCGGCCGTGGACTCCGCCTTCCGGATCGATCGCATCGATCAGTCGGGAATCGCTGACGGCGTGGAAGCCGGATCACTCGCTCCGGGCGAGCAACTCGTCTTCAGTTTGGAGGAAATGGGAGGAGGCGACGGAGGCTTCGTTGTCAACGCCGAAGAGGACGTCGCCGTTGCTACGGCCTATGTCGGCGAAGAGCTGCGAACGGTCTCGGCGGCAGCTCCGGCAACCGCGATTCAGTGGCTGATCCCGGTCTCGGCAACCACCGAGGAAGGCGAGAACGCCTTGTGGATTCTGAACCCGGAGGAGACCGGGACTTCCGCCTCGATTCAGACGTTTGGTCGCAGCGGAGACGCCCAGGAGATCGACCTCCCGCCCGGGACCACGACCGGTCTTGTCGTCGACCTCGACGGATCCGGCGCCTCGATCACGGCCGGCCACCCGATAGTGGTGTTTCACGGAGTGCTCAACGGGACGAGGGCGGCGATGACCCGGGCTTATCCGCTGGAATAGCTCGGACGTCCTCGGAATCCGCAGCCCGGTCATGGGCAGGGCCTTCATGATCGGGTAGCAGGTTGTAGGCGGAAGCGATCAAGCCGAGATGGCTGAAAGCCTGGGGGAAGTTCCCCAGCATCCGACGGGATACGGGGTCGTACTCCTCGGCCAAGAGCCCGACATCGTTGCGCAGGCTTAAAAGGTATTCAAATCGTCGGCGGGCGTCTTCAGAGCGCCCGGACATGGCGAGTGCGTCGACCATCCAGAACGAGCAGAGGAGGAAGGCTCCTTCGGCACCGGGAAGGCCATCGGTGGTCTGATCCAGTCGATAGCGAAGGATCAGGTGCTCGTCGATTGAAAGCTCCCGTTCGATGGCCTCGATGGTGCCCAACACTCGGGGGTCGCTGGCGGGGAGGAACCCCACCTGGGGAACCAGGAGCAATGCCGCGTCCAGAGCCGATGAGCCGTATGACTGAGTGAACGTGTTGCGTTCGGCGTCGTAAGCACGCTCCTCGATATCAGCCCGGATTTCCCACCGCAGTTTCTCCCATCGCTCGAGCGGACCTTCGAGCGACCATCGCTTGAGCGTCTTGACGGCCCGGTCGAAGGCCACCCAGGCCATGAGTTTTGAATGCGTGAAGTGGCGCGGCTCACCCCGCATCTCCCACAGTCCGCTGTCAGTTTCTTGCCATTTGCCTTCAAGGTTGTCGAGCAAGAGCTTCTCGAGGTCCCAGACGGTCTCGCCGTGAGACATGCCCATCCGCCGGGCCGCGTAAATCGCGTCCATCACCTCGCCGTAGACATCGATCTGCAGTTGCTGGTGGGCGGCATTGCCAGTCCGGACAGGTCGTGAGCCTTCGTAGCCCCCGAGCCAGGGCAGCTCGAGTTCGGGCAGTCGTCGCTCCCCGCCCACTCCGTACATGATCTGCAGATCCTCGGGGTCACCTGCCACTGCCCTGAGAAGCCAATCCCGCCAGGCGACGGCTTCCTCTTGGTGGCCCGCCATCATCAACGCCTGCAGGGTGAACGTCGCGTCCCGCAGCCACACGAAGCGGTAATCCCAGTTTCGGGACCCGCCGATCTCTTCCGGCAAGGAGGTGGTCGGGGCAGCGACGATGCCGCCCGTCGGAGCGTATGTAAGAGCTTTGAGGATGATCAGCGAGCGCTCCACCGCCTCCCCCCATTCACCCCGGTATCGATTTGCTTTCGTCCAGGCTTTCCACCAGGTCTCGGTTTGGATCAGGGCCGTTTCGGGCTCGATCGGGGAGGGTGTCGACCGATGCGAGGGATGCCAGGTGAGAACGAAAGGAACTCGATCACCCTGGTTGACCGTGAATTCGGAGACCGACGTCAGCCGTTCTCCCCGGACCTCGACCGGAGTCGTGAGGTGCAGGGCGTCGGGGCCCCCCACCGCCACGAGCGTTTCGGCGGAGCGAGTGACCCAGGGAACCAGGTGCCCGTAATCGAAGCGGATGGCGAGGTCCATCCGCATTTCCACCTGGCCCTGGATTCCCTCGACGATGCGGACGACGTCGGCGTTGCCTCCTCCGGCTCTGATGGGCATCAGATCAATAAGGCGAACCGCGCCGCCGTCCGTTTCGAGCTCGGTCTCGAGGATGAGCGTCTGCGCCCGGTATCGACGCTGAACCCTTCGAATTTCCGCTACAGGGGCGATGCGCCACCGACCGTTTTCCTCGGTGCCGAGGAGAGCCGCGAAGCAGGCACCGGAGTCGAAGCGAGGAAAGCACAGCCAGTCGATCGAGCCGTCGGAGGCCACGAGGGCAGCCGTCTCGGTGTCGCCGATCAACGCGTAATCCTCGATCGGCTTGCTCATCAGATCACCCTGCCCAAGCTCCGAGGCTAGGCCGCCGACCTAGGCTGAAATGGGCTCGTATGAGCGATCTGTCCTGGCGAATCATCATCCTGGTTCTAGTGGCAGCGGCCGTGGTTCTCGCGGTGTGGCGATTCGACCGAGCGAAGCGGGTGAGGCCGGTCCAAGTCACCCGTGCGGACCTGGGAGCGGGAGTCCACTTCTTCTCTGCGGCAACCTGCGCCACCTGTCTCGACGCCCGCCAAGTTCTGCAAGCCGTCTATGGCAATGACTTCAGCGAGGTTCGATTCGAAGACGATCCCACTGGCTTCGGCGCATATGGCGTCGCCTCGGTCCCAACTGTCTTCATCCTCGGTGCCGATGGCCAAGGCGTTCGATTCGAGGGAGTGCCGTCCCGGCGACAGTTGCAAACGTTGGGTAGTGAGCCACCGTGATCGCCGTTGGAGTTCATTCCTTGAACGGGCTCGGTGCGGTCTCTACCGTGCCGACCATGTTCCCGAGCTGCCTCCGTTGTTCCGCGCCCGCCTCCGCAATGATGTTGTACTCCTACTCCGACCAGCACATGTGGATCGAGGAACTGGCCGCCAGTGACATTCCTTCCTATGCGCTGTGCTTCGACCACGCCTCCCGTTTGAGCCCACCGCGGGGTTGGAAGCTCACCGACCGCCGCAACGTCGCCCGGCTCTTTGCTCCGCTCGAAGTTGCGTGAATCGTGGCCCTGGGCCGCGATTTGTTGGACGCGGTCCGCGACCTCGATTCTCACGACTTGCGCCGCCTTCTCATCCTTACCCAGGCACAGCTCGAGCGCGACGGTGTGTTCAGTTCCGCCAACCGACCCAAAGTGCGCTTGCGCTCGCAAATGGTTCGCTGCGGCAAGACCAGCTGCAACGCCTGTCCACATGGTCCCTATTGGTACGCGGTTTGGTGGGAAGATGGTCGCCGTCGCACCCGCTACGTCGGCCGGCTCCTAGACGAGGAATAGCCCAGTGGGCCGGTACACTTCGACGCCCATGGACTGCCCCCAGTGTGGCGCGGCCGATGTCATCGAGATCAAGCATCGGCTGCCTGATGATTCCGAGGTTCAATTCTTCTCCTGCCACCGATGCGAGGAGAAGTGGTGGGACCGCTCCGGCGACCAACTCAACCTGAAGGAGATCCTCGAGCTGGTCCGCAAGGCTCGGGCCTGAGCATTGCAGCTCGGCACCCTTGAACGACTGAAGGGCCAGCTTCGCTCGCCCCGGGAGGCGGGACCGAGCGGACCCGGGTTGCGACGCTGGCTCCCGCTGATCGTCGGGGTCGCTATCTCATTGGCAATCCTGGCGGTCCTAAATCCGCGCTTGCTGTTCTCTTCGACTACTCCTACTGGCGGAGACATGGCGGCCCACGTGGCGGTTCCGGCGTTCCTCAGGGATGTGCTGTTGCCGGAGGGACGGATCCTGGGCTGGTCGATGGATTGGTTCGCGGGCTACCCGGTCTTCTACTTCTACTTCCCCCTGCCTTCTTTGGTGGTGGTCCTTCTCGACCTGTTCCTTCCCTACGGCGTCGCTTTCAAGCTGGTGACGGTGGCGGGCTTGCTCGCCACTCCCCCCGCCACCTATTTCCTCGCCCGAAGCCTCCGCTGCGGGCGGGCCATATCGACCATTGCCGCGGCGGGGGGTGCGGTGTTCATCTTTATGGAGAGCTTCACCATCTATGGGGCCAACGTGCTTTCGACGATGGCGGGGGAGTTCTCGTTCTCGTGGTCGTTCGCGCTATCGCTCGTATATCTGGGCCTGCTCATCAGAGGGGTCCGCGATTCGCCCCGATATATGGGCCCGGCGATGTTGGTGCTGGCGGCATCGATTCTCTGCCACATCATCACCACCATCGCGTTCATGATCGCCAGCCTCGCGGTCCTCTTCTGGAAGGGAGCCTGGCGGCGAGCTTTGCCCATTTGGGCGGGCGGTTTTGCGATCTCGGCCTTCTGGTTCCTTCCTCTTCTCGCCCGGCTCGGATTCAGCTCAGACATGGCCTGGACACCACTCCGGACCTGGGACGACCTCTTCCCGTTGGAGATGTGGTTGCTTCTTCCTGCCGCAGTGGCAGGCGCGGTTTGGATATTCCGCCGTACCCAGCGCGCCCTTCCAGTCCTGGTACTCGCGGTCTTCCCCCTGATCTATTACCCGCTGCCTTTCGCTCTGCCTGAGCTGTTCCCGGGCATCTGGAACGCGCGCTGGAAGTTGTGGAATGGTCGCTTGCTGCCCTTCTGGTATTTCGGGGCCACGTTCTTCGCTGCCATCGGGGTCGGGGCACTCTGCATGTGGCTGGCCAAACGGCTCCCGGACCGGATCTCGGGCTTGGTGCCGAGGGCGCTATTCGTCGCCGCTGGCGCCGTGGCTGTGATCCTGATCCAGCGGGAAGAGAATCTTCCCCGTTACCTGCCCTGGACAGTCGGCATCCTCGTCGCCGGAGCGCTATTGCTATCGATGTTGTGGCTGAAGCCGGTCGATAGCAGATCATTCATGGCGCTCACCGGCGCCGGGACCCTGGTGCTGGGGGCGCTGGCCGGGATCACGATCATGAATGGCTGGGCCCGGTGGAATTTTGCCGGCTACGAAGGGAAGGCGAAGTGGCCCGAGTACGAGGCCCTAATGGAGACGACTTCGACTCTTCCCCCCGGACGCATTCAGTGGGAATACGCCAAGACCATGAACGACTACGGCTCCCCCATGGCGTTGATGCTGATCCCCTATTGGACCCAGGAGGACTTCGGATCGATGGAGGGCTTGTTCTTCGAGTCCTCGCTATCGACCCCGTTCCACTTCCTCAACCAAGCTGAGACGAGCAAGGAGCCCTCGAGTCCCATCCCTGGTCTCGATTATCACCGTTTCGACTTCACTCGTGGCGTCCCCCACATGCAGCTCTTCGGGATCGATTACTACGTGAGCTACACCCCGGAGGCGAAGGAGATGGCAGACACCAGGGCGGAACTGACCGAGGTTGCCAGCACTCCTCCGTTCACGTTCTACGAGGTGGGGAACTCGGAGCTGGTGGTCGCCGCCGAGTATCTGCCGGCTGTCTACGAAGGGCCGTCGAACAGCCTGCTGGCGCGGCTCCTCGGCGTATTTGGGATCGGGAGTGGAGAAGATCGAGACACTTTCGAACAGTTCTCTCTCGACTGGTACGGAAGGATCGAACTCCTCGATCGCTGGATTGCCACCGATGGGCCCGAGAGCTGGCCGCGGGTGACCTCGGTGGACCAGCTTGCTGACAGCCTTCCGCTGTCCGGCCAGGATGCCAGGATCACCAACGTCGTGCTGGAAGAGGACCGGATCTCCTTCCGTACCTCTGCGGTCGGAGTACCCCATCTGGTGAAGGTGTCTTACTTTCCGAATTGGCAGGT
>DATBKE010000105.1:0-22248 GCA_036556085.1 Acidimicrobiia bacterium | reverse complement strand
GAGTGAGCGGCCAGGTCTTGGCGATGCTGGCCGGTCCTACACGGGACAAGCCCAAGCGGCCTAAACGGGGCTGAGGCCGATCTCGTCGGGGATGTAGGGCGGTCGGGGAGCGGGCTCGACCATGACGACAAAGCGGCTGACCGGTTCCCGGGCAACGGTCGGATAGGTTTGGGGGACCGGGTCTGGGATCTGAACTACCTCGACCCAATAGGCCTCGTTGCCCATCTCAACTTGGGCCGGTTGCGAAACGTCCATCACGATCCTCGTATCGGGGGTGGAGACGGAGGCCGCCACGACGAAGATCATGACCAGCGCCAGGCCCCCGTGGGTGACCGGACGGAGCATCCACCGAGTCCACCGGTCCCAGGCTCTCTGCAATCGACTCGGCCGTGCCGGCGGGGCAACAGCCATCGCACGACGGAGGTTGCTCTCGAGTTGATCGACGAACTGGTCGATCGGGGGAGGCAGGGGTCGTCGGAAGGTCGACCTTCTAGATCGCATGGTGGGCTTCCGACTCGGGGATCGGCTCGAGGATTTGACGGAGGTGCCGCCGAGCCCGGGATAGCCGGAGCCGGGCCGCGTTGGGGCTGAGCTTGAGCACCTCGGCGACCTCGGCCGGGCTGAGGCCGTCATAAGCCACCAATTCGATGACTTCTCGCTCACCGTTACTCAGCCGCGCCAATCCCGCCTCCAGAGCCGGCCGCTGACGGGCGGCATCGATGGCGGAGGCGACCGCGTCCTCCTCCGAGGCGGTGAAGGGGAGATGGCTGTTGCTGCTCTTGATGAGCAGGCGTCGCGCTCCCGCCATCCGCCGGCGCTGCTTGGCCAGAACCCGGCGAGCGATTCCAAAGAGCCAGGGGAGGGCCGTTTCGGTCTCGGGGATGTAACGACCGGCGGCCTGAAGGGCGACGAGGAAAGTCTCGGCCACTAGGTCGCCGACGTCTTCGGGATCACGGCAACGCCGAACTGCATAGAGCGTGATGGAAGAGACATGACGGCGAAAGAAGATGGCAAATGCATCGGAATCTCCACCGGCGGTGTCCTCCAACAACCGTGCGTCGGCTGCGTCAAACATGAGTCCCGTTAACCACCCTTATGCGCGAAGTATCGACAGCTTGTCATGTTTAGTGGCGTAAAGCCACGAAACCTTCTCCGAACCAGGATTGTTGACCCCGAAACCGACGTTTGCAGCCCAGAGAACGAGCCTGCCCGGCCCGATTCCGGCTTCTCTGACTATGGTCAGACCACCATTAGGCGGTATCAAACCCCCAAGGGAGGACTAGTGACACGAGCGAGAACTCTGGCATTTCTTGCGGTAGTGATGTTGTTGGCTGCCTGTACTCAGGCGGCGGATACGACTACCGCCCCGACCACCGATACGGGCCCGGCCACGACAGCCGATACCGGGACGGCAACCACGGCCGACACCGGGGGCGCCACCACCACGACTGCCGACACCGGCACCGAACCAAGTGGAGGAGGGCTGCTGGGCGAGATCCAATCGCGGGGAAGCCTGCTGTGTGGGGTCAACGAAACGGTCCCCGGATTCGGGTTCCTCAACGCCGATGGCACCCGGTCGGGCTTTGACATCGATTTCTGCCGGGCGGTGGCGGCGGCCGTTTTGGGCGACCCGGAGGCGGTCGAATACGTCCCTCTCGATGCCCAGCAACGCTTCACGGCCCTGGCATCCGGTGAAATCGACGTGTTGATCCGCAACACGACCTTTACCGCCACCCGCGACGGCGGCGAGGGCGCCACCTTCCTGACCACCACCTTCTATGACGGGCAGGGGATGATGGTGTTCTCTGATTCAGGCATCACTGCCATGGAGGACTTGGCCAACACCGCGATCTGCGTGTTGTCCGGGACCACCACCGAGCTGAACCTCGCCACCCGGTTTGTCGACATTCCGTACGAGCCGCTCACGTTTGAGGACAACGGAGTCCTCCAGCCCGCCTTCGTCTCCGGACAGTGCGACGGTTGGACTTCGGACAAGTCGCAGCTGGCCGGTGTCCGTTCCGCTTTCCCTGCTGATCAGGGTGGCCCCGAAGCCCTGACCATCCTCGAGGAAACCTTCTCCAAGGAACCGTTGGGCCCGGCGGTCCGTGATGGCGATTCGCAGTGGGCGCAGGTAGTCGACTGGGTGGTCAACGCCACCATCCTGGCTGAGGAGTTGGGGATCACGTCTGACAACGTCGATACGTTCGCTGACACCGACAATGCCGAGATTCGAAGACTCCTGGGATTGGAGATCGAGAGCGATGACGGCACCGCGGTCTTCGACGCCGGGCTCGGCCTGGAGCCGGGTTGGGCCGCCAATGTGATTGCCTCCGTCGGCAACTACGGCGAGATCTTCAACCGCAATGTCGGCCCGGATACGCCTCTGGGTCTGGTGCGGGGGGTCAACGACCTCTGGTTGAACGGCGGGCTCATGTACTCGCCGCCTTTCCGTTAGAGCAATTCGAGTGAAAGGGGCGGCCTACGGGCCGCCCCTTTCTCATAACGAGGGAGGTTTTGATCCCCAGCGCCCGGGTTCCCTTCTGGCGTAACCAGCAAGTACTGCGCATCGCCGCCCAGGTTGTGGCCGCGGCCGCCGTGTTCTTCCTGCTGTATGTCCTCTGGTTCAACGTCACCAACAACATGCGTGCCCGAGGTGTAAGAACAGACTTCAACTTCCTCGACCAACCCTTTGGCGTCCGCATCGCCGGGTCGGATCTAAGCCCTACGGCCCCGGTTCGATCGGCGCTTCTAAACGGAATCCGCAATACCTTCGCCCTCGCCATCGTCGGACTTCCGCTGCTGACCATCCTCGGCATCATCGTCGGAGTCGGTCGCCTTTCCACGAACTGGCTCGTGGCCAAGATCTCTTCGGCCTACGTGGAGATCCTTCGCAACCTCCCGCCCTTGCTGGTCGTCATCTTTGCCTTCCAGGCGGTGATTCTTCGCCTTCCTCCGGCTCGTAATCCGATTACCCCCTTCGGATGGTTCGTCATCAGCAACCTCGAATTTCATGTCCCAGGATTCCGGGCCGGAGACAACTATCGCCCATTCACGCTGGTGCTTGTGGTGGCAGTGCTGCTCGGTGCCGTTCTCTGGTGGTGGCGGACCCGCATTCACGAGCGGACCGGAACACCCCACCATCGTTGGCTGTGGAGCCTCGGAACGATCGCGCTCGTGGGCGGCATTGCCTATCTGATGCTGGGCCGGCCCCTCACGATCACCTTTCCTGAACTCGAAGGGCGGGTGGTCGATGGGGGCTATCGCGGTCTCGGCGCCTTCTTCGCGGTGGTGGGGGCGCTGGCTTTCTACACCTCGAGCCATGTGGCCGAGATCGTGCGCGGATCGATCCTCGCAGTCCCCAAAGGGCAATCGGAGGCGGCTTCGGCGCTGGCCCTTTCCGGATTCCAACGCCTCCGGTTCGTGGTATTGCCCCAAGCCATGCGCATCGCCCTGCCCCCGATCATCAATCAATACCTCAACTATGTGAAGAACACCTCATTGGCGATCGCCGTTGGCTTCGCCGAGGTGACTCTGATTGCGTTCCAGGCGATTGGTAACGGCCAACCGGCACCGCAGGTGGTGATCTTGCTGATGGGCTCGTACCTGATCTTCAGCCTGGTGATCTCCCTCCTCGTCAACCTCTACAACCGTCACCTCCGGATCGTGACTCGCTGATGACAATCACCGCCTCTCGTCCGGTCGCAGCGCGATGGGTGAGGAAGAACCTCTTTTCCACCCCGCTCAACGTCTTCCTGACGGTCGTACTCGGCACCGGCATTGTCTATCTGGCCTATCTGGTGATCCGATTTCTGGCGACGTCGAACTTCGAGATCCTTCGGGTGAACCTGGCCCTGTTCATGGTGGGATCGTTCCCCCGAGCCCAACTGTGGCGAGTGGTGGTGGCGATGCTGCTGTTGGCGCTGATGGCGGGGCTGGCGGGCGGAATGTTGAAGGCGGCGGCGCGGGAGAGATCAAAAGACGCCGGGATCCGGCTGGTGGAGGTTCGCGGATCGCGGGCCGTGGTTAGCTGGCTCCGACGCTTCTGGCCGCTCAGCTTGCTAGTGATCGCTGCCCTGGCGCTCACCCGAACCGTGATCCCCACGTTGGTGGTGATCGCGTTAGTGGCTCTGCTCGTTGCCAGCCGTTGGTTGGGGGTGCGCCTGGGCCCGGTTCCCCGTCGGTTCGGCTGGATATTGGTGGCCTTGTTCCCACTCGCCGCCTATTGGATCCTCAGCTCTTCCGGGCTCGGTTGGGATGACTGGGGCGGGTTCATGCTCAACATCTTCTTGACGATCGCCGGGATCCTTTTTGCGTTTCCCATCGGCGTGGCCCTGGCCCTGGGTCGGCGCTCGAGCCTGCCGGTCGTGCGGGCCTTCTCGATCGGCTACATCGAACTCATCCGCGGCGTGCCTCTCATCACGCTCCTTTTGATGGCGGTCTTTGCCTTGGGCTTCTTCCTGCCCCGCGACCTCCGCCCAGGAAGCGTCACCCGGGTCTTGATCGTGATCACGGCCTTTGAGGCCGCGTACATTGCCGAGGTCGTCCGCGGCGGCCTGCAAAGCGTGCCCCGGGGCCAATCGGAGGCGGCCCAGTCCCTGGGCCTCCCGGGGTTAAAGATCACTCGCCTAATTGTCCTGCCCCAGGCGCTGCGTGCGACGATTCCAGCGATGGTGGGACAGTTCATCAGCTTGTTCAAGGACACCACCTTGGTGGCGATCGTCGGACTCGGCGACATCCTCGCTGCCTCCTCGTTCGCGAATGCCCAACCCGCTTTCAATGCCCAGGGCCTGGCGAGGATCACGCTGCCGTTTGTGGCCCTGGCGTTCTGGGCAGGTTCGTTTGCCATGTCACGCGAAGCACGCCGCCTCGAACGGCGCCTCGGAATTGGAGAAAGATGACCGACGCCCAATCTGCCAACGGCGGGAAGCCGATGATCGTGCTCGAGAACGTCGACAAGTTCTTTGGCACTTTCCAAGCCCTTGACGACATCTCTCTGAGTGTGGCCAAGAAGGAGGTTGTGGTCGTGATCGGGCCTTCCGGGTCCGGCAAGAGCACTTTGATCAGATGCATCAACCGCCTCGAAAAACATGATGCCGGTCGGGTGATCGTGGATGGAGTCGAGTTGACAGACGACATCCGCAACATCCACGAAGTCCGCATGGAAACCGGCATGGTTTTTCAGCAGTTCAATCTCTTCCCGCATCTCACGGTGCTCGACAACGTCACGTTGGCACCTCGGGAGGTTCGGCACATGGCCAAGGCAGAAGCTGAGGAGTTAGGGATGAAGATGCTGGCGCGGGTCAGGATCCCCGAGCAGGCCCGCAAGTTTCCGGGCCAGCTTTCCGGCGGCCAGCAACAGCGAGTGGCAATCGCCCGGTCGCTTGCCATGCAGCCCAAGGTGATGCTCTTCGATGAGCCCACTTCGGCCCTCGATCCGGAGATGATCAAAGAGGTCTTGGAGGTGATGGAGGAGCTGGCCGCCTCAGGGATGACCATGATCGTGATCAGCCATGAGATGGGTTTCGCTCGGGCGGTGGCCGATCGCATCATCTTCATGGCCGACGGACAGATCGTCGAGGTGGGACCCCCCGAACACTTCTTCACCAACCCCACCGAGGAACGGACCAAGACCTTCCTCTCCCAAATCCTGTAGCCCCCCTCCCGGCTGCGCCGTACTCCCCCCTCCGGGGGGAGAAACAGCGAACCCTGGGTTGTGGGCCGCGCTCAACGCGGATATCTCCACAGAGAACAAGTCGGCCCGACCTAGCCTCCCCCGGTGCGCGGTCGACATTTCGCGATCTTGCTATTGATCATGGCCTGCGGGGGTCCCCTGCCAGCGGTGACTTCCGTGGCCTCGACGCCGATCGCCGCGGTGCCATCAGCCACGGGCGCATCGACCACCGCGGTGCCATCAAACACGAGCAGCGCGAGCACCACCGCAACCTCAACCACAACCACCACACCCGATCGCGGCTCTCTCGTCATCCACGGGGTCGGCGATGTCAACCTCGACACCTCTTATATACCGGCACTGGCGGAGCGTGGCTTTGACTGGGCCTGGAGCGGCCTCGAGGGCCTGTTCCTCGACGACGATCTCACAGTTATAAACCTCGAGTGCAGTCCTTCCCCCCTCGGCTCACCGGAACCAAAGGAGTTCGTCTTCCGTTGCCCGGACGGGTTCTCGGAGATGGCTGCGGCCGGCGTCGACGTTGCGAATCTCGCCAACAACCACTCCCAGGACTTCGGCAAGGAAGCGCTCATCGACGGTCGTCTGCGTCTTCTGGCAGCTGGCATCGATACCGTCGGTGCTGGACGCCACCTCCGCCAGGCCAACGGCTTCTTCCCCTACCTCATCGACGGGTGGAAGATCGCGGTGGTCGGCTTCGGGGGAATCCAACCGCACGCTGGTTGGCTCGCTACCGAAGCGGCAGCGGGGATGGCCGACGGCGACGACATCGACTCCATGGTGGCGGCAGTAGAGCGGGCGGAAGCGTGGGCCGACTGGGTGGTTGTCACCGTACATTGGGGGGTGGAATTGGACCTTGCCCCCCGCCCCGACGACATCGAGCGGGCCCAAGCCATGATTGCCGCCGGCGCCGATGCGATCTTCGGTCATCATCCCCACCGCTTGCAGCCGCTCGAGACCATCGAGGGGGTTCCGGTGGCCTGGAGCCTGGGGAATTTCGTCTGGCCCAACTTTTCACCGGCCGGCTCAACGACCGCTGTGGCCCGGGTCGAGATCTCGCCGCAAGGCGAGCTACGAGCCTGTTTGCTCCCCGCCAGTATTGAAAGCCCGGGACACCCGGTGGTCTCCGGCGAGCGCTCTTGCCCGCGGACGTGAACCCGGGCGATACCAAGAAGCGCTGGGCGATTCCAACGGTCATCGCCCTCGGTGGCCTCCTCGGGGCCGCCTCTTTCCTGGCGGCGCCGGACAACGCCCTGACCCGACTGTTGGTGCCAACCACGACCGCCGCCACGACAACCTCCACGGTTCCGGCACCGACCACGACCACTCGACCCGAGCCGACCACCACTCTTGCTCCCACCACCACGCTTCCGGCCCGCGAGCCGGGAACCGTCCCCGGCTTCACCGCCGGACTGCCGTGGGGGTCGACGCCGGGCCTGACGATGTTCAGGGGAAATCCCACCCGTACCTTCTATGGGACGGGCCCGCTGCCCGCCAATCCCCGGGTGCTATGGAGTTACCCGCCTGATGGTGTGATGTGTGGCTTCTCTTCAGTGGCTGGAGTCAGCTCACAATGGTGCGGCAGCGGCTGGACCGGTCAGCCCGTGGTTTGGGAGCGAGGCGACGGGACAACCGAGGTGATCTTCGGCGCCTACGACAAAGCGGTCCACTTCCTCGACGCCGCCTCGGGCGCTGAACTACGACCGGCGTTCGCAACCAACGACATCATCAAGGGATCAGTGACGCTCGACCCGGACGGGTTTCCACTCCTCTACTTTGGCTCACGAGACAACAGACTGCGCATCGTCGCCCTCGATCGAGCCGAGCCCACAGAGCTTTGGAGCCTCGATGCCGATGCCGTCGCTGGCATTTGGAACGACGACTGGGACGGCAATCCCGTGATCGTCGATGACATGCTGTACGAAGGCGGAGAAAACGGATGGTTCTTCGCCATCAAGCTCAACCGGACCACAGGTACTGACGGTCTCGTCACCGTCGCACCCGAGATCGTGTTTTCCACTCCGGGATGGACAGACGAGCTCCTCGCCAGAGTGGGCCGCAACGTGTCCTTCGAGAGTTCGGTGATGATCCACGACCAGGTTGCCTATCTGGCCAACTCGGGGGGAAGAGTCGTGGGCTTCGACCTAACCGACATCGGCAACGGCATTGCCCCGGTGGCGTTCGACTATTGGGTGGGCGACGACACCGACGCCACTCTCGTTTCCGACTCAGACGGGTCGGTGTACGTGGCGGTGGAGGAGGAACGAAAGAACGAGCGCAGCCGCGAGCTTGGCCAGTTGATCAAGCTTGATCCGAAGCTCCCTGATCCCTACGTTTGGGGCGTTGCGGTGCCCGGCGGTGAGCAGGTCGGCGGGTTGTGGGCGACGCCAGCTCTCGGAGCCGGGGTCCTTTACGAGGCGACTCAGCCTGGAGAATTGCTGGCCGTTGATGCTGGCACTGGCGAGGTCACCTGGCGCGAGGAGATCGGCTGGCATGCCTGGTCCTCTCCGGTGGTGGTCGGAGACGAATTGCTGGTGGCGACCTGCACCGGAGAGCTGCGCGCCTATTCCCTGGCCGATCCCCGGCGGCCCGCTCCGGCGTGGACGCTCAAGCTTTCAGAATCGTGCATCGAATCGACCCCGGCGGTGTGGGACGGGCGGATCTACGTGGGAGTGAGAGACGGCAAGTTCTACGCCGTCGGGTAAGCCCTGTTTCGCCCCCCAGCGAGCGAAGTAAGCGTCGGTGGGAGTACCCCGAAAGGGAGGGGGCTCAGAGGGTGATCTCTTCCCAACGATCGCCGTTCGCGACGTCGAAGACGGTCCAGGCCATGCCCACCGCTCCATCGATCAGGCCTTTCTCGCCGGCGGCGGTGATGGTGTGGGCGGCGAACTCCGGCTGATGATTCACCGCCGGAGTGCTGTCGATCGAGATCATTGGATGAATGGTGGGAACGAGCTTGGACACGTTGCCCATATCCGTTGAGCCCGAGACGGTCGGGGGCAGGTCCTTACCCCGCATCATCGGTCGGCCCAGTGACTCGGAGTTGGCCGCGAAAAGCTCGACGAGGACCGGGTTGCTGATCATGTCCTCATAGGTGTGGCCGACATATTCGATCTCGTGCGTGCAGCCGGTGGCGGTGGCCGCCGCCTCGAAACATGCGAGGACTCGGGGGAGGAGGACGTCCAAGCGATCCTGTTGAGGAGCGCGGACATACCAGGAGGAGCGTGTGTGATCAGGAATGATGTTGGGGGCGTCGCCCCCGTGAGTGACGATCCCATGGACCTTGTCCGTGGGTTCGAGCTGTTGGCGCAATGTAGAGACGTTGACATATGCCTGGACGAAGGCGTCGAGTGCGTTGATCCCAAGGAAGGGATAGGCCGAGGCGTGGGCGGTCTTGCCGCGGAAGATGACGTCGATATGAGCCACCGATATCACCGGTGGGTCGACCACGTCGTGAGTGGAGGGATGGACCATCATCGCGAGCTTCGCCCCTTCGAAGGCGCCGGCTTTGATTAGGTCGACTTTGCCGCCGTATTTCTCCTCGGCCGGGGTACCGAGCACCGTGATGCGAAACCCGAGCTGATTGGCGGCCTCGAGCAGGCCGATCCCGGCTCCCAGGGCCGAGGTGGCGATGATGTTGTGTCCGCAGGCGTGGCCTACCCCGGGCAGTGCGTCGTACTCGGCGCAAATGATGACCTCGGGCCCGGTGTCTCCAGCGCGCGCCACGAAAGCCGTCTCGAGTCCGTAGGCCGGATACTCGACATCGAAGCCGTTCCCCTTTAGAAAGGCGGCCAGACGGGCAGAGCTCTCCCGCTCCTCGTAGGCAACCTCGGGGTTCTCGTACATCCAGCGACTGATGTCGGTGAGCTCGCCCGCACGGGCTTCGATGGTGGCTTTGATTTGGTCTTTCATCCTGATCCCACCATAACGGGCCCCGTCTTGCGGCGACCGGTCAGGATCAGACCGCTGAGAATCAGGGCGACGCCACTCAATTGGATAAGGGAGGGACGCTCGTCGAGCAGGAGTTGTCCCATCAGAACCGAGCCGATTGGCTGCACGGTGAGAAGAACGGACGTCACGGCAGCGGGAAGTCGCGGGAGGCCAATGCTGATCAGAAGCCAACCACCCACCTGCACTCCGAGGGCCAGCAGCAGCAACCAACCATGGGCGGGCCAGGTTGGCGTCAGGTCGATCTCGCCGAGGGGCAGCCCGGCTGCCAGCGAGGCGAGGGCTGCAATGCCTGTGGCATAAAGAAGAGGACCTCCCGGACGGCGCAGGTCGCGGTTGGCCTGCCGCTGCACCAGGATGAATCCGGCGTAAGCGAATCCGGTCCCGACTCCGAAGAGGACTCCCAGACCAGGGTTGAGTCCGTACGCCTTGTCGGCGCCAAAGATCCCCGAGATCAAGACGACCCCAGACATGACCAGGGCGACCGCAACCATGATCTGGCGACCGACGGGCTCTCGGAGCAGGAGCCAGGCGAGGAATGGAACAATCACTACCTGGGTGTTGCCGAGCACGGTGGCCAGCCCGGCTCCCACCTGGGCGATCGAGTGATGCCATAGCACCAGGTCGGCGGCGAAGAAGACGCCCGCTACCGCGGCCAACTTGACGGTCTTCCGATCGAGGGGCCCGAACCGGCCTCTTTCCGAACGGGCGATGATCGCCAGCACCGGCAGCGCGTAGGCGCAACGGAAGAACGCGGCGGTCGAAGGCTCGACGTTGGCGAGGCGGACGAGGATGGCCGATGTGGCGATTACCAGGGCGCCGAGCACGGCTGCCAGCGCCGGCCGGTCGGCGAGTTTACGGGCGGCTTCTATCTTGGCTCGGTGCATCGGGTAGGACCGATATTGGTCGCAGTTGTCATCGCCGCCTGCGTGCCTGGTGCAGAGCCCACCACGACAACACCTTCAACCACCGCACCCTTTGGTAGCTCGACCACCACGACTCTTGAGCCTCTGGTGGAATGCCCGCCGATCCCTTACGCCGTCAGCGAACTGCCCACCCGCGTGACCGGAGAAGCAGCCGACCTCGAGTCGATCGAACTCGACGAGTTCACCGCCATCGGTGGCACCCGCTCGGTCTTCTGGGTCAACGCCGAAGGCGAGTTGGCCATAGCGCTCATCAGGGGGGCCCTCCCCCCGATCGATTGGCCCGGAGAACGCGGGGCGGTGGATGTGGCCGGAACCGAGGGAGTGGTAGGCCCCCACGTTGACGGAAAGTGGGTCGCCGCCTGGTTCGATAACGACGGCAGCGATCGTTGCGACCGCTACACGATGGTGTTCTACCCTCCGGTGGAACCCTTCGAAGTCGAGTCCACCCTGCGGGCAATCACCCGACCTTGAACGATCGCTGCGCGTCTATGGGCCGATAGCGCTGTAGAGCAGCCCTATCGGCCCTGGGTCGCGCTCAGGACTTCTCTTTGAAGAGCTCGGTCATGGCAGCGACGCTCCCCATGGCGACGGTCGAGTCGAGGGGGAGGAAGATCTTCGTTGCCTGACCGTTAGCCACCGCGGCCAGCGCCTCGAGGTACTTAATCGAGATCAGGTCGGGGGTTGGGTTGCCGGTGTGAATGGCTGAGTAGACCCTTTCGATGGCGCGGCCTTCTCCTTCTGCCACCGTCTCCTTCTGGTATCGATCGGCGTCGGCCACCCGCTTGATCGCCTCGGCCTGTCCCTCGGCCTCGATGATCGCCGAAGCCTTGACACCCTCGGCCTTCAAGACCCGCGCCGTCTTCTCGCCTTCTGCCTCGGTGACTACCGCCCTACGAAGTCGCTCGGCCTTCATTTGCCGGTGCATTGCTTCGGTCACGTCCGCCGGTGGTTCGATGCGCTGGATCTCGACTCGCACCACTCGGGTTCCCCACTTGTCGGTGGCGTCGTCGAGGATTTGCCGCAACTTGGAGTTGATCAGATCGCGGCTGGTGAGAGCGGTGTCGAGATCGAGATCACCAACCACATTCCTTAGGTTCGTCTGGGCGAGCTTGGTCACAGCCAGTGCAAAGTTGGCCACGTTGTACTTCAGTTTTACCGGGTCGGTGGCTTCGTAGTAGATCACCGCATCGACGGTGACAACCACGTTGTCCTTCGTGATCACCTCCTGGGGCGGCACGTCGACCACCTGCTCGCGCATGTCGACTTTGGTCAGCTTCTTGACGAAAGGCATCACCCACCGCAAGCCCGAGTCGACTGTCTTCTCGTACCTACCTAGGAACTCGACCAGGCCTCTCTCGAATGGCCGAACAACCCGAAACCCCGTGGCCGCGATCAGAATCAAAGCCGCCGCCACTACGACGAACAGCACTACCAGCGCATTGTTTTCCACTGTCCTCTTCTTTCTCTCTGTGTCAGGTCTCGAGGGGCGTGACCACCAGCCGGGACCCGCTCACTTCCAGCACGACAACTTGAGTTCCGGCGGGGATGGGCTGATCCGCCGTTGCTCGCCATTCCTCTCCGCCGATTCGAACGATGCCAGTTCCAGCCAGCGGGTCAATGGCGTCGAGGACCACGCCCCGGGTGTTGTTCCAGCGATTGGCCCCAACCGAAGGCAGGGACTCCTGGTCCTGGCGGGCGATGAAACGCCGCAGATACACGAAGGCGACCAGCGATACGCCGAAAAAGACCAGCCACTGCGGAAGAACTGCCACTCCGGTCCAGGCCAGGACGGCAGCGGCAGCGGAGCCGACCGCAAAGGGCAGCAAGAAGAAGCCGGCTGTAAAGATCTCGCCGATCGCCATTGCGACCGCCAAACCGGTCCAGAGCCATCTCCAAATCTCGTTGTCCACTGATGCTTCTCCTCTCGACAAGCCCACTGCTACGACCAGGGCCACCACTCCGAGGCCATAAAGCAAGAGCTCACGGCGGCTGTTACGGCGGCTAACGCCCGTGTCTTTTCGCTCTCGTCCAGATCTCCGGCCCTGCGTTTCCGCGGCCCACGCCTCGGCGAAGCCTCTCAGATCCTTGCCCACCACCGAATCGAGGGGCTTGCCAGCAGCGGCGGCTTCCCGCAGGTGTTGGTCCAACTGGCTGACCATTTCGGAGATGGCTCCGGAGGAAAGCCCTGCTTCTCGCCAGTAGCGCTCGCAGCTCGTGACAATCCGGGCGGTCCCGGCTTGATCAACCATTGTTAACTCCCTTGATGACACCATTCACTCCGGCGGCTAGTGCCTCCCAATCGGCAATCCAGGTGGAAAGTGTGCGGGCTCCGGTGGGCGCTAGGCGGTAGTACTTGCGGGCGGGACCACCTGCCGACTCGACCAGATAGCCCTCGACCAGGCCCTGACGCTGGAGCCGGGAAAGAAGGGGGTAGATGCTTCCTTCCGAAGCGAGTCGCAATCCGCGGCTTTCGAGCTTCCGCGCCATCTCATATCCGTAGGTTGCCTGTTCGGCGATCACCGCCAAGAGGCACATGTCGAGCACCCCTTTCAGCAGCTGGCTCCCGTGCTCATGGCCTATCTTGCTAGGTACCATGTCTAACATGCTAGTAGGCCAAGTCACCTAGGGCAACGTCATTGCTCGGAGTTGGCCGGGTGACGGCTAGGGACGGGCGCGGAGACCGTCGCGAATCTCGCGTAGGAGCACGATCTCCTCGGACGGTTCGACCTCCTCCGGCGGTCGGCGCATGCGGTTGTAGGCCTTGACCACCAAGAACATCACGAACCCCACGAGGAGGAAGTTGATAATGGCGCCGACAAGGGCCCCCACCGACCCAGCCGGAACTCCAGTGACTGGATCCGGATCGCCGAACAGGCCCATCCCCTCGAGGCTCGACACGTTGAAGAGCAGGCCCAGGATGGGATTGACGACTCGATTGATGAAGGTATTGACCAAGCCGCTGAAGGCAACGCCCATGACAAATGCGACCGCCAGATCGATGAGATTGCCTTTGGCGATGAACTCTTTGAACTCCTTGATCACAAAGACCCCTCCTAGTGGCGGACCAAAAACCATAGAAGCTCCCGCTGACCGGCGCCCCGTTTACCCTGCATTCATGGCCCCTCGCCCCGCCCTCTCGACGATCGATCAACAACTGGTTGGTGCGCGGGCGGTGATCGAGGTGACGCTGACCGCTTCGCATAATCAGTATCGGGGTCGGGTCGAAGGTGATGGCGGCCCTAGTCATCGTCATCGGCTGGTAGGCGAGGCCACGTTGCGGGCGATTCGCAATCTCTCTCCAGATCTCGGCTTCGACCTCTCGGCGGTGGCGACCTCTGACCTTGGGAACCTCAAGATCGCCCTCGCCCAGGTTCATCAAAACGGTCAGGAGCTGGTCGGAAGCGCAATCGTTCGGGGAGGCGATCCGGCGGTGGCGACCGCCAAAGCTGTGCTCGACGCTGTCAACCGCCTGCTCGACCGCTAACCGCTGCTCAACTGATCAAACGTGCACTCTTCGGGGACCTTGTCCTCGCGAAACCCCTTGAACGATGGCACTCGAAGGCGCCCGGCGCTCGTCACCTGTCGGTATTCGATAGTCGCTACAAGTTTGGGCGCGACCCAATGAGCTCGCTTCAATTCGGCCCGGCCCCGCATCGCCGAGGCTGGAAACGGTGCAACTGTGCTTGGCAGATCCCCCAACCGTCGTTTCGCCTCCGCCATCGTCTTCTGGTTGAAGCCGGTCCCGACGTTGCCCACGTAGCGCAGGGTGTCGCCTTCATACATGGCCAGGACCAGGGAGCCGATGCTCCCGCTGCGAGCCCCTCCGCCTTCGGTCCAGCCGACCACTACTGCGTCTGCATCGAAGACGGTCTTGATCTTGAGCCAAGCCCGTGATCTGGCCGCGGGCTGGTAGGTGGAACTGAGTTGCTTGGCGACGATCCCCTCCAGATTCTGAGCTTTGGCCGCCTCGAACAGGGCGGTTCCCTCACCGGCGATGGCTGGTGAAACCTGAAACCGGCTCGAAGGAACGGCAATTTCCTCCAGCAAACGGCGGCGCTCCGTGAGGGGCTCGTCGATCAGGCTGCGTCCATCGAGATAGAGAAGATCGAAGACCATATAGGTGACCGGAAGCGATTTGGCCGCCTTGTCGATCGATGCCCGGTCGCGCAGATGCATCCGGCCTTGCAATGCTTGAAACGACGGCACCCCGTCATCGAGGGCGACAATCTCACCATCGATGACGGCATCGATAGCTACCAATTGATTGTTGATCGCCGACAGTTCCGGATAGGCGACTGTGATGTCGTTGTCGTTGCGTGAGACCAGGGTGGTCTCGACTCCACAGATGCCAATGGCTCGGATCCCATCCCATTTCGGCTCGAAGGACCACGCTGGATCGTCGAAGGGCCCGTCGCCGACGCTGGCCAGCATCGGCTTTGGCGGCGGAGGCGGCTCCAATCCCTGGCGCAAATCCTCTCCTTGGAGGACAAGCCACTCCTCCTTTCCTTCCCGGTCGCGGGTATGGATCAAATGGAAGATGCCATCAAGGCGCTCCCCACGGAGTCGAAAGCTGATCTTCTTCCCGTCCCTTTCCAGGGCTTCGTACTTGCCGGTGTCGAAGATCCGCACCTCGCCGGCTCCGTAGTTCCCCTCCGGGATCGAGCCCGAGAAGGAGGCGTACTCGTAAGGATGATCTTCCGTTCGGACCGCCAGGTGCCGTTGGCCTTTGCGTTTGGGGAGCAGCTTCGGTATCGCCCATGACACCAGGACCGGCACAGAGCCGTTCAGCATCTCCAATCTGAGATCGTGATGAAGCCGGGTGGCGTAGTGCTGGTGGATAACAAACAACTCACCAGTCGGAGCCACCATGGGATCGACATCGCCCTCGGTGGCAGCAGCCGCCGGCTCCGAGGTCTCGGTGAAATCCCGCTTGCGGTTGTAAGTCGACTCAGCCATCAAGGCACTTTGGGATGGGCTAGCTCAAACCAACCTTGAGGATGGTCTCGCCTCCGAAGGCCATCGCCGGGGCCACCTGGAAGGAGTCGGCCATCTGGTCCCATTTTTGGAAGCGAGGATCGCTGTCGTGGAGATGATGTCCTTCGTCGGTAGCGAAGATGGCGACGACCAAATATTGCTGGGCACCCGAGCGTGGCTGCGAGGAGATGTCCATTCTCTGCAAGCACGCTGCCACCAGGACCCCTTTTTCTTGAAAGTCGATCCAGGTAGGTAACTCGTGCTCCTGGAACCCGGCTTCGAATTCCTCAGTCTGGGCCTGATCGACACTGAGAACTATTGCTGCCGTTTCCATTGAGGCCCTCCGATGCTCTGGTATGCACCAGGTTTATACCCCTGTGGCCATCCAAATCATCGGGCGGGTCTCAGACCCGGGTCGTGCCGTAGCCTTCCGTTTCGGGGTGACCGTGCTCGCCCTTGGTCATGGCGAACTCCTCTTCAGGTGAGAGCACCAGCCTGTGTCGGCCAGCGGCGCCGAAATAGGCAACGCCGAGTAGCACCCAGATTGCAGTTCCGTAGACGCCCGGCCGGTAGCCCTCGTCGAGGAAAGTCGCGATCAACGCCACGATTGCGATCAGCCCAGCAACGACGGCGCCTGGCACCCCGACCGGGCTCCGGTAGGGTCGGACGATGTTGGGCATATTGCGTCGCAGCAACACGAACGCCAGACACTGCATCGCATAGGAGATCACGGCTCCAAAGACGGCCATGTTGAGCAAGGCCCCGGAAACAGTCGCGGCAAAGGCCGAATCCTGACCTCCGGCCCACCTCAGCAAGAGCGCCAGGAGGTAGCCCACCGCCGCGCCGAGCAATAGCGCGACCCAAGGGGTCTTCCTCGTGCCGTGGGTGACCGACATGAACTTGGGAAAGTATCCCGCCCGCGAAAGCGAGAAAATGTTGCGCCCGTAGGCGTAGATGATCGTGTGGAAGCTCGCGATCAAACCGGACAGCGCAGCCAAGCCGAGCAAAGCGGCTCCGGTTCCGCTCCCGAGAATCGCTCGAAATCCATCGAGAAGCGGCTCTCCGGAGGTTCGAATCGCCTCCGCTCCGGTGACGCCTGTGTTGAGGAAGAGCACGATGGCGCCGGTGATCACCAGAGTCACCATTCCCCAGATCGTGGCCTTGGGGACATCTCGTTTCGGATCCATCGACTCTTCAGCCGCCAGCGGCAACTCTTCGATCGCCAGATAGAACCAAATCGCGAATGGCAAGGCAGCGAAGATCCCTGCTGCACCAAAAGGCAGGAATGGGGTGCCCCCTGCGGCGGGTGCGATGTCAGTCAGTCTCCCGGCCTCGAAGTTCGGAATCGAAATCACCGCGTAAATCGCCAGCACGGCTAGTGAGATGAGGCAGATAGCGATTGAGAAACGCATCGTCGCTTCGATTCCAACGATGTTCAGTCCAACAAAGAGGACGTAGAAGATTGCCAGCCACACCATCTCGTTCAGGTCAAGGCCGATCAACTCGGCGAAGACCGGTCGGGCATAGGCCGCGGCAAAGGTTCCCACCACCGCTGTCGTGACGACGTACTCGATGTTCTCGGCCAGCCCGGTGATGAATCCACCCCATGGGCCCATGGCCGATCTCGCAAACGAGTAGGCACCTCCGGTATGGGGCAGCGCCGGCGACATCTCGGCGATCGAGTAGCAGAGACCGAAGTACATGATCGTGATGATCACGGTGGCAATGAGGAGGCCCCCGAACCCCCCGACATTGAGTCCTAGGTTCCATCCCGAGAAGTCACCTGAGATAACGGCGGCGACCCCCAGCGCCCATAAGGACCAAACGCCGGCGTGCCTTCGCAGGCCGCGTTCGCTGAAGTACGCCTGGTCGACGTTCTGATAAGTGACCGAGCCGATTTTGCGCTCGTTGGTCATAGGCCTCCTCTGCCGGCACGGGAGACTAGAAATCACCGGGAGCAGGTGCCGGAGGAATGGGCACCTTTCTACGGTCGCCTCGGCACCGCCTCCGCTTCGGGCCCTACGCTTCCGCCGCTCAAGTGAATGGAGGCTGACCGATGACTCGTGGGCAGTTGACCACCGAAGACCTCGCCGGGTTGGTGGACACCGGGAAAGTTGACACCGTGGTGGTTGCCTTCACCGACCACTACGGCCGCCTCCACGGCAAGCGATTCGAGGGCTCATACTTTCTCGAGGACATTGCGGGCGCCGGCACCCATGGTTGTGACTATCTCCTCACCGTCGACATGGAGATGGAGCCGGTCCCCGGCTACAAATACGCCAACTGGGAACTGGGCTATGGAGACTTCCACATGGTTCCCGATTTGGCCACGCTGCGCTTGGCGAGCTGGCTCGACCGCAGCGCAATCGTCCTCTCCGACTTGCATGATCCCCACCACCACGATCTCGTCGCGGTCGCGCCGCGGACGATCCTTCGTCGGCAATTGCAGCGGGCAGGAGCGTCTGGATTCACAGCCCAAGGCGCCTCCGAAATCGAGTATTTCGTCTTTCAGGACAGCTACAGGGACGCGGCGGCACGCCGATACCAGGACCTCAACCCGGCCGGGTGGTATATCGAGGACTATCACCTTCTCCAAGGAACGCGCGAGGAGAAGTACAACGGGGCTGTCCGCCGGCACCTGTCGGCCTCCGGGATTCCGGTAGAGAATTCGAAAGGGGAGTGGGGCCGTGGCCAGCACGAGATGAACATTCGCTACGCCCACGTCCTTGAGATGGCCGATCGCCACTCGATCATGAAGCTGGCGATGAAAGAGATTGCCGAGTCGTTGGACATGTCGGTGACATTCATGGCCAAACCGCAGATGACCGAAGCTGGCTCCTCATGCCACATCCACTTGAGTTTGTGGTCGGGTGATGACAATGCATTCCCCGGTGAGGTGGCCGAGGGGCCCATCAAGGTTTCTCCGACATTCAGACATTTCCTGGGCGGTTGGATGACCCATGTCCCCGAGGTGATGCCCTTCCTTGCCCCGACCATCAACTCTTTCAAGCGGTACCAGGACGGATCCTGGGCGCCGACAAGGATCGCCTGGTCTTATGACAATCGCACGGCTGGCTTCCGGGTAGTCGGCCATGGCTCGGGCCTACGCATCGAGTGCCGAATTCCGGGAGCGGACTGCAACCCCTATCTGGCCTACGCCGCCGTGCTGGCATCCGGTCTCGATGGGATTGCCAACGAGATCGAGCCGCCGGCGCATTTTTCCGGCGACATCTACCAAGCGTCCGAACTACCGCGAGTACCGCGGACCCTACGGGAGGCCACGGACAACTTTGCCGCCTCGGAGTTTGTCAAGGCCGCCTTCGGGGAGGACGTTCAGGAGCACTACACCCACTTCTTCCGTCAGGAGCAAGACGCCTTTGACAACTGTGTCACCGACTGGGAGCGGTGGCGGTACTTCGAGCGCATCTGATGCGATTGCAGAACAAAGTGGCCCTGATCACTGGCGCCGCCGGGGGGATTGGTCGCCAAGCCTCGGTCCTGTTTGCGGCCGAAGGTGCATCGGTGGTAGCCGTCGACCTCGATCGGGAGGCGGCAGTCGCGGTAGCCAACGAGGTCAATCAGAGCGGAGGCCGGGCCACGGCTGTTGCCGCCGACGTGTCGAAGGCGGCCGACTGCGAGGCGATGGTGGGGGCAGCCGAGTCTGAGTTCGGCCGACTCGATGTGCTCTTCAACAACGCCGGGATCATGCACTCTGATGATGACGACGCCGTCGCCACCGATGAACAGGTGTGGGACCTGACGATGAGTATCAACGCCAAAGGTGTGTTCCTGGGGTGCAAGTTCGGGATTCCGGCCCTGCGCCGCGCTGGAGGGGGATCGATCATCAACACCGCTTCCTTCGTGGCGCTGTTAGGAGCGGCCACGCCTCAGGTGGCTTACACGGCCTCGAAGGGCGCCGTGCTGTCGATGACCAGGGAACTGGCAGTGCTTCATGCCCGAGAGGGCATTCGGGTCAACGCTCTCTGTCCCGGCCCCCTCCACACCGAACTCCTGATGAAGTTCCTCGACACAGACGAAAAGAAGGCACGGCGGCTGGTTCATATCCCGATGGGTCGGTTCGGTGAAGCGAAGGAAATGGCCCAGGCCGCGCTCTGGCTCGCTTCCGATGAGTCGTCCTTCACCACCGGCGCCACTTTCATCGTGGACGGCGGGATTACGTCGGCGTACGTCACGCCGATATGACGACCTAGCCAAGCACCGCAGCCGTTAGTGACCTCTCGATCACTTCGTCGGCTATGTGCGCTGGCCTGGTCACTTCAAAGACGTCAATTGCTTCACCGCGGCGCGTATCGATCTTGGCCAGGGTGATCGAAAGACCGAGCGAGGTCATGGCGAGAGCGAGGTCGTGGAGCAAACCCACACGATCGCCAGTGCGGATGTCGATAGTGGCGTCGGTTATCCGGACTTCGGTTGATCTTGGGTTCATGTGCAGAGGTGCCACGCGCTTCTCCGCTAGGCGCGCCTCGAGGTCGAGCGTCCCGGCGACCGTTCTTTCCAGGGTTTCTCGAACCGCGGGCCACCTTCCCTGGCCCACCATGTCCGAGCCGCGGGAGTCGGCCACCCGGAAGGTGTCGATCGCCAGCCCGTCGTTGCGAGTCACCACGCGAGCTTCGAGCACATTCAGGTTGTGGACGGCGAGGACACCGGCAACGGTGGCGAGGAGCCCTGGCCGATCGCGTGCTGCCACCACGATGTTGGAGACGGGGGCACCCGGCACCACGGCCGTGCGCACCTCGGCCGCGCCCAGGTCGGGGTGAGAGAGACGGAGGTGGGTGGCTACTACCTCGGTGCCGAACCGGCCGAGGTAGTCCGGTGGCATGCCCTCGAGATGCGCGGCGATGGATCTTGGGCCAATTTCGGGGACGAGGACCGCCAGCTCATCCACCACCGCTTCGGGCACAGACGTCTGCCGCCCCTCCAACACGGCAGCGGTTCGAGTGACCAGCGCCCTCAGCAACGACTCCTTCCACGGGCTCCACATGTCGGCTCCGGTGGCGCGGGCGTCGGCCACGCTGAGAAGCGTGAGCAGCCGTAGAAAGTCAAGGCTTCCCACCGACGCCGCCAAGAGACCGATCACCGCGGGGTCTTCGGTGTCCCGGCGAAACGCCGTCTCCGGGAGAAGCAAGTGATGACGGACGGCGTCGCCGACTACCCCCGCGGTGGTGAGGGAGAACCCGATCCGGATCAGAAGCTTTTGGGCCAGGGCGCTCCCGGTGACGGAATGATCGCCCGGCAGACCCTTTCCAATGTCATGGAGGAAGGCCGCCAGCAGCAGTTCGTCGAGACCGCCCATCTGGTCGGCGATCTCCCCGCACCAGTCGATAGCACCCTCAGCGAGGTCGACGACATTGGCGACCGTGGCCCCGAGATGAGCGTCGACAGGGTGTTGGTGAAAGGGAGCCACCTGGGCGAGACCGCGAAGGTGACCCAGTTCCGGCAACGCGCGGGTGAGCCACCCAGCCTCCCAGAGCCCGAGTAGCGCTTGCCAGCCCGATGTACCGTCGGCCAGGAGAGCCAGCAGGCTCGAGCGGTCTCCTGAGTGCCAATCGGGGGGACCCATGCGGGCGACGAAATCACGCTCCCACAGGGAGAGCCGTCCGCCCGATCCCGACGCCGCCGCGGCCCGTGCGTATGCAAATGGCGTCGCTGCTGGCTCACGCTTCCCCCAGCGCGAGCGCACCAGTCGAATTACGGCCAGTCCGGCATGGTTGATGGGATCGGTCCCCGCTGGCCGCACCCGTCCCCATCGAAGAGCGGCGGTTCCATCGATGGTCCGGGCGGCACCGTAGACCTCTGTGGCGAGGTCGGAGGGATCGCGGCCCAGCTTTTCGCCAATCTGAGACCGCAGTTCGACGGGATAGAGATCGGCAGCTCGCCGTTGAACCGCATGAAGTGCTTCTCGTACCTGAAGCAAGGTTGCCACCGCAGTCCTTTCGGTCTGCCCTGCGGGGAGGATCGGTTCCTCTCCGATGAGACGCGAGCGTTTCCGATCCCATTCGAGTCGGTGATGGCTCCGCAGTCCTCCGCGGCCACTCTTGAGGTCAAGCTCCTGTCGGGCGAACGGCTCGCGTTCCCAGACTCTGTGCTCCTCCGCGGCCAGCAGCTCAGGGAGGTTGGCTCGCGCCCCGGTCAGAAGCTTGGCCAGCCCGGCCAGCACCTCGTCGAACAAAGACGGTGGGCCAGAGACGAGACGAGCCGAAAGCAAAGAGCAGAGCGCCGCCAGATCGTCGCGGGCGAAGGCGAGGCTGGCGCGGACGGTGCGGGTGGCGTGACCAACCTTATGCCTTGCATCCCACAGCGGATACAGGATCGATCGAACCGCCTCTTCGGGCGCCGGCCCTTCGTGAAGGAAGAGCAGGTCGATGTCGGAGTGCAGGGAAAGCTCCGCCCGGCCGTATCCGCCAACCGCCAGGACGCCGAGCTCGGGGTGGCCTTGCGCTAGCCCTCCTACAAGGCGATCGATCTCATTGGAGCGGGCCTGCAGGGGCGACGGGCGCTGGTCGCTAGATGGCTTCAGCCCCTCGCTCACCCGTCCTGATCCTCAATATCTCCTCGATGGGAACAACGATGACTTTGCCGTCTCCAATGTCGCCGGTGCGGGCGGCACCTTCGATCGTCGCCACCACCGCTTCGACGTCCTCATCTCCCACCGCCAGCTCGATGCGGGTCTTGGGAACGAATTCCACCTTGTAT
>DATBKE010000104.1:0-3927 GCA_036556085.1 Acidimicrobiia bacterium | reverse complement strand
CCGACCCTTCGATCCTGGCCGGGCAACTGAGCAAGCACCGGGCCCTGATGAACCGGGCCATCCTCGACCAAGGCGGCACGGTCATGCAGTTCATCGGGGACGCGGTGATGGCCGTGTTCGGAGCGATAGAGCCAATGCCGGATCACGCCGACAAGGCGACCGCGGCCGCGATTGCGATGCACGAGGCGCAGCGGCACCTGAACGAGGAGTGGGAGGGTGAGGGCAAGGACGCATTCGGGCTTGGCATCGGAATTACCACCGGCCCCGTCGCTGCCGCCCTCCTCGGGTCGGAGGACCGCCTCGAGTACACCGTGATCGGGGACACGGTGAACCTCAGCCAGCGCCTACAGCAATGGGCAGCCTCCGGGGAGACCGTTGTGAGCGAGGCTACCTATGCGGCACTTGCGGATCCGCCCGAATCCGACGCCCTGGAACCGGCCCTCGTCAAGGGACGGATGGCGCCGGTGGCAGCGTTCCGATTCCCTAAGAGGATGAGATGAGCGATTGGCGGCGGCCTCTGGCTTGGGCCCTGTTCGCCGTTGCAACGGCGGCCGCCATCTACGTCGTCGTCGATGGCCTCATCAACGGTCAGGTGGGTGGTGGCTTCCGGGGAGCACAGGACATCTTCTTCGTCCTGTTACCCGTGATCTCCGCGGCATCAGGACTGCTGATCATCTCTCCTCGACCCGACAACTCGGTGGGGTGGATCTTGATGATCTGGGGAGTTGGAGTCGCTTTCGTTCTGCTCGCCGAATTAACGGTGGCAGGCATACAGAGTCCACCTGCGAGCCTCGACCCGGGCTTGTTCTTGCTGGTCTGGTTTCAGAGCTGGTCCTGGCTGCTCTTGATCTTTCCGCTCTTCCACTTGTTCCAAGTGTTTCCGACCGGCCACGTTCTCAGCCCGCGCTGGCGATGGCTCGTGTGGCTCGAAATGGTCATGGCGACCAGCCTCATCCTCCTCAGCCTGTTCGCCGCGGAGATTGGGCCGAACGTCGAGGAGGGTGCCTGGACGGTCCCCAATCCGATCGGCTTCGTCCCGGATGCCTTCTGGGAAGCCTGGTTCACTCCTGTCTGGGCCGTGGGGCTCGTCACCTTGACGCTGGGCGGACTGGTGTCCATCATCTTGCGATTCCGGCGGGCCGAGCGAGTCGAACGTCAGCAGCTCAAGCTTCTGATGTACGCCATCGGGTTCTTCGCGGTGGTGTATTTGGCCCAGGGTTTCACGGGGGAATCAGAGAATCCCTGGGCGGGTGACCTTCTCTTCTCCATATCCTTGGCAGCAATCCCGGTTGCCATCGCGGTGGCAGTTCTGCGCTTCCACCTCTTCGACGTCGACGTGGTGGTTTCTCGAACCCTCGTCTACGGGCTCCTGGCAGTGGTTATCACGTTCGTCTATGTGATGATCGTTATTGCGATCCCAACGATGATCGCAGGGATCGAGGGAGGACGGGGAGGAGAGAACATATTCCTCCTCTCAACCGCGGCCGCCCTCGTGGCCATCCTCTTTCAGCCCCTTCGGCGACGACTACAACGCTTCGCCAACCGCCTCGTCTACGGGAAACGGGCCACCCCCTATGAGGTGATGTCGCAGTTCTCCCGCCGCTTGGCCGCCACAGACGAGAAGCTGCTTGACCAGGTGGCAGAGTCACTCGCTGCAGGCACCGCGGCGAGGGGCGCGGCGGTTTGGGTGCGGAACGACGACCGTCTAGAACGCATTCGAGTCTGGCCGCCAGACGACGAGACCCCGGAGCCGGTTCCCGCCGACACCGACCAGCTTCCTGGGGCTGATCGAGCCGAGTTCGTCACTCACGATGGGCGGCGCCTGGGGGCTCTTGCCCTCACGCTGGGTCGTGGACATAAGTTGACAGCGGTCGACGAGCGGTTGCTGGCTGACCTGGCAGGCGGCATGGGTCTTGCGCTCCAGAACGCGGCCCTGACCGATGATCTCCATGACCGTGTCATGGAGTTGCGCGAGTCTCGCCGGCGGGTCGTCGAGGCTCAGGACCAGACCCGTCGCCGGCTCGAACGGGACCTGCATGACGGGGCCCAACAGCAACTGGTAGCGCTGAAAGTGAAGCTGTCACTGGCACGCCGAATGGCGGCCAAGGCCGGCGCACAACGAGTTGAGTCCGTTCTCGACGGACTCAACGCCGAGGCTGAGGAGTCGATCCAGTCCATGCGGGACCTGGCTCGGGGGATCTATCCACCATTGCTCGAGTCCGAAGGTCTTGCCCCCGCATTGGCCGCTATGGCCCGCAAGGCGTCACTTCCGGTCTCCGTCGACACCGCAAGCTTGGGCCGCTACGCCCACCAGGTGGAGGCGACCATCTACTTCTGCGTAGTGGAGCTTCTGGAAAACGCGGTCAAGCACAGCCGGGCCAAGTCGGTTCACATCACGGTCGGAGAGGTAGGGGGGGAGGTGGCATTCACGGTCATCGACGATGGCGTGGGGTTCGACCCGAAGGCACGAGGAGAAGGGCTCACCAACATCGCCGATCGCTTGGATGCCATGGTCGGCGTGCTCGAGGTTTCTTCGATGCCGGGAATGGGAGCCTCGGTAGGCGGACGGATCCCGTTGGACAACCGCATCCCAGCCGCAGTAGCAGGTGTCGACAATCCGGTTGGCCCATGAAGGTCGTTCTGGGCCGGGTCTTGTTCTTTCTGATCATGGCGGGCCTGATTGTGAGCTTCTATGCGTTAGCCGTCGCAGTCTTGAAGGTTGCTCCGATCTTCGTCACCGTTGCCGTCGCCTTGCTGTTCGAGCCGGCGAGGGTGAGGGTGCAGCGCTGGGTCAACCGAATTCTCTTCGGGAGTCGTGCCACCCCTTATGAGGTTCTCTCCGACCTGAGTAAGACGCTGGCCCGGACCGAATCCATCGACGGACTGCTCGATGCGACCGCGCGGCGAATGGCTGACGGCACCGGGGCCGACCAGGCGGGTGTGTGGCTAGCCGAAGGAGACCGCTACCGCTTGGTGGGCAGGTGGCCGGAAGACGCGAGGTTGGAGACGCCGACCGCATGGGATGGACTCCCGGGGCACGTGACCCCGATCGAATCCGAAGCGGGACGCCAGGGAGCACTGACGGTCGAGCGCCGTCGCAACGATCCGATCACTCCCACCGAAGAGACTTTGCTGGCGGATCTGGCAGGGTCTGCCGCCCCGGTTCTGCGCAACCTGGCTCTTCAGGAGGAACTGATGGCCACGGCGGATGAGCTGGAGGCTTCGCGGCGCCGAATGGTGGAGGCCCAGGATTCTGAACGGAGGAAGATGGAGCGTCAGCTGGATGAGGGCGCCCAGCAGCTGGTGGTCTCGTTAAAGGTCAAACTCAATGTGGCGGCGAGGATGGCTCGAGCGGACGGCGTTGATGAGCTGGCCGACATGCTGGAGACCATGGACGCTGAAGCTCGCGCAGCCATCGATCAAATCCGGTTGCTGGCCCGTGGCCTCTACCCACCCTTGCTCGAGACTGGGGGGTTGGCGCCCGCGATCAGGTCGATCGCAGACCAGGCGGCGGCGCCGGTCATGATCGATGCCACGGTGGCTGACCGTTTCCCGCTCGACATCGAAGCCACCGTCTTTTTCTGCATCTCCGAGGCGATCACCAACGCCGCAAAGCACGCCCCAGGCGCCACCATCCACGTGGGCATCTCGAGTTCGGGGGAGCGACTCGATTTCGAGGTGCGGGACGAGGGCCCGGGATTCGATCGGGCCACGTCCAAGCTGGGATCGGGCTTGCAGAACATGGCCGACAGGGTCGAGGCCAGCGGGGGTCGACTGGTGGTGTCATCGAGGCCGGGCCAGGGGACCAGCGTGAAAGGCTGGGTTCCGCTGGCACACGACTCAGCCGTGCTTCAGCCAGCCCTCCAGTAGGGAGTCGGGATCGAAGTCCGACTTGGGGATGAATGCGACGGCTCCAGCCTCCAGGAC
>DATBKE010000103.1:0-1598 GCA_036556085.1 Acidimicrobiia bacterium | reverse complement strand
TGACGATCTCGGCGACGGCCGGGTCGTGATCCTCGGTGCCCCCTTCGATTGGGGCACCACCTACCGCCCCGGTGCACGCTTCGGGCCCCAGGCCATCCGCGAGGCCGATTACGGCGCCATGGACGGATACCGGCCCCACCTACCGACCGGGATCGATCCCTTACAGACGCTGGGCGTGGTCGACATCGGGGATGTCTACGTGGTCCCCGGTCAGGTCGAACTCTCGCTGGAGCGGATCATCGCCACGGTCGAGGCAGTCGCCTCCGCAGGCAAGATCCCGATCGTCCTCGGTGGGGACCACACCGTGACCTATGCCAATGCCACCGGCGTGGCCAACGCGCTCGGGCATGGGGAAGTGGCCGTGGTCCATTTCGACGCCCATGCCGATACCGGGGTGAGTCAGAACGGGACGCTTTACGGTCACGGGACCCCGATGCGCCGGCTGGTCGAGTCGGGTGCTGTCCCCGGCCATCGCTTCGTCCAGGTGGGACTGCGCGGATATTGGCCCGAGCCCGAAGTAATGCAGTGGGGACGTGAACAAGGGATGCGCGCTTATCTCATGAATGAGATCGAAGATCGAGGGCTAAAGGCCGTAGTCGACGAAGCGGTGACGTACTCGCTCGAGGGTGGGGCCAAAGGAGTTTTTCTCTCCATCGACATCGATGTAGTCGACCCCGGATTCGCCCCCGGCACCGGCACCCCCGAGCCCGGCGGCTTAAGTTCTCGCCAGCTGCTCGACACCGTTCGCCGCCTCGCGCGTGAGCTGCCGGTGGTGGGAGCCGACGTCGTCGAAGTCTCTCCGCCCTACGACGGCCCCGGTCAGATCACCGCCTATTTGGCCAACCGGGTGGTGCTCGAGATCCTCAACGGGCTGGCCGAGAAGGGCGGCTTCGAAGTAGAGGGACCGGAAGCCGATCCCTCTACCTGATAAAGGCGTCGATCAGCTGGTCGGCACGATCGGCGGGGTCACCGTCTTCTTGTTGACCCGCCGGTAGAGGAACCAGGCCAGCCAGACGAAGGGTCCAGCGATCAGGATCAGAATCGGAAGGTTGTAGAGCACGAAACGAATGGCAAAGGAGCCAATCGCCTGCAGATCCTCAACCAAGCTCCGCAATGCCTCTCGCGCCTGGACAGCGGGTTCCCAGACCGGATCTTCGGGGACGATCGGAATCGCCGCCGGGAGGGGGCTGATGCTGATGGAGATGGTGGCGAGCGAAACCAGGTCGGTAAGGAGCTGCTTGCGGCCTTCGAGCTGTTCGATTTCACCGCGGGTGATGCGGATCTGGTCGAACACCTGCAGCAGCTTGCCGGGGTCGGCGTTGGGATTGTCACGCAACTCTGACAGCAGCGCCAGCAATTCCTCCTCGAGGGCGTAGAGGTTGCGGAGCTGGGCCTCGATATCGACGAACTGGACTGTGACATCCTGGCTTTGGAGGGATTCGGTTATCACCCGATCGGCCAAATCTCGAATCCCGGCCAGAGTGGCGGTGAGTTGATCGGTCGGGACCCGAATGGTGAAGCTGATTACCGGCTGCTCCTCTTCGATGGCCTCGCCCACCTGGGAGGCGGCCAGGAATCCACCCGAGGTCTCCACCACG
>DATBKE010000102.1:0-2759 GCA_036556085.1 Acidimicrobiia bacterium | reverse complement strand
TCGTAACCGTAGATCGTGACATCCTCGGGCGACAACGACACTTGGAAAGGGGCGAGATTGGTAAGCGCGGCCGCGAGGTCGTCAACGGTCGGACCGATGGGTGGATCGGCGTGGGAATGATCGGTGCAGCCGTCATTCACCAGGTTCCTCACCGTGGCGATACTCAGACCGACGTGGCCGCCATCGAAGGGCTTATATCCGCCCGCCCATTGCGACCATCCATCCGCCTCGATGTCGTACACCACACGCATTGGTGTCTCGGGATCGAGGTCGGGATCCATGAAGTAGGTGCCCGGCTCTACGGATTGGAGCGACGGCTGATCCCATATGTCCTCAACTACGGCGGTGTCTGCGGCGCGGGTCGTCGAGGGCGTGACGGGCTCTGGGCCGCTCTCAGCTCCACAGCCGCCGAGCGCCAGCACCACTGTCACGCTAAGGATCCGGTACGTCCGCTGTCTCAACTCGGCCTCCGACCGCAGCCCAACGATAGAGACGGTTAGAGCGCCGGGGTGGGCGAAAGCCGATCGGGCGGTGACCAGTTGTCTACCTATAGCGAACCGCCTTCACCAGGCAAGGGTCTCGACCACTACCGCTCTAATCCATAGTTTGGAGGAATGCGTCCCGCCGTCAGCATGCCGGGATATCACAAGGGCCGGGCCCCGGCCAACAAGGGAAAGAAGTATCCCGCCGAGATCCTCACCCCCGAGGAGATCGCCCGTCTCTTCGAGCAGATCTCGGCCCAGACCTCGATCGGTATTCGCAATCGGGCGCTGCTGACCGTTCTCTATCGCGCCGGGCTGCGCCACTCCGAGGCCCTGGCTCTCCTAACGAAGGACGTCGATTTGCGAGCCGGCACCATCGCCGTTCTCCATGGCAAGGGTGACCGCAGCCGGGTGGTGGGGATCGACCCCGGTGCTTGTCAGGTGATCAGCGAGTGGGTCGAGCGTCGAACTCGGCTCGGATTTGGTGCCACCAACCGCCTCTTCTGCACTTTGCGTGGGACATCGATGAAGCCTTCATATCTCAAGGCGTTGCTGCCCAAGCTCGCCCAGCAAGCTGGGATCGGCAAACGAGTTCATCCCCACGGATTCCGACACACCCATGCCTACGAGCTGATGATGGAAGGAATCGAGATTCCGATCATCCAGCGCCAGCTCGGCCACGTCTCGCTCGCGACCACGTCCATTTATCTCAACCACATCGCTCCTCGGCAGGTGATTGAAACCATGCGCAAACGGGAGTGGCGACCGTAACCATGCGCTTTCGGAGAAGACGCCTATCCAACCGTCAAGGGCAAAGCGGCAGCGCTCTCGACATGCCGGTGAGCCGGTCGATCTCGTCGATGACGAGGCCTTTGACTCGGATGTCGCCAAGGGAAATCGGGGGTGGGGGGAATTGTCTACCGCTTCATCTCCTCGCCGGAACCTAGGGAATAAGCCTCGATCAAAGGGCTGGTATCCGCCAGGTAGAGCGTCACGTATCCGAGCGACCCCTTGGATGCCGGATCGACTCAGAGATTCCAGCCCTTCGCCCGGCTTCTCGAAAACGTGCCGCCAGCGACACGACCGTTTGATGAGCATTGAGGCCACTGGGGTTGCCGGTAACCATCAGGCTTGATGGTCCGAGGTCCTCCTGCCATCCCTCGCCGGCGCGGGGTCGATTGAACGCGACTCGGTAGGCGGTCACGCCCAGGATCACCACCACCTTTGGCTTGATCGACAGCAGGCGTTTTTCCAGGTCGGTGGCGCCGAGACGAATCTCCTCAGCGTCGAGCTCGTCGGCTCGAGCGGTGGCCCGATTGACGAGGTTGGTGATACCAATGCCGCGGGAGATCAGGTGCTCCCGATCAGCGGGGCGGAAGCCGGCCGAGGCATCGATGACCGAGTCGGTCAGTCCGCCCAGATGCAGGGCGGGATAGAACCGGTTGCCTCGCTTGGCAAAGTGGGCTTGGGCCGCAGCTGTCCACAGCCCGGGATTGATGCCGACAAATAAGAGCTTGGTGTGGGGCCCGAGCAGGTCGGGGACACCTCGTCCTCGGCCCGCCTCCAACTCAGCTCTCGTGAAACCCACAGGTCCGACTCTTGAGCTGTCATTGGTCAACGGAGGCGGTAATCGAGCACAACTGAGCCGTCGTCGAAGCGACGGGTGGTGTGGAGCGCGAGGTCGATCCGGACTCCATCGGGGAGGGCTGGGGTCCCTCCGCCGACGATGGCGGGGACCACCCGAAATATGTAACGGTCGACCAGACCGGCCCGGATGGCCTCGGCCGCCAGAGTGGCACCGGCGATGGACAGGTCGCGCTCGGCTTCGTCCTTCATCGTCCGCACCACTTCGGGGTCGAACGTTCGCTCCAACCGAGTGCGGGGTTCGGGGACGGTTTCGAGGGTGGAGGAGTAGACCACCTTGTCAGTCTCTTTCCAAGCCTCGGCGAACTCGCGTTGGACCGGGGGGAGGTCGTCGGGGTTGAAGGAGTCCCAGACCCGCATCGCCTCATACATGCGACGCCCGCAAAGAAGGGTTCCGACCGATCGCTGCCGCTCGTTCCAGAAGGCATGGGCGTCGTCGGACGGCTCGGACCAGTCCAAACTGCCGTTCTCGTCGGCGATGTAGCCGTCGAGTGATGGGTTGATGGCATAGATGAGCTCGGCCACAGGGATCCTCTTTGGTCGGGGCGCCTATTCAAGACCGAGGACAGGGAGGCCGGATCTGATCGGAGCTGCTCGGTCCCGCCGCGGGCCTGAAACCACGACCTCCTAGGC
>DATBKE010000101.1:0-5521 GCA_036556085.1 Acidimicrobiia bacterium | reverse complement strand
AACTCGGCCATTCGCCTCCCATCGTGATCCCAGGGTGGGAACCGAGTGATCAGTCCAAGCAAAGGTCAATCGGATTTCGCCGATCACGACCGAGTCGCCCCCACTCATCGCGTGAAAGTCGAAGGTTTCCGCCAGCTCGGGGTTGTCTGCAAACAAGCTCAAGCGCTCGATTACCGCAGCCGGGCAGTAGACGGGTACTGATCGTCTCGGGTTGGGTCGGTACCGGAAAGCGTGAAATGCCGTGATGACGTCGAGGCAATGATCGGGATGCTGGTGGGAGATCACGATCGCATCCACCAGGTCTGGATCCACCGGGAGGGTGACAAAGGTGCCGGGCCCGGCGTCGCACCAAATCCTCGTCGACCCTTGCTCGATGAGGTATCCAGAGGAGGGGTGCCCTCGAACCGGATAAGTACCCGACGCGCCCATGACGGAGAGTTTCAAGGGGCCAACCGATCGATCCGCCAATCATCGCCGGATTTCAAGTATCGAAAGCGGTCGTGAAATCGCGCCTCTCTTCCCTGCCAGAACTCGTAGCAGCTGGGCTCGAGGCGATAACCGCCCCAGTGGGCAGGACGGGGAAGGTTTCCGTCGGGGTAGCGGGCTTTGAGCTCGTCGAGCAATTGCTCTAATTGACCCTCATCGACGACATCGCTCTGCGGCGAGGCGGCCGACGCAAAACGAGATTCAACCGGTCGACTGAGGAAGTACCGATCAGAGGTTTCCGAATCCACCTTCGCCACGCGTCCCTCGATCCGCACCTGGCGATGTAGTGGCAGCCACAAGAAAAGGGCGCTCACCCGTGGCTCCATGTCGATCTCCCGGGCCTTGCGGCTCCGGTAGTTCGTGTAGAAGACGAGACCCTCCGGCTGGAGGCCTTTCAGCAGCAATGTACGCGCAGACGGCGCCCCATCCTGTCCGACAGTCGAGAGGACGAAAGCATTCGGTTCCTCAACGTTGGCGCCGACAGCATCATCTAGCCAGGCTGAGAATTGCTGGGCCGGATCCGCGGCCAGGGAATCACGTTCGAGGGGGGCGTTGACATATTCAGTTCTTAGGGCACCGAACCGGTCGGCCGTCACTGCGCCACCCTATCGTCGCCGGCATGGCTCCTTCCTCCCGCCAGCCGCTGAAGACACACTTCGGAAGGGCGCTCCGGCGACGCTGTCCACACTGTGGCGAAGGAGCGGCGTTCCTCGGTTGGTGGAAGATGCGCGACCATTGCCCGAACTGCGGTCACAAGTTCGAACGCGAGCCGGGATATTGGGTAGGAGCGGTGATCTTCAACACTGCCCTGGTCATCGCTGCCATCTTTGCCACGATGGCGATATACCTGGCAACGACTTGGCCCGATGTTCCGTGGACTGCCCTCACTGTGGTCACTGTGGCCGTGAGCGTCATCGTTCCCTCGACTGGCTATCCGTACGCGCGAACGCTTTGGATGGCCTACGACTTGTACGTACACCCTCTGGAAGAAGGTGAGATAGCCGCTGGGAGGGCTCGGGTTCGCCAGCCGAACGGTTAGAGCCGCTTGGCAATCTCGTCGAGCATGACCTCGGTAGCGCCGCCGCCGATCGAATGAATGCGGACGTCGCGATAGAGCCTTTCTACCGCGGTCTCCGAGATGAAACCCATTCCCCCGTGAAACTGCACGCAGTCATAAAGGACCTCGTTCGCCAGCTCGCCAACCAGTGCCTTGACCATCGAGACTTCCTTAACCGTCTCCTGTCCCTGCTCCATGAGCCAGGCAGTGTGGTAAACGAGTTGCCTCGCCGCCGCCAGCCGCGCCGACGCCATCGCCAGTCTTTGCCGAATCACTTGCTTGTCGAAGAGGGGCTTGCCGAAGGCCTTTCGATCTCGCACATGCTCAACGGTTAGCTCGACCGCGCGAGTCGTCTCACCAATTGCCTGGGCGGCAATAACCAGACGCTCGTTCTGGAAGTTCTCCATGATGTAGTAGAACCCGCGGTTCTCGTTGCCGATGAGGTGGTCGTCGGGAACCCAGCAGTCGGAAAACGAGAGCTCTGCGGTGTCCGAGCTGTGCCACCCCATCTTGGGGAGTGCCCGGCTGACTGCGAACCCTTCTGCTTCGCCAGGTACGGCGATGATCGAAAGACCACGGGAGCCCTTGACTTCGGGGTTGGTCCGCACGGCCACGAAAACCAGATCGGCGATGCCGCCGTTGGTGATGAACATCTTCGAACCGTTGATCCGCCAGCCATCTCCATCGCGGGTGGCCCTGGTGCGGATCGCCGCCACGTCTGAGCCTGCGTCGGGTTCGGTGACGGCGATCGCCGTGATCGTTTCTCCGGCCACCATGGACGGCAACCACCGCGCGTTCTGGTCGGGAGAGCCAAAGTTGAGGAGGTAGGGCATCGCCAGGTCGGAATGGACAAGGGCGGTGATCGAGAAGCCTCCGTACGTGGAGCGGCCGAGCTCCTCGGCGAAGACCACCGAAGCGAGTGGACCCAATTCGACCCCGCCGTACTCCTCCGGCACACGCAGACCAAAAAAGCCGATCGCTCCCATTTCTTTCAGGATTTCGGGGGGGACCCGTCCGACCTTTTCCCACTCATCGGCCTGCGGGACGACCTTCTCTTCGACAAAACGCCGGGTCTGCTGCCGGATCGCCTCGAGATCCTCGGTGTCGTAGATGGTCATCGCCAAGATTGAAACATACGTCCCCTGGGTCTGGTACTAGAACGTTTGTTCGGGTAAGCTAACCGAGTGGCGGAGTTTCGGTGGAGTCAGCTGGCATCTTCCCAGGATGGACTCTTCGAGTTGTCGCGCCGGGTTGTGGGCCGGGGTGAGTACAAGGGGCTGACCTTCCATGAGATCGAAGCCCGCTCGATCATAAGCAAGGCTCCCCCGAGCACCCCCTGGTTCGGTTATTCGATCAACGCCTATCGCGGCTGCAGTCACGCATGCAGCTATTGCGTAGCGAGCGAAACGCCGATCCTTCTTGCGGATGGACGAACACGTCCGATCAGTGAGATTCGGGTTGGCGACGTCCTCGTCGGTACGCGCAGAGAAGGTCGCAATCGACGATTCGTAGGGTCCGTCGTCCTAGATGCATGGGCAACGGTCAAGCCCGCGTATCGGATAACTGCAGGCGAGAACACGACTCTGATTGCAAGCGGCGACCACCGCTTCTTGACCAATCGCGGCTGGAAGTACGTAACCGGCGCGGAGAACGGGCCTCAGCAGAGGCCTTTTCTGACCCTCAACAATCGCCTCGTCGGAACGACAGCATTCCCAGATCCACCGAAAGAGGATGAGGAGTATCGACGCGGATATTTGTGCGGGATGATCCGAGGCGATGGAAGCATCGGTACCTACACCTACAAACGTCAGAACGGTTCGCCGAACACGGTCCACCGGTTTCGCCTCGCCCTCACTGATCTCGAGGCGTTGGCCCGAGCACAACGCTATCTCGCGCACTTCGGAGTGCCCACGACAGATTTTTCGTTTTTGAAGCAGACCGCCACTCACCGGCCCATGAGGGCCATCCGCAATTCAACTCGAGCAGCCAATGATCGGGTACGGCAGCTCATCCAATGGCCAGCGGAACCTGGAGATAGTTGGGAACTCGGCTTCCTAGCGGGATTCTTTGACGCTGAGGGCAGCTGCTCCCGGGGGGTTGTTCGAATCGCCAACAAAGATCCGGAAATCCTCGATCGGGCGCAAGCGATCCTCACCAAGCGTGGGTTCGACGCGGTACTGGAGCCCATCCGTTTGCCATCTGAAGTCAGGACCCTGCGGGTCAGGGGCGGAATTTCAGAGCAACTTCGGTTCATGTTGATGACCGATCCGGCCATCACCCGCAAACGGACGATATCGGGACGGGCCCTCAAGACGACAACGAAATTGGGAATCAAGGAGATTCTGCCGCTCGGGATCGAAATTCCGATGTACGACCTCACAACCACAACTGGCGACTTCATCGCCAACGGAGTCGTCAGTCACAACTGCTTCGCTCGTCCCACTCACGAGTATCTCGGCTTCAACATGGGCGACGAATTCGACAACCAGATCGTAGTCAAGACGAATGCAGTCGAGCTGGTACGTGCCGAAACCGAACCTGCGAGGTGGAGTGGCGACATGATCGCCATGGGCACGAACACTGATCCGTATCAGGCGGCTGAAGGCAAGTACAAGCTGACCAAGGGGATCATCGAGGTGCTGGCCGAGCGCGGCAACGACTTCTCGATCCTCACGAAGTCGCCCTTAGTTTTGCGTGACATCGACTTGATTGCCGATGCCTCCAGAAAGAGCAAAGTCTCGGTTTCGTTTTCGGTGGCAACTCTCGATGAAGATGTTTGGCGTCGGACGGAGCCGGGCGCGCCGCATCCTCGCAAGCGACTCGATGCATTAGCTCGTCTTCGAGCGGCTGGAATCTCGGGAGGGGTGATGGCTGCCCCACTTCTGCCCGGTATTTCCGATCGACCGGATCAGATTGCCACCCTCAAAGCCGCAGCCAAGGAGGCGGGGGCCGAATGGGTCAACGAGGTCAAGCTCCATCTCCGTGGAGTGAGGCCGCATTTCATGACTTGGCTAGCGACAGATAGCCCCGACCTGGTGCCGACTTACGAGCGCCTATATCCACCACGCCGTAAGAAGTCTCGCCCGCAGGCGAAGAAGCCGCGCCCTGACCGTCAATTGGTCCTCTCCCTGGAGTCCCATGAAGAGGTGTCGTGAATGCGGAAGGCCTTTCCGACCGTCTAGCCGTCATCTTCGCTGTCCTGCTTGCCGGTCAAGGGACCTCTGCTCGTGCGGTGCGCTCAAACAGGTCAAGTCGGCGACATGCGCTGGATGTCGTAGTGACTATGGAGAAATGAATCCCAACTGGAAAGGGGGGGAGACGCGCCACAAGAAGGGATACATCATGAAACGTGTCCCAGGCCACCCTCGCGCGCGAACCGGCAACTACGTCTTCGAACACATCCTGGTAATGGAGGCGGCACTAGGTCGTTATCTCGAATCCGACGAAAGCATTCATCACAAGAACGGTGTGCGAGACGACAACCGAATCGAAAACCTCGAGTTATGGATTCGACCACAGCCGAGCGGGATCCGGGTGGAAGACGCCATCGCCTGGGCGCGAACAATCCTTGAACGTTACGAGACCACGGAGCTCCAACAGCCTTCCAACCCGCGCTGAAAAACTCTTGGAGGTGGCGGGGGTCGAACCCGCGTCCCTTGAGTCGTTGGCGCCGGCATCTCCGAGCGCAGCCGTCGGCGAGCTTTCGGCGGGCGGGACCCCAACGGCGGGCTTCCCACTCACCTATCCGGAATCAATCTTTGCCCTCCGGTCCCGGACCCCGGAGGACGCATCCTGCTTTGCGACGCCCTGTTCCGGCGAGGCAGGCGCCCCCCGGACGGACGGGCTGCGTTATTTAGGCAGCCAGTGCGAAGTTGTCTTCGGCACTTGTGTTTGTTTCCGGCTCTTTAACGAGGATCCGGAGACCTCGGCTCGCTTCCGACGCCTCAACACCCAAGGTCGAAACCATTTCACCCCCGT
>DATBKE010000100.1:0-12994 GCA_036556085.1 Acidimicrobiia bacterium | reverse complement strand
GGTTACCAGAGCCACCCCGATCTCACGCCCCACACCTGGGACTTGATGCGTTTCAACGAGGTGGAGCTGGCGGGCGGAGCCCTGGCGTGGCTCATCCGCAAGGACTCCTGTCTCCATTGCGAGGAGCCGGGTTGCCTTCTCGCCTGTCCGGCCCCGGGTGCGGTGATCCAATACGAGAACGGCATTGTCGATTTCAACCAGGACTCTTGCATCGGCTGTCAGTACTGCGTGAGCGGCTGCCCCTTCGACATCCCCCGCTTCGACACCGTCACCAAGAAGGTTTATAAGTGCACGCTTTGCATCGACCGGGTCTCGACCGGTCTCGAACCGGCTTGTGTCAAGGCATGCCCCACGGGCGCGATCCGATTTGGGACCAAGGAAGACATGCTCGCCTATGGACACGAAAAGGTTGAAAAGCTCAAGGCCCGTGGCTTCTCGGAGGCGATGCTCTATGACCCGGCCGGGGTCGGCGGGCTGCACATGATGTACGTGGTGCCCCGGGGTGAGATCCTCGAGCAGTACGGATTGCCGGTGGATCCGACGGTTACCGCCCCGACGAGCTTTCCTTCGCTCATCGGCGCCCTTCGCAAAGTTGGCGCCACGGCGAGTTGGGCCGGTTTGCTGGCCGCGGCGGTCTATTTCCTCAAGACCGGCAAGCGATATCCGCCCCCCGAGGAGGAGGCGGTGGCGGCCGCTTATGCGAAAGCACCGCATGGCTGAAATCGTCACCGCCGAGGAACTGGCCCGCGAGCACGAACCCCGCCTCATCACTCGCCACACGTTCGGGGTCCGGGTCGTGCATTGGTGGACGACGCTGACCTTTCTCTACCTACTTCTGTCCGGGTTCGCCTTGGGTTACCCGCGCATGGCCTGGCTGCTCGATCTGATGGGGGGCGGCCAGTCCGTGCGATTCGTCCATCCTTGGGTGGGAGCGGGTTTCACGGTGGGTCTTGTCTTCATGTTCGCCATGTGGTTGCCGTCGATGGCCTTCCATCCCGTCGACCGGCATTGGTTCCGCAACCTTGGTGAGTACGTTCGCACCGGTCACACCGACACCGATACCGACAAGTTCAACGCCGGCCAGAAGGCCTACTACTGGTTCTCGGTTATCAACGGATTGGTCTTGTTCATCACCGGCATTCCTCTCTGGCTGCCGGACCTACTGCCGAGGGAGTGGAATCTGGCGGCGCGGTTCTCACACCACGTCTTCTTTCTCATGGCGGCCGGATTCCTCGTTGTCCATGTCTATCTCTCCACTGCTCGCTTTCCCGGGACCTTCCGGTCGATGACCTCGGGTACTGTGAGCCGGGCCTGGGCCGCCTTTCATCATCCCCGCTGGTTTCGCCGCGTCGACGCCGGGAGAGAGCATGAAGGCGCCGATTAGGGGCGGCCCGTCCGAATTCGAGGTGCGCCGACAGCGGGCAGTCAAGCTCGTCGCAACCGAACCGGCAGTATCCGACCTCCTCGAGTTTCTGGCGGTTGTGTTCGGATATCAGCAAGGGCGGGCGGACGATTCCACAGTCCGTGCGGCGGCCCAGTCGCTGACAGCTCCCTTCGATCTCGACTTGGTATCCGACGTCATCGCCCGGGAGCACGAGAAGGCGCTCGCCACTCTGGCCCCGTTTGTGCCGTTGGCCACCACCGATGTGGCCGATGATTTCTTCTGGGCAGTCGCTCAGGCACCGATCGTGGAGGGGGCGGCCGCTCAGTCGAACGTGCCGATCACAGAGCGATGGCCAGACCCCGTCTGTCCGATCTGTGGGGCACTTCCCAAGCTCTCGGTCATCGCCGAGGAGTCGGGGGAGTTCATGGCCGGGGCTGCCCGCTATTTGATCTGTGAGCGCTGTGCCACCGCCTGGGGATTCGCCCGGGCCACTTGCCCGAATTGTCGAGAGCATCACCCCCAGAGGCTCGGGGTCTTCACCAACGAGCGGTGGCCGTGGGCGCGAGTCGACACCTGTGAGACTTGCAGGTCATACATCAAGACGTTCGATCTCCGTCTCCCCGGATCAAGAGAGGTAGTACCCCTCGTCGACGACGTCGCCACCGTTCCCTTGGACTTGTGGGCCACCGACCACGGTTTCGATCCCTTGGTGCCGAGCCCTGACCCGATGCCCAACTAACTTCCATGGAGGAAAGGAGAGTTGAGATGACAGCTGTCAGTACCTCGAGTCGGCGGGGATCGCTCGACCCGCCGGCGGGGCAAGCGTTTCGCATCCTCCATGTGGGATATGTCCTTTTGCCGCTTATCGCGGGGGCGGACAAGTTCCTCGGCCTGCTGGCCGACTGGGAGGCGTATTTGGCCCCGGTCGTCACAGACACGGTGGGGATGGACGCCGAAACCATTATGAGAATTGTCGGCGGAATCGAACTCGTCGCCGCCGTCCTGGTTCTGATTCGACCGGGGATCGGAGGCTATGTTGTCGCCGCCTGGCTGGCCGTGATCATCGTCAACCTTCTCGTCCTCGGCGACTTCTACGACGTCGCCCTGCGCGATTTCGGTCTGCTGCTCGGCGCCCTGGCCCTCGCCCGGCTGTCAGCGGCGGCTGGTCGGCCATCGAGCTAACTACGACTGAGAGACTGCGGCTCTCATAGCCGGAGAGGAGTACACGGCGAACACTCGGTCACCGTCGAGCCAGTCGGTCAGCTCGTCCGCCTGGAGCTGAAGGACCTTTCTCGCCTGGGCGCCCGGATCGTCGATAAAGGCGAGCTTGACGACTCCGGCCTGATCCTGCACCCAACAGCCGACGATCCGTCCATTCCACCAGACAGTGGTGCCGGCGTTGCCGGCCGTGTCGAAGATCTCCGGCGCATGCCCACCGAGGTAGAAGTTGCGCACCTTCCACCCCATGACGGTGGGATCGAGGATCGGGAGGAGCGTTCCCCAATGGCCCTCGAAGGTCACCGGTTCGACATCGTCGGCAAGAAGCCAGCCGTGGGTCCCACCATCGAGTGTCACCTCGACCGCCGCGACGTCCCCCAGCGCTCGTTTCACTGCCGACACGGTTGACCCCAGCCACCAGCGAATGTCTTCCACAGTTCCGGGTCCAAAGGTGCGGAGCCAACGTTTGACCAGCTGGGCGTACCCCTCCCGTTCGGGCAGGGGACGAGGTCTCTCTCCTAGCCAGGCCTCCATCGATGTCCAGCGCGGGCGCGAGATCCGCCAATGGCCTTGATTGTGTGCCCGGGCGATTACTCCTTCGGCCCCGAGTTGGGCTAGCACCCGGGGCCCGATCGAGAACTCGCCGCCCCACTTCTTCCCCGGCGCCATCTGGATCCGGCTGGCCAACTCAGGAATCTGCTCACCCAACTCTCGGGTCGATAGTTCAGCTCCCGTCCCCAATAGTGACGTGACCGCGTGACGTGTCGCGTCAAGCCAGGCTGCCCCATCCTTCGCCAAACCGGCGGACTCGACTTCTTTCTTCAGCCTGGCTCCGTTTTGCTGGGCGACGCGAGCACTGGCGCTGCCGAGCGCGGCCGAAAGCAGATCCCGCGGGAAAACGAAGAGAGTGCGACGCATGGCGAGCTGCTTGACCACCGAGCGGTCGTCGTACAGGACGGCATCCACTTCGGACATCTTCAATCCATCGACCCTCGCCCACAGGGATAAATAAACCGACGGCGCCTCGGTGGCATGGAGGACCGTCATCGCCTGCACCGCAGCTTCGGCGTGTCCCGCCTTGCGATCAGCTGCCAGGGCATGCCGCCCTGCGATGCGGGCGCGACGTTCGTCGTCCGTGATATGGCGCATCCACCCATTTTGGGCCACCGGGCCCCTATGACTCCCCTCTTGACAAATCCCCGTCGGTCCCGATACGCTCGGTCGAGCGACCGAACGAGAAGGACCATACGCAGGGATGACCGCAGTTAACACCACCAAAGCCGGCGTACTAGCTGCCGCCAAGGCGGCTTTGATCGAAACCGGATACGCCCAGCTATCGACCCGGGGCATAGCCGAGATGGCCGAGGTGCCGCTGAGTCAGATCCACTACCACTTCGGGTCGAAGAAGAACCTGGTTCTGGCCGTGCTCGAAGAGGAGAACCGCCGGCTGCTCGATCGTCAGGCGGAGATGTACGGCACCGACACCCCGTTGTGGAAGCAATGGGAGCAAGCTTGCGACTTTCTCGACGAGGATCTTGATTCGGGCTATGTCCGGGTTCTGCAGGAGATGATGGCGGCGGGCTGGTCCGATCCTGAGATTGCGGATGCAGTGCGCTCCTACCTCGGAGGCTGGTTTGACCTGCTGCGAAGTGTTGCCAACTCGGCGATGGGACGCCTGGGCGACGTCGGAATGTTGAAACCCGCCGATGTTGCTTCCTTGGCAGGAGCAGCTTTCCTCGGTGCCGAGGCGATGATCCTCCTCGGCTTCGAGGACCAGCCCACCCGGAAGGCTCTGCGATCGGTGGGTGCCGTCATCCGAAGAATGGAGGTCGATCAGAAGTGAGGCCCCGGAGTCCGGATCGGGAGGATTTCATCGTTCGCGATGGCATCAAGATCGCTTTCTCGGTCTATGAGAACGACCGCCCCACGATCCTTCTGATGCCGACCTGGTCGATCATTCATTCTCGCCATTGGAAGGCGCAGGTTCCCTACCTCGCCCGCCACTTTCGCGTAGTCACCTTTGACGGCCGCGGCAATGGTCGCTCCGATCGGCCTGGCTATTCCGGGTATTACACCGACCACGAATTCGTAGCCGATGCCCTCGGCGTCCTGGACGCAACTGAGACGAGAGAGGCGGTGCTGGCGGGCGTATCGCTGGGAGCTCATTGGGCGCTCCTCTTGGCGGGGCTTTTCCCCACCCGGGCCGCAGGTGTCGTTTGCATCGGGCCAACGACTGCATTGGCGAACCTGCCTCACCCCAATCGAACCGGGGTCTCCTTCGAGGAGCCGCTCGCGCAGAACGACGGATGGGCCATGTACAACTCGTATTTCTGGCGGCAGCGCTATCCCGATTTCGCCGAGTTCTTCTTTTCTCAGGTGTTTTCTGAGACCCATTCGACCAGGCAGCGAGAAGACGCGGTCGGCTGGGCGATGGAAACCGACCCGGAGACTCTGATCACAATCGAACGCGCGGATAGGTTCGATGCGGAAGTGGCCACGGCCGCGCGCCAGGGGATCCGGTGCCCCATACTCGTCATCCACGGGACCGATGACCACATCACGCCTCACCAAGCTGGGGTAACTCTCGCCCAAGCCGTCGGGGGAGAACTCCTTTCAATCGAAGGCAGCGGCCACCTTCCGCAGGCAAGGGATCCTGTCCGGGTAAATCTCGCCATCAAGGAATTCATCGATCGGATGGTTGTGCCGGCATGAGAGCTCGCACACCCGACTACGCCGGCTTCATCGGACGGAATGGAGTTCGGACCGCGTACGAGGTGCATGGCGAAGGCGAACCGACGATCCTTCTCGTCCCGCCTTCGCCCATCACGCACTCTCGATGCTGGAAGGGGCAAGTGCACCACCTTGCCAGGCACTTTCGGGTGGTCACCATGGACGGGAGGGGAAACGGCCTTTCCGACCGACCGCGAGGTGATGGCGCCTACCTGCCAACCGAAATTGCCGACGACGTCATTGCCGTCCTCGAGGCAGTGAGTGCGACCAAGGCAGTGCTGGTGGCTCACTGCCACGCCAATTATTGGACCTTCATGGCGGCCGCGGCCCGTCCCGATCTGATCTCGGGGGTCGTTGCCATTGCTCCCGGGATCCCTGGACTGGGAGACCCCAATCCCAATTGGATCGAGGTCGCCCGGCATTGGGATGAAGATCCCGACAGCCCCGAAGGCTGGTTGATGTGCAATCCGGCCTACTGGAGAAAGGGCGGATACGAGAATTGGATCCGCTTCTGGTTCGACACCTTGGGCGTCGAACCCCACTCGACCAAGCCCGTCGAAGACATGGTGGGCTGGGCGCTCGAAACCGATCCCGAATCGATGATCCAAGGCGACGAGGAAGAGGCGCCCGGGGCGTCGACTGAGAAATCCGAGGAACTTTGCCGGTCGTTGCGATGTCGGGTTCTGGTTCTCCATGGCTCCGAAGACCGCTGTCAGATGCCATCCCGAGGCAGAAGGGTTTCAGAGCTGACCAATGGACGGTTTGTTTTGATGAAAGGCGTGGGTCACCTAGCACCCGGTCGCGAACCAGTACTCGTAAACCGGCACATCACTTCATTCGTAAATTCGCTAAGAGGTACTCCGATGCAAACCAGGACCTGGACTCGTGGGAGCAGTCGGCCCCGCAAGGCTCTCTACGTTTCTTCCCCGATCGGACTCGGCCACGCCCGCCGGGACGTGGCGATCGCCTCGGAGCTTTCACAGCTCAACCCAGATCTCCAGATCGAGTGGCTGGCGCAGTCACCGGTGACCGAGGTGCTCGAAGCGAACAACCAGACGATCCATCCTGCGAGCCAGTGGCTAGCCAGCGAAAGCGAACATTGGGCTTCGGAGGCAACCGGCCACGAGCTCAACGCCTTCCAAGCTTTGCGCCGAATGGATGAGATCCTGGTTGCCAACTTCATGATCTTCCAGGAAGTAGTGGAGGACGGCGCTTACGACCTCGTAATCGCTGACGAGGCCTGGGATATCGATCACTTCTGGCATGAGAACCCGGAGTTGAAACGGGGTTCGCATGTGTGGATGACCGACTTCGTCGGGTTCCTGCCCATGCCCGACGGCGGCGAACGCGAGGCTTATCTCACCACCGATTACAACGCCGAGATGATCGAACACATCGCTCGCTTTCCTCGTATAAGGGATCGCTCGATCTTCGTCGGCAATCCCGACGACGTTATTCCTGCTTCCTTCGGCCCCGGCCTACCAGACATTCGTCAGTGGACTACCGAGCACTTCGCCTTCTCGGGTTACGTCACCGGGTTTACTCCCCCGCAGGAAGACGACATCGCTGGCATAAGGGAAGAGCTCGGATATGGGGATGACGAGCGGGTTTGTTTGGTTACGGTCGGAGGGTCGGGCGTCGGCAAGGCGCTGCTGGAGAAGGTAATCCAGGCCTTTCCGTACGCAGTCAAAGAGGTTCCAGACTTGCGAATGGTGGTCGTCGCTGGGCCCCGAATCGCTCCCGACTCGCTCCCCGTGCCTGAGGGGGTGGAGGTGGTTGGATATGTCGACGGACTCCACCGCCACCTTTCGGTGTGCGACCTAGCGGTAGTGCAGGGGGGCCTAACGACCACTATGGAACTCGTCGCCTCGCGCCGGCCCTTCGTCTACTTTCCGCTGAAGAACCACTTTGAGCAGAGCCAACACGTTCGGTACCGCCTCGAGCGGCACCGGGCCGGGCACCGAATGGAATTCGAGGGGAGCGATCCCGAGGACATCGCCTCAGCGATGATCGCTGAACTGACCCAGGAGATCGACTATCTCCCGGTCGAAACCGATGGCGCCGAGCGCGCCGCCCGTCTCATCTCCGATCTGATTTAGGGAGGTCTCGCCTATGTAAAACGGATTCTTTTCGCCCAACCAATCGGTCGATCGCCCGACCGACTAGCCCAAGACCCAAGAAAGGAAGCACAGTGACTACAACCAAGGTTCGCAACGGAGTCGACACCGAGGCCCTTTTCGGGGCCCTGGACGCCGTGAAAGCCGCGCCACCGGCCGCCAAGTGGCAGTTCCGGGCTACCAACCGCTGGGAGAGCGGAACCCACTCCGAGAGCACGATCCGGGACTTCTTTGGACTCGGAGCCGAGCTGGCACACCAAAAGCCCTACACCTTCGAAGCCGACCATCCCACTCAACTGACGGGTCGGGATCTGGCACCGACGCCGGTCGAGTTCCTGTTGCACGCCCTGGCCGCCTGCATCACTGCCGGGATCGGCAACATTGCCGCCGCTCGGGGCGTGAACCTCACGTCGGTCACGTCGACCGTGACCGGCGACATCGACTTGATGGGACTTTTGGGGCTCGATTCGACCGTGCGCAACGGCTACGAGAAGATCGAAATGAAGGTCCGGATCACCGGCGATGCAGGAGCCGACGATCTCCGCAAGGTCGTCGAGCGCTCGATTGCCCGCTCAGCCGTCTTCGACATGCTGACCAACGGCACGTCGGTGTCGGTAACGATCGAATGAAAGCCTATGACGTGGTGGTGGTGGGCGCTCGCGTGGCGGGCGCCGCCACCGCCCTCCACCTCGCTCGCGCCGGCCACGACGTTCTGATCGTCGACCGGGTGGGACCGCCGGCCGACACCATCTCCACCCATGCTCTTATGCGTTCAGGGGTGCTTTCGCTGCAGCGAGCCAACGTGCTCGATCGGGTTGCCGACGCGGGTACGCCGGAGATACGGCAGGTTGACCTGATCTTCGGCTCGGAGCGGATCAGTTTCCCGGTGGCCGATGAGTGGGGCGTCGATGCCTACTACGCCCCCAGGCGGACGGTGCTCGATGCCGCTCTGCTCGATGCGGCGCTGGAAGCAGGGGTCACCTTCATTTCCGGTCTCTCGGTCACTTCGGTTCTCCGTGCCGAAGGTGGGAGAGTGGCCGGAGTATCGGTCCGGACATCGGAAGGCGACGCATCGATCTCCGCACAGCAGGTAGTCGGTGCTGACGGCACCAATTCCCGAATCGCCCGCGAGGTCGAGGCGCCCACCCTCTTCTCCTCGAAGCCGACCAACTCCGTCGTCTATTCCTATTTCCACGGGATCCCGACTTCGGGGTACGACTTCCGCTTTCTCGACCATCGCAACGTGGGCCTGATTCCTACCAATGACGGGCTAAGTCTGCTTTTTGTCGGGGGGCCGCTTTCGGAGGCGCCGGCGGATTCCGAGGAGTATCTGACCACGACCTTGCGACGGGTCGCTCCCGACCTCGCCGAGGCCGTGGCTTCGGCCACTCGGACGGAACGCTTCTACCGTGCCAACGGGATTCCCAACCTCCTGCGTGACCTGGTCGGGGATGGCTGGACGCTGGTGGGTGACGCCGGCTTTACCGAAGACCCGATCGCCGCCCACGGCATCACGGATGCCCTGCGCGATGCCGAGCTATGTGCGGAGGCGGTATCGATCTCGCTGCGGGATCCATCGCTCGAAGTCGAAGCGAAGTCGAGGTATCGAGAAGTCAGGAATCGTTTTGCCTATACGTTGCTCAACGCCACCGTTCCTCTGGCCAAGTTCGAATGGGACGGCGCCGAAGCCTCACGATTGCTTCGCAGCATCGGTGAGGTGGCGGACGCCGAGTGCGAGCTCCTCGCTAGTCGCCCCGCTTTCGTCCTTGCGTAGATTTGCCCGCAAAACAGTTCGAAATCTACGCAAGAATCATCGGCCGACCGTTGGGCTCCGGCGCTCCATCAGGACGACGTCGCGCCAGATGCCGTTTGACTGACCGAGCAGCTCCTGGGTACCGACTACGCGGAAACCGGCCTTCTTATGAAGGGCGATACTGGCCTCGTTCTCGGGGAAGATCGCGGTCTGGATGGTCCAATAGCCGAGGGCCTCGCTCTTCTCGATCAGTCCCCCGAGCAGTTGTCGCCCTGCTCCCTGGCCAGCGAAGTCCGGGTCGACGTAGATGCTGTGCTCGATGACTCCCCGGTAGCAGTCACGACTCGAAACCCGTTTGGCGGCGATCCAACCTACGACCTGTCCCGCTTCGGCGACGAGCCTTAGATCCGGGAGGTTCGTGGCATCCCACAGCTCCCAGGAGGGCGGTGCTGTCTCGAAGGTCGCGTTCTGGGTGTCGATCCCGGCCCGGTAGATTCGCTCGACGTCTCGCCAGTCGCCCGGCTCCATCGGCCTGATGGATAACGCGTTCACAGTGCCGGGTCAGGCAGCAGTGACGGTGGGCAGAAGCTCGCTCGCCGCTTTTTGCAAATGTTCGATGAACGCACCGACGGCCGGGCGATGATCGCCCGCCGGTCGGGTAAGGGCGACGATTCGCCTTCGCACCCCGGCGATGGGAATCCGGCGGAGGGTCGAAGGCATTCGGGTCAGGGTCAAGGCTGGCAGGATCGACACCGCTTTGATCGAGTTGAGAAGTTCGAGGGTGACTCCATAGTCATCGGTCTCAAAGCGAACGTCGGGTTCGAACCCGGCGGCGCGGCTGATGTGGCGCACGGCCCGTCCGCAATCACAGGACTCGAGCGAGGCCGCTACCCACGGCCACTCGGCCGCGTCAGCCAGCTTCTTCACCCCGGAGTCCTTGGGAACCACCAGATACAGCGGTTCCTCGAGCACCTTGTGCTTGGTAAGACCGCGATGAGCTCGATTGGTCACGTGGGTATAGGCCTGATCGACTGCCACATCGAGGGCTCCGAGGCGGAGTTCGCGGGTGGCATCGACATGTCCCAGTTCCGTCATATGCAGATCCACTCGGGGGTGGTCGATCGACATCGTCCTGATGGTTTCGGGGAGGAGGGTGGCCATAACGCTTTGCAGGGCTCCAACTACGACTCGCCCCGCAACCTCGCCGGAGGCCTCCGAAACAGCGGTGGTGGCGCGCTCAACCGCGTCGAAGACGGCATGAGAGTGAGAGACCAGCACCTTTCCTGCCGGAGTCAGCACCACGTTGCGTCCCTGGCGCTCGAGGAGGGGAGTTTGAAGCTCTTCTTCCAGAATGGCGATCTGTTGGGAGACCGCCGAAGGGGTGTAGGCGAGGGCGTCGGCAGCGGCTGAAATCGTGCCTCTTTCAGCCACTTCGCGTAGAAAACGGAGACGTTTCAGGTCGAGCATGATCGTGAAGTATAGCTACACATTCGGTTAAGGATTATTCGCTAGACGTAAAACGTTTCATACCTCAGAATGGTTGTTATGGAACTCTTAGTCGTACTCTCATTGATCGTCCTGCTCGGATTGGCAGCCGCTATCGCCGGAGTCGACAGCCGAGACGGAGCCGACTGGCGCCAGTCGCGGCGCGTCGATCTCGCAACCAGCGGATGGCGAGCCCGGACCTAGCTAGCGGACCTAACTAGGTGTAATCGGTGCGAAAACCGGCGTACTTCTCGACCCGGCGAATGTGGTCGGGGCCGCGGTTAAAGCGTCTCCCGATCTCGTCGTAACTGAGACCTTCGTCGCGCATCGCCAGCACTCGTCGCTCGATCGGTCGGAGCCCATCCGGCCGATCGAGTTCTAGTTCGCGGGGAATTTCGGTCCACGACAGCACCCGCTCGACGTGTTGGGGGCTACGCCGGAAACGACGGGCAATCTCGTCTACTTCGACCCCGTCGGCGCGAAGCGCCATCATCCGCCTCTCGACCGGTCGCAGGCGCGAAGTCATTTAGCGACGCTACCACCCGCCTCCTGTTAAACGCGACCCTGGGTCGCTAGGGCCGTAGCACGGCCTTACCGGCCCACAGAAAGCAAGGCGGGTGCCAAACTGATTGGCGGTGACTGGCCGATCTTGACTACTGACACAGCCACGCCCGACCTTCTCGCCGATGCCCGGGCGGCCCTCGGTCGCCGCGATTGGGGTCAGGCGTACGACCTCTTCACCCAGGTCGATGCCACTGCCGGGCTGAGTCCGGCGGACCTCGAGACCTTGGCAGGGGTGGCTTGGTTCTCGGGTCGGGGCGTCGAGTCCCTCACCCTGACCGAAAAGGCCTTCCACGCTCAATTCGCCGCCGGCGACAAGGTGCGGGCTGCGTACTTGGCTTTCCAACTCGCTAGCCAGTTCGGCTTAAGAAACAAAAACTCGATCGCCGCCGCCTGGCTTCGGAAGGGCGACCAACTACTGGTCGACGAGCCGGAGGGATACGCCCATGGTTATCAGCGGCTCGTTCTCGGCTACCTGGCCCATGCCCGGGGGGAGCCCGAGGCGGCCATGCAGCAAGCTGAGCGGGCGGTGGCCATCGCCGAGAAATTCGGCGATGCCGACCTGCGGGCCGAGGCATTGACCCTGCTCGGCCGCATCCGCATCGCGCAGGGCGCCACTGCCGAGGGGTTTGCCAATTTGGAAGATGCGGCCGCCGCCGCCGTCAGCGGCGAACTTAGTCCCTTCAACGCCGGCGTCACCTATTGCGTGCTCATCTCCGCTTGCCGCGATCTCACCGATTACCAGCGCGCGAGCGAATGGACCGCTGAGACCGAGCGCTGGTGCGAGAGCCAATCGGTCTCGGGCTTTCCCGGCATCTGCCGAATCCACCGAGCCGAGGTCGTCGCTCTCCACGGAGGTTGGGAGAAGGCCGAAGCCGAGTTGGAGAAGGCAACCGAGGAGCTCAAGGCCTACGACGCGGTACCGCCGATGGCCGACGGTTATTACGCCCTCGGAGAGATCAGGCGTCGTCGCGGGGATCTAGCCGGCGCCGAGACCGCGCTGGGTCAAGCCCACGATCTCGGGCACAGCCCCTACCCGGCCTTGGCGCTGATCAGGCTTGCTCAGGGAAAGGCAAAAGCTGCCGCCCAATCGATCAATGGCGCTCTGGCCGACGAGACCTGGGATCAGCTATCGCGCTCGCGGCTGTTGCCCGCCCAGGTGGAGATCCTCGTCGCCACGGGAGATTTGAGCGACGCCCGAAAGGCGGCCGAGGAGTTCACCGAATTAGTGGCCGGCCGACAGTCTCCTGCCCTTCGCGCGGCCACCGAGGAGGCCTGGGGAAGGGTGCTGCTGGCTGAGGGCAACGCCAGCGAAGCCCTGCGCAGGCTGCGCCTGGCGATCAAGGGATGGCGGGAAGTCAAGGCTCCCTACGAGGTAGCCGTCGACCAGGTCCTGGTGGCGACCGCCCTCAGATCCGGCGGCGACCACGACGGAGCGGACCTCGAATTGGAAGCAGCGCGTAAGGCTTTTGCCGATCTTGGCGCCAAGCACGATCTCGCCGCCACCGAGCGCCTGATTTCTTCGGCCGCATCTCGACGTGGAGAAGCGGAGGAAGTCCGCAAGACGTTCATGTTCACGGACATCGAGAACTCGACCAACCTGGCGGGTCTTCTGCGCAGCCAGGAGTGGGAGCAATTGCTCGCCTGGCACGACGAGACCCTGCAACGTCTCATCCACCGTCACCGCGGCGAAGTGGTGAGCCACACCGGAGACGGCTTCTTTGTCGTCTTCGATTCGGCGACCGA
>DATBKE010000099.1:0-1669 GCA_036556085.1 Acidimicrobiia bacterium | reverse complement strand
CGAACAGCCCGACCCTTGGGACCTGCTCCAGCCCCAGGATGAGACGAGCCGACATCGAGGTGCCAAACCGCTCCGTCGATATGGACTCTTGGGAGCGATCAGCCTGTTATCCCCGGGGTACCTTTTAGCCGTTGAGCGACGGCCCTTCCACAAGGAGCCGTCGGATCACTAGGCCCTGCTTTCGCACCTGCTCGACCCGTCGGTCTCGCAGTCAAGCTCCCTTGTGCCCTTGCACTCGACGCCTGATTGCCAACCAGGCTGAGGGAACCTTTGGGCGCCTCCGTTACGCTTTAGGAGGCAACCGCCCCAGTTAAACTGCCCACCAGGCGCTGTCCCCGACCCGGATCACGGGCCAAGGTTAGAGTCCCAACAGATGAAGGGCGGTATTTCAAGGGTGGCTCCACCCGAGCCGGGGCCCGAGCTTCACAGCCTCCCGCCTATCCTACGCAACACCTGCCAGAACCCAACACCAAGATGCAGTAAAGGTCCCGGGGTCTTTCCGTCCTGTCGCGGGTAACGAGCATCTTTACTCGTACTGCAATTTCGCCGAGTCCCTGGTTGAGACAGCGCCCAAGTCGTTACACCATTCGTGCAGGTCGGAACTTACCCGACAAGGAATTTCGCTGATGTCTGTTACATCCGTCACACTTCCGCAAAGCTGTTGACGGAGGGCTGGTCGTTTCCGCCAGCCTCCTTGCGTCGCCGCAAGGATCGGACCATCTCATCCTCTTCAGGTTCGAAGAGGGCCGGCGTATGGTCTCTGAGGATTCTCAGAACCTCGGATGGCTTTCGGTGGTTCATCGTCTGCTGGATCTCCGCGATCTGGATGATCCCGGAGGTGGATAGATGCCTGCGCATCTCCATCAGCCTGATGATCCGTGCGAACTTCTCGAAGTTGTCCCGCTTCGAAGTTCGCAGTGGGTGCTCCCTGAAGAACGGCACGATCCTGGTGCGGAGGTCATCGAATCGGTAGACGTTGTAGCGGAGGAGATCCTCACGATGATTATCACGCCTACGATTCCGATAGATCTTGCCGCAGCCGAAGAACCGAACCAGCTCCTCGAGTGAATCGCGACTCGACGCTCCCTGCACGACGTCGAAGGACGGTCGTACCTGCCAGCGAAGCGTCATCTTGCGATTGCGGTAGATGGAGCAGCTGAAGCAGCCCTCTCCATCCACGAACCCCACGATCCATCCGATGGTCGTGAGCCTTTCCTGCTGGTCTTCCGCACCTTGCACGTTGTCACTGCCAGCCATCGCCCGACGCTACATCGAGCTTCTGACATGGCGAGTAGTGAAGGATGCTCGGGTTTTCCAGCATATAGCCGGCTGCGCACCGCGCCGTCACCGACGCGGGGGGCAGCGCCCCATCCTGCCTAGGGGCTTCCTACCTTAGGACCGTTATAGTTACGGCCGCCGTTTACTGGCGCTTAGGTTCGGAGCTTCGCCTCCCGAAGGAAGCTAACCCCTCCCCGTAACGTTCCAGCACCGGGCAGGTGTCAGTCCGTATACATCGTCTTACGACTTCGCACGGACCTGTGTTTTTAGTAAACAGTCGCTTGGGCCTGGTTTGTGCCACCACATCGAGCTCGGGCCGCGAGGGCCTCCACCCTACCGTGGTCCTCCTTCTCCCGAAGTTACGGAGGCAATTTGCCGAGTTCCTTAACCA
>DATBKE010000098.1:0-2491 GCA_036556085.1 Acidimicrobiia bacterium | reverse complement strand
CCTGCCATCCAAATGGATGGCGGTGACCTGGTCCTGCTTGGGGTCGAGGAGGGCACCGTCAACCTGCAAATGGTCGGCGCCTGCGGTGGTTGCCCGATGTCGATGATGACCCTGAAGGCCGGGATCGAGCGCATCCTCACCGAGCGGGTCCCTGGAGTGGTGGCGGTCAACGCCACCTAAGCGTCTTAGCCTGGGCACGATGACCGGGCGGCGACGTGATCTTGCTCGACGCATCACCGAGGCCATAGAGAGGCCTTCGCCTCCCTCCGGTTTGGAGTCCCGGCCCCTCGTCATCGGGATCACGGGGCCTCCTGGAGTCGGAAAGAGCACCCTTGTCGATCACCTCATTCGTGGCTTTCGAGAAGAAGGAGCGCGCCCGGGGGTGATCGTTGTCGATCCGTCAAGCCCGGTAACTGGTGGGGCGCTGTTGGGTGATCGCATCCGCATGCAAGGGCATTCCCAAGACGAGGGCGTCTTCATCCGCTCGATAGCCAATCGGGGGCACCTCGGGGGATTGGCCCGGGGTGTTAGCCGGGTCCTTGATCTGCTCGCCGAGGAGGGGTTCTCTCCCCTCATTGTCGAAACCGTTGGTGTTGGTCAGTCGGAAGTGGAGGTGGCGGAGATCGCCGACCTCGTGGTAGCTGTGCTACATCCTGGCTGGGGGGATGAGGTCCAGGCCGAAAAGGCGGGCTTACTCGAGATCGCCGATGTGATCTTCGTCAACAAGTCTGATCACGGTGATGCTGCGCGAGTGGTTCGAGCCCTGAGCGGGCTTGATGTTCCGGTGCTGGCCGGTTCGGCCCTGACCAAAGAAGGGATCGAGGCGCTAGAGACGATGATTGCCCAGCTCAGGCATCATCCGGCTCGGGGCCGAGCTCGGCTTGGGCAGCTGCCAAGCGAGCGACCTTGACTCGGGGTGGGCTGCAGGAGACGTAGTCGAGCCCCACTTCCTGACAGAACTTGATCGAAGCCGGATCTCCACCGTGTTCACCGCAAACCCCTACGGAGAGCTTGGGGTTGGCTTCCTTCCCCTCCCTGGTCGCAACTCTCACCAGACGCCCGACCCCCGCCACATCGAGGGTCTGAAAAGGATTGGTCTCGAGGATCCCGCCGTCGATGTACTTCTGGAGGAACAACGCCTCGGCGTCGTCACGACTCAGCCCATAGGTCATCTGCGTGAGATCGTTGGTGCCGAACGAGAAAAAGTCGGCCACCTTGGCAAGCTCGTCTGCCACCAGTGCCGCCCGCGGGAGCTCGATCATGGTCCCGATCGGAATCTCGAGAGGTCGGCCGGAGCGCCGCGAGTAAGCGGCGATCTCCTCTTCGATCATGGTCCGCATTCTGCGCAACTCCTCGGGGGCCCCCACCAAGGGAATCATGATCTCAAGGTGGGGATCCCCGCCCGCCTCATAACGGCGGATTACTGCCTCCAAGGCCGCTCGGGTTTGCATGCGGTAAAGGTCGCCGACGATGAGCCCCAGCCGGACTCCTCGCAACCCCAGCATCGGATTGTCCTCCTCCCATAACGCCACCTGGGCGGACATGTCTTGGAGGTCGGCGATCGATCGTCCCACCCGGACCCTTTGCACCATCTCGTGTTCGAGTTCGAGGCGCGAAGGGAGAAACTCATGCAACGGGGGGTCAAGGAGCCGGACGATGACCGGGAGCCCGTCCATCGCTTCGAGCAGGCCTTCGAAGTCAGTGACTTGCAGGGCCTTGAGTTCCTCGAGTGCCTGCCTCCGATCATCTCCTTCTGGCGTGAGAATGATCTTCTGGACTACCGCGATCCGTTCTCCCATGAACATGTGCTCGGTTCGGGCCAGACCAATTCCCTCGGCACCGGCCCGGCGGGCCGAGGTCGAATCCTCGGGGGTGTCGGCGTTGGCGCGGACTCCGAGCGAGCGGAACTCATCAGCCCACTGAAGAAGCCGGTCGAGTTCGGGCAGCGGTGTCGGGGGGATGAGAGTGACGGAGTCGGTGAACACCGCCCCGGAGGTGCCGTCGATCGTTATGACGTCACCCTCTGCAATCTCGTTGCCCTTGATGGTCGCCCGTGTTGAGGCGGGATCGACCCTGAGGGCGGCGGCCCCGGTGACGGCTGGCTTGCCCATTCCACGGGCCACCACCGCCGCATGACTGGTCTTACCGCCGTGAGACGTGAGGATGCCCTGGGCCGCCGCCATGCCATGGATGTCGTCGGGGGTGGTCTCCGGGCGAATCAAGATCACTTCCTCCCCCGCTCGGGCGTAGGTGACGGCGGTGTCGGAATCAAAGACCGCCTTTCCCTGGGCAGCCCCGGGGCTGGCAGCGACACCCCTGGCCGCCGCCTTGGCCAGATCCTTGTCATCGATCTGAAAGCGCTCCAACTGCTCTAGAGCAGAAGGATCAACTCTCCGGACCGCGGTCTTTTGGTCGATGAGCTCCTCATCCACCATTTCGACTGCGATTCGCACCGCGGCGTAGGCGTTGCGCTTGCCCGCCCGGGTCTGCA
>DATBKE010000097.1:0-7621 GCA_036556085.1 Acidimicrobiia bacterium | reverse complement strand
AGGGGCCGCCCTTCACCATCACACGGAAAGTCCTCCGAAAGGGCGTAGCCCAGGCCCATATGAACCGAGCCCTCGATCTGGCCCTCGCAGAGGAGCGGATTCATGACTCTCCCCACGTCGTGGGCTGCCACCACCCGCTCGATCTCGCCCGTTTTGGGATCAGCGATGACTAGTTGGGCGGCATAAGAGAAGGTCGAGTGGATAACCGGATGCTCGAGGCCCTCGGAGATGCTGTTGGTCCAGTCGACTCGGTATTCGCCCGGGTAGTCGACACCGATCTCACAGCCCCCGGCCAACGCCGCCTGGCAGGCCGCCAGCACCGCACCCGCTCCCATCAGCGTGCCCCGCGAACCAGTGGTTTGGCCCGTGCCGAGCTCGCGCGAGGTGTCGACAATCACCTTGATCCGATCCGGATCGACCCCCAACTCCTCTGCCGCCACCTGCAGGGCGACGGTGTGAATGCCTTGGCCCATCTCGGTCCAGCAGTGCCGCACTTCGACCGAGCCATCGGCCTCAAACCGCACCACCGCCTTGGCCCACTCTTTGAAGCCGTTCCCCAACCCCGAGTTCTTAAGGCCCAAGCCCAGTCCTACGGCCTTCCCATCGGCCCGGGCCTGGTCGTAGTGGGGCTTCACCGCATCGAGGCATGCCTCTGCCCCCAGGCAGCCATCATCCATGATCTGACCTGGGCCCCAAACGGCTCCAGGGGTGATGACGTTTCGTTGCCGCATCTCCCAACGGTCGATGCCCACCTGCTCTGCCAGTCGATCGATGACGCCTTCCATGGCGAACTGGGCCTGATTGGCCCCAAAGCCCCGGAACGCCCCGCAGACCGAGTTGTTGGTTCGAACTGCGATCGACTCGATGTCAACAGAGGGAACGTGATAGGGCCCGGTGGCATGGCCGGCGGCGCGTTCGAGCACCTTCATTCCCACCGAGGCGTAGGGGCCGGAGTCACCGATCATTCGCGCCTTGTAAGCGGTGAGCTTCCCGGCCTTGTCGGATCCGGCCCAGACCTCGATCCGAATCGGGTGTCGTTTGGCATGGAGGTGAAAAGACTGCTCCCTGGTAAGAGTGCACTCGACCGGTCGGTCGAGGAGAAACGCCGCCAGCGCGGTTTGGGCCTGGTTGGACAGGTCTTCCTTGCCCCCGAATGCTCCCCCGTTCGACACCAGTTCGACAGTGACGCGATCGGCCGGAATGCCGAGTACGGAAGCGATCTGATCACGGTCGTCCCAGACTCCCTGACCGCCGGAATAGACGTAGAGCTCGCCTTCTCCAAAGGGGATGGCGAGAGTCGACTCGGGTTCAAGAAAGGCCTGCTCGACCCTCTGGGTCTGAAATACCTCGTGGACCGTGAAGGCGGATCCGGCGAGCGCCGCTTCGACATCTCCCCGGCGATACGCCGAGGTCGAGAGGCGGTTTCCCTCGAGGCCCCAGACCGCGTCCTCCTCCGATTCGAGGGCGGCGCCGGGATCGGTCAGGGCAGGCAGCACCCGGTACTCGACGTCGATCAGGGCAGCGGCCCGGCGCGCGGTCATCACGTCCTCGGCCACGACCATGGCGAGAACGTCGCCCGTATAGGAAGTCCGACCTCCTTCGGGAATGAAAACGGGCCAGTCCTTATGGATCAATCCGACCTTGAGCTCACCGGGCACGTCCGCCGCGGTGACGACGCTCACCACACCCGGGAGCTGGCGGGCCGTTTCGGAATCGATCCTGACCACGTCCGCTCGGGCGTGATCGGTCAAACGGAAAGCTCCGTGGAGAAGTCCCTCGATGGTGAAGTCATCGATATAGCTCCGATCGCCCAGCGCCAACGAGACGGCCTCGTACTTCACGCCGTTCTTGCCGATCCCCGAAGGGAGGGCTGGCTCGGGAATCGACTCACCTGAGGCGAGAAGTTCAACCGCCTCGATGATCTTCGTGTAGCCAGTGCACCGGCAGAGGTGGGCGCCGAGCCGGCTCTGGATCGTTCCCCGATCGAGGTTCTTGCCCTTCTGGTCGAGTAGAGCCTTGGCGCGCACCACTATCCCAGGGGTGCAGAAACCGCACTGCAATGCGCCGGTGGCAGCGAAAGCACGGGCCAGGCGATCGCGCTCGGCCGGATCGAACCCCTCCAATGTGAGGACGCTCTTGCCCGCCACCTTGGCCATCGACATCTGACAGGCGACGGTGGCCTTGCCGTCGACCAACACCGTGCAACAGCCGCATTGTCCTGACGGAGCGCAACCATCCTTCGGCGAGGTGATCCCGAGCTCCTCCCGCAAGGCCGCCAGGAGGTGGGGATGGTCGTCGGACGCCTGAGCCGTCGAACCGTTGAGCGTGAAGGTGGTCACGGGGGTGGCAGGGAACCGCGCTGATCGCTGATCCGGCGGTATGCCTCCGGAATCCGATAGCGGTCGAAATCGAAGAGGGTCTTCTTGTAAAAATCCGTGTAGTCGAGATCGACCTTGGCCACGGCCAACTCATCACCTGTAGTCAGGCATTGGGCGATTATCTGACCGGAAGGGCCGATGATCACGGTTTGAGCGAGCGAATCGATGCCCTCCTCGATCCCGCCCTTGGCCACTCCCACGACAAAGGCCCCGTTTTGATAGGCGCCAGCCTGCATCACCAGATGGTTATGGAAAGCTTGGAGCGCATTCTGTTGTGGATCGGGGGCGTAATAAAGAGGTGTGTTGTAGCCGATCAAGATCAGCTCCGCCCCCTGCAATCCCATCACCCGATACGTTTCCGACCAGCGGCGATCGTTGCAGATCGCCATCCCCACCAATCCGCCGAAGCACCGCCAGACCGGAAAGTCATTTCCTGGCTCGAAGAAGTGTCGCTCGGCGTGTTGAAACGGCCGCCAGGGCTCATTCGCTTCGTGCCCGGGGATATGGACCTTGCGGTAGCGACCGACGATCGAGCCATCGCGTTCGACCAGAATTTGGGTGTTGTGACGGTGGGTGACCCCGTTGTCGTCGGTGGTCAGTTCCGCGTATCCGAGCGAAAAACCCACCCCGAGACGTCGAGCCTCGTCGAAGAGAGGTTTGGTCGCTGGCCCTGGCATCTCCGCCTCGAACCAAGAATCGATCTCGTGGGAGTCCTCGATGAACCATCGGGGAAAGAACGTGGTCAGGGCCAGCTCGGGGAAGACCACGAGCTCGGCTCCTCGTAAGGCAGCCTCGGTTAGAAGAGCAAGCAGCCGATCAACCACCTCTGCCCGAGATTCTTCCCGAGCGACTGGTCCCATCTGGGCTGCGGCAATGGTGAGGGGCCGGGCCATTGCCTAATTCTGTCACCTCCGGACAAGGAAAACTCCGGATCGGGGCTTGGGCGAGAAGAATGTGGCCTTAGGGGGCATGAACTCCCCACGATCGGAGTGATCCATCACCTCTTCGATCGACGAGGGCGCCAGCAGGAAGCCGATTCCCCCCTCGTCACGGACCTTTTGTCGCAATGCTTCCGGGCCGGGAAACCCGGGGACAAAAGAAAGGCGGGCATCGGTGCGCTCGTCCTCGACGCCCAGCTCCAACAGTGCGGTCCGAGCCAGCGCAGCAACGTCAACCTCGTCCGGCCGAGTTTCGAGGTCGATCAGCCATTCGCCTTCCCGCGTCACCACGACCGCGTGCCCGGGGCGGGGTGCGAGTTGGGCTGGTCGCGCGAGAGGGCTGGTCATCGCAATCCCCAGCCAGCGGTGGAAAGGAAAGACCGAGAGCTGGTCGTGAGGGAAGGCCACGGACAGGAAACGACCACCCGGAGAAGACGCCGCTAGACCCCGCTTGATCGTCGCCGCCACCCGGTGATGGCCATCGATGATGTAAGCCCGCGGTATCGAACCGAGGGCAGAGGCCAACTCGGAATCGGTGTCAATGGCCCAGACTCGTTCGCGATCACCATCATCGAGGATGACATCGAGCGCGGGAGAGCGTTCCCGCAGCCGGGCAACTACCTCGTCGACTTCCTTCGAGCGCCGATACGCCAGTCCCACCGGCGAGGAACCGAAGCCAACTGTCTCGAAATAGTCGGCCAGATCCGCCACCCGATCGGGTCTGGTGGCTTCATGGGGGCTGATCAAATCGGGAAATCGATCTCCAGCCACGTCACCCACGACCCCGATCTGGACGTGACCGGCGCTCTCGATCTCGAGTAGGTAGAACGACGGCCCATGGAATTCCCAGGTCCCTCGGTCAAGTTCGGCTCTTAAATACGACTTGGCCTGGGCGCGGCGGGAAGCGTGGTCGAGATCGGCATCGTCACCTTCTGACGGCGTCCCGTTGAGGAAGCTGCGGGGATGGACCCGGCCGTGGTCTCGACGCTGGATTGGATCCAAAAGGTCATAGGCCGGGCTGATGATCTCGCGGGCATGCTCGGGTCGAACCAGGCCGGCGGCCACCGGCTGGAGCCAGCCACTCACGCCGAAGTCAAGTCGCGAGCGCTGGCGAAGATCACGTCCGGATGGCGCACGACCGACTCGAGGACCTCTTCCGGAATCACCCCTTGCACGTGAATGCTCGCCACCGACGCTCCCGCTCCCGAGAAGACCTCGTTCTTCATCTCTTGGACGTTGAGGCCGGCCTCCCGCAACGATCCCAGGACGGCCGACAGCACTCCCACCCGGTCGAAATGCCGTACTACCAATAGTGATCCACCCGGGTCCGGCGGAGTGAGGTTGACGACATTGCGAGCGATTCCTCGCTCGTAATCGATGATCATTTCCACCACCTCGGCCGCGATCGCTTCCTGCGCCTGGCTCGTCGAAGCCCCGATGTGATGCGTGGTGTAGACCCGCGGATGCTTCACCAGGGGTGACTCGAAGCTCCCAGTGCCCGAGCCTGGCTCGTCGGCGAAGACGTCCAGACCGACGCGCAGGCTTTTCTCGTCAATGCTTTCGAGAAGAGCTTCCTCGTCGATCACATCCCCACGGCTGGTGTTGATGAGTATCGCTCCCGGTCTCATCCTGGCAAGGAAGGGGCGATCCACCAGGTGCCTGGTCTCTTCCGAGCCTGGTAAGTGGAGGGAGATGACGTGGGACTGTTCGACGAGATCGCCGAGATCCTTGATTCCCACGATGCCCAATTCCTGCATTCGCTCCTCAATGGAACGAGAACGGTTCTTCTCCAGCGCCAACACGTTGAGCCCGAAACCCACCGCTCGTTCCGCCACCGCGAGCCCGATCTGCCCGAGGCCGATGATGCCCAGGGTCTTTCCCAAAAGGCCTTCGGACTGCGAGAACTCCCTCTTATTCCAGTTACCGGCCCGGGCCGCGGCCACGTTTTCGGGGATCCGCCGATCGATGGCGAGCATCAAACCCATCGTCAGCTCAGCCACTGCCACCGCGTTCTTGCCTGGGACATTGGCGACGAATACGGCATGAGCGGCAGCCGACTTGCTGTCGATGGTGTTATGTCCGGCACCAGCCCTGATCACCATTCCCAGCGGCCCTGGGTCGGCGAAGACCTCGGCGGGGACCTTGGTCGAGCGCACTACCAGCACGTCAGCGTCCTTGACCGCCGACGCGAGGCCGCCCGCATCCAACTGAGGCTGATAATCGATCGCGAATCCTGCGCTTTCCAACGCATCCCGCCCCGATTGTTCGAAGCTATCGGCGATGAGGACCCGCATTGGGTGGCAATCGTAAAGTGCGCTGGTGATCGGTGAAACTTCCCTATTCGGACTCAGTGACGGAATACGGGATCGGGCCGTCCTCGAGCGCGCCGTCAAGCGCTTTGCGGATCAAGAGATACGGCTCCCCACTTTCGCCGAACTCGCCAAGCCATCGAGCGCGGTCAGCGTCGAAGTCGATCCCGACTCCCCCGATCCTCGGAACCTTTTCCGCGTCCACTGGTACAACGATCACACCCGTCGCTCGCTCAGCGACGTTCCCGAACACTTCGTGGTCCCAGGCGAACTAACGGGGATCGACGCCACCCTGGTGCTGGCTCTGGGCAATCGGTTTCCGATGATTCGGGCCCACAAGGTGCTCGCGGCCTATGCCTGCCTGGCCCCGCGGATAGTCACCGGCGCCTTCGACCCGAGTGAGGACCGGGCGATCTGGCCGTCGACCGGCAACTACGCCCGTGGAGGCGTGGCGATAAGCCGCATCATGGATTCGAGGGGAGTGGCGGTCCTCCCCGAGGGGATGAGCCGGGAGCGGTTCGAATGGCTCGACCAGTGGATCGTCGACTCAGCCGACGTGGTTCGCACCCCTGGAACAGAGTCGAACGTCAAGGAGATCTACGACACCTGCGCACGGCTCGCCCGCGACCCCCACAACGTGATTCTCAACCAGTTCTCGGAGTTCGGGAATCACCTGGCTCACTTCCAGATAACGGGGAGCGCCATGGAGCGAATTTTCGGGGCGACCGGGGGGAATCGATTGGCGGCCTTTGTCGCCGCCTCCGGATCCGCCGGCACCCTCGGTGCCGGTGACTATCTAAAGGAGCTATTTGGCACTCGCATAGTGGCGGTCGAGGCGCTCGAGTGCCCGACCATGCTCTACAACGGTTATGGCGAGCACAACATTCAGGGCATCGGCGACAAGCACATCCCGTTGATCCACAACGCCTTCAATACCGACGACGTTGCCGCCATCACCGATCGAGCCACGGATCACTTGCTGCTGCTCTTCAACACCGACGCCGGGCAGGAGTTCTTACGGCGACGCGGGATCGATCCCGCCGGTCTCGGCGATCTCGGCCTTTCTTCGATCGCCAATCTCCTGGCGGCGATTCAAACCGCGAAGCACCACCGGCTGGGAGCGAGCGACGTGATCGTGTCGGTGGCGACGGATGGGGCCGAAATGTATCGCTCGGAGATCGACCGCATTACCCGACGTGACTTCCCTCAAGGGTTCGGAGCGCGCGAGGCGGAGGCAACCTTCAATGAGTTTCTGGGGGAGGCTCGCACAGGTGACTATCTCGAGCTCGGAGATGCCGGCCGGCGCCGCATATTCAATCTCGGCTACTACACCTGGGTCGAACAGCAGGGAGTTCCGTTCGAGGATTTCGAAGCGCGCCGGGAACAGGCGTGGTGGCAGGGGTTGCGACCTTTCCTGGTTCGATGGGACGCTCTGATCGACGAGTTCAACGAGCGAACGGGAGTCAGCCACGAGTAGAGGCGAGAGCGCCAATCCCTTCATCCGGTACCGATGGATGCTCGATTCGTATCGGAAGGCGATCTCCGCCGGATGGAGCGATGAAAGATTCGTCGAACTCGTCGAGGGCCTAAACCGCGACGTTGCGGAGGTTGCGGGCCACGGATTCTCGATCACTCCTTTGACCCGCCAGCCCCGCCTGGGTGCAGCCCTTGGGTTGGAGGCAAGCCTTTGGGTCAAAGACGACACGGACAACGTGGGTGGCTCGCACAAGGCCCGCCACCTTTTCGGAACCATGCTCCATTTGGCGGTGGAGGAGAGCCCGAGCGGCGACCTCGCAATTGCCTCGTGCGGCAACGCCGCTCTCGCCGCGGCTGTGGTCGCCAAGGCCGCCCGGCGTCCGATCCAGGTCTTCGTCCCCACCTGGGCGGACCGTTCGATCACCTCCGCACTCAAGGAGCTGGACGCCAGGGTGGTGGTGAGTAAGCGCACCGACTCAACGGTCGGAGATCCCACGGTCGAGGACATGCAACGAGCGAT
>DATBKE010000096.1:0-2281 GCA_036556085.1 Acidimicrobiia bacterium | reverse complement strand
CTGCGTACCTCGAAGGTGCCAAAGCCGGGCAGGGTGACCTTGTCACCGCTAACCAGGCTCTTTTGGATGCTCGAAAGCACGGCGTCGACGGCGTCACTTGCTGCCGACCGGTTGCCGCCGGTCGCGTTGGCGACGGCGTCGATCAATTCGGCCTTGTTCATTCATCCTCCGTTCGGACGGGAATTACCGAGCTGTAATTTAGCGAATCAGCCCGAGATCAGTGACAGCTTGGCGTTCTTCGGCCAGTTCGGCAACTGAGGCGTCGATCCGCGACCGGGAGAAATCCCCGATTTCGAGGCCCTGCACGATCTCCCACTCCCCTCCCTGGGTACGGCAGGGGAAGGAGGAAATCAGCCCTTCTGGCACCCCGTACGAGCCGTCTGAGGCCACCGCCATCGATACCCAGTCATCGGATGGGGTTCCCAGCATCCAATCGCGCACATGATCGATGGCGGCCTGGGCGGCCGAGGCGGCCGAGGAGGCGCCCCGGGCGGAAATGATCGCCGCCCCCCGTTTGGCGACGGTGGGGATGAAGGTTTCTTCCACCCAGGCCTGATCGTCGACGGCCTTGAAGGCCGAGTCGCCTTCGACCTGGCAGTTGAAAAGATCGGGATACTGAGTCGACGAGTGGTTTCCCCAAATCGTCATCTGCTTGACCGCCTCCACCGGCTTGCCGAGCCTCTTGGCGACCTGACTCTTGGCCCGGTTGTGGTCGAGGCGGGTCATGGCGGTGTAGTGACGGGGATTAGCACCCTCGGCGTTTCGGAGGGCGATCAGGCAGTTGGTGTTGGCCGGGTTGCCGACCACCAGCACCCGCACATCCTTCGAGGCCACTTTCGCCAGTGCTCGCCCCTGGACCGTGAAAATCTCGCCGTTGGCCCGGAGCAGGTCGGAGCGTTCCATCCCCTCCTTGCGGGGCATCGAGCCCACCAGCAAGGCGATGTCGGTGTCGCCAAACCCGACCTCGGGATCGTCAGTGATCACCATCCCCGCGAGAAGCGGAAAGGCGCAGTCGTCGAGCTCCATCGCCACTCCCTCAAGGGCGTGAAGGACGGGAGGGATCTCGAGCATTTGCAGGATGACGGGCTGGTCCGGTCCCAGCATGTCGCCGGCGGCGATGCGGAAGACCAGGGCATAGCCGATCTGTCCCGCCGCCCCGGTGACGGTTACCCGCAGCGGTTCTTTCACCTACATCCTCTCGATGACGGCGGTTCCGAACTCGGAGGTCTTGACCTCGGTGGCGCCTTCCATCAAGCGGGCGAAGTCATAGGTAACGATCTTGTCGCCGATGGCACCCTCCAACCCTTTCACGATCAGATTGGCGGCTTCGGACCAGCCCAGATAGGCCAACATCATCTGTCCCGAGAGAATGACGGAACCGGGGTTGACCTTGTCCTGACCTGCGTACTTCGGCGCCGTGCCATGGGTGGCTTCGAAGACCGCGTGGCCGGTGACATAGTTGATGTTTCCCCCCGGGGCGATCCCGATGCCGCCCACCTGGGCGGCGAGGGCGTCGGAGATGTAGTCACCGTTGAGGTTCATAGTGGCAATCACGTCGTATTCGGCGGGCCGGGTGAGCACCTGTTGCAAGAAGGCGTCGGCAATGACGTCTTTGATCAGCAGCTTGTCCCCGGCCTCGCCGCCGGATTGCTCCCAGGAAACCGCCCGGTCGGAATACTCCTCCGCTGCCACCTCGTAGCCCCACTTGCGGAACGCACCTTCGGTGAACTTCATGATGTTGCCCTTGTGGACCAGGGTCACCGATTTCCGACCTTCGGCGAGAGCGAACTCGATTGCTGCCCGCACCAAGCGCTTGGAACCGGTGACCGAGACGGGCTTGATCCCCAGCCCCGAATCCTCCCGTATCTCCCAGCCGAACTCGGAGTCGAGGTAGGCAATCAGCTGCTTGGCGCCTTCACTCCCCTCCTCAAGCTCCTTTCCGGCGTAAACGTCCTCGGTGTTCTCTCGAAAGATCACCATGTTCACCAGCTCGGGTTGGCGCACCGGTGAGGGCACCCCCTGGAACCAGCGCACCGGACGCACACAGGCGTAGAGATCGAGCGTTTGTCGAAGTGCGACATTGAGGGAGCGGATCCCGCCGCCGACCGGAGTAGTCAGCGGTCCCTTGATACCAACCAAATGTTCGCGAAAGGCGTCGACCGTTTCCTCGGGCAGCCAGGAGCCGGTCTGGTTGTAAGCCTGTTCGCCGGCGCTGACTTCCTTCCACTCGATCGTCTTCTGCCCCCCATAGGCCTTTTCGACTGCCGCCTCCAGGACTCGC
>DATBKE010000095.1:0-2802 GCA_036556085.1 Acidimicrobiia bacterium | reverse complement strand
GGAGCGATACGCGGCCGCGGCTTCAGGCGCGCGGCCCAGTTGCCGGAGGAAGTCGGCGCGGGTCGACCAATAGAGGTGCCAGCCATCAACCCCGGTTATTCCTTCCAGTAACTCCAGGCCGGCCTGAGGACCGAAAACCTTCGACTCGGCCACCGCCCGATTGACGCGGATCACCGGTCCATCGTTGAACGACTCGAGGAACCGATAGAGATCGGAAATCTGACGCCAATCGGTATCGGCATCTGACCGGGCTTGACCGTGCAGGCAAGCGATGGCACCTTGGATCTGGTAAGACCCCACCCGCCGGCGGCGCAGGGCGTGCTCGATCAGAAGCGAGGCCTCAGCGATTGCTTTCAGGTCCCACAGCGAACGATCCTGATCGGCAAGCAGCACAAGGTCTTCCTGTTGGTCGAGCCTTGCCCGCTGACGGGCGTTGGTGGCGAGCATGAGGGCGAGCAGACCCTGTGCCTCGGGCTCATCGGGCATCAAAGCCAGCAGCAATCGACCAAGACGTATCGCCTCTGCGGCCAGGTCGAATCGCGAATCGAGGGGGCCTTCGAAGGCGTGATGGCCGGTGGTGAATATGAGATAGATCACGGCCAAAACCCCCGCCAGGCGATCCGGCAGCTCATGTAAGGAGGGCACCCGGTAGGGGATGCGGGCGAGGGCGATCTTCTTTTTGGCTCGGCTGATCCTTTGGCCAATGGTGGCCTCGGGTACGAGAAAAAGACCAGAAATCTCCGATGTCTTGAGTCCACCTATCAAGCGCAGAGTCAGGCCCACACGAGCCTCCATCGATAGGGCGGGGTGGGCGCAGGTGAATATCAATCGAAGAGTGTCGTCTTCTTCCATCTCAATCGGCCGGCCGTGATGGGCTTCTATCTCCTTGTCGCGACGACGAGCGTCTCTTCGAATCCGATCAAGAGCCTTGTTGCGCGCGACGGCCGTCAGCCAGGCGGCGGGGTTGTTGGGAACACCTTCTGCGGTCCAGCGCTCCAGGGCGACGATCGTCGCCTCCTGGAGGGCGTCTTCGGCCAGGGAGATGTCGCCCGTGAAACGGATCAGGGTGGCCAGTACCCGACCACCCTCGATCCGAATCGTTTCCCCAATCGTCATCTAGTCAGGTCATTGTGCCTGCGAGAAGTCGACGCAGGGCCGAACCTCCACCCTTCCCCGCCACGCCCCCGGAATCTGGGCGGCCCAGCCGAGGGCCTCGTCGAGATCGGCACACTTGAGGAGGTAAAAGCCACCGAGGGCTTCCTTGGTTTCAGCAAACGGTCCGTCGGTGTGAACTACCTCGCCGCCCTTGCCGCCCTTGACATGGACAGTCGTAGCAGTAGTGGTCTCCTCGAGCGCCTCACCGCCCTCGACCACGCCTGCGGCTCCAGCCTTCGCTGAGAACTCGTTGTACTCCGCCATCACCTTTGACCACTCTTCGGGCGAGGCCTCCCCTCCTTCTTCGGAGTAGATGAGTGCTGCATAGAGAGGCATCCTTTCTCCTTTCTTTTCGTCTGGATACCGCCATACGACGAACGGGCCGAGGTCGATTTCGACACCTCCCGCCGATGCTACGGGCTGGAGATAGGGTGTCCCCGATGCGGACGAGCGCCGGCCTTCTCCCCTACCGGTTCCGCCCGTTTCTCGAGGTACTCATCGCCCATCCCGGTGGACCCTTCTTTGCCCGCAAAGACCGCGGGGCTTGGAGCGTGGTCAAGGGCGAGATCGGTACCGACGAGGATCCCCGGTCGGCGGCGCTGCGCGAGTTCCGCGAAGAGACCGGGTGGCAGGCGCCGACCGAGAACTGGATGGATCTGGGCTCGGTCCGCATGCGATCAGGAAAGAACGTCACTGCTTGGGCGGTGGCGGCCCAGTTCGATCCTGCCACACTCGACCCCGGCACCTTCCGGATGATGTGGCGAGGGCGAGTTCAGGAGTTCCCGGAAATCGACCGGGTTGTTTGGTGCTCGCCCGAAGACGCCCGCCAGCTCTTGAACCCCGCTCAGATCCCCTTCCTCGACCGCCTGTCATCACAGGTGGCCGTCCCCGGCTAGCGCAACGCTTTTGCGCGGATTATTCCGTGTCAGGCACGGAATAATCCGCACAGATCATGTGCCATCCGCCAGGCCGATGCTGGTGTCGCCGAGCACCTCCTGATGGCCAATCCCGAGGGTCTTGATCCAGCGTTGCTGACCGCTAGTGAGGGCGATGAAGAAGCCCAGCTCCACGAGCTCGGGCTCTGTGAAATGGCGATGGAGGTCGGCCCAGAGCTGGTCGTCGGCGATGTCGGCGTCCCAGAGGATGGCGCTCGTGTAGCGAAGAGCGGTCTTCTCCCGCTCGTCGAAACGATCCGAATCCTCAAATTGAAGAAGCTCGTCGTAGTGGGCTTCGGTTAGTCCTTGCCGTCCAGCCTGGACGGATCGCTGGACTCCTCAATACTCGCATTTGATCGACTTGGAGACGTAGACCCGACAGAGCTCTTTGATCTGATGATCCAAGACGCCGTCCAAGAACGTGGTCCGCCAGGCATTAGTGAAGGCATGGAGGACAGCGGGCACGTGAGAACGGATGGCCTGGCTCTCGGGCCGTGGGGTCGAATGGGTACGGCCGTACTCGACAATCTCGCGATCGCCAGGCTCAAGGGAGGCAAGATCGGGGTAAGAGATTCGGGGCATCGGGTTCTCCTCGCTGGTGCAGGACGACCAGTTCTAGCGCACTCCGGAAGGGTGGCGGAGGGATTCTGTCGGTTTCGACCTTGGTGATAACCAGGCCGTCCTCGTAATGGCGGACGTTTTCGAAGCGATC
>DATBKE010000094.1:0-10453 GCA_036556085.1 Acidimicrobiia bacterium | reverse complement strand
TGTTGCTCTGGTTTTGCAAGAGGCGACCGGCGGTGGCCTCGGTGTCGGGCAGGCCCGCCACCGCGCTGACGATGAAGAGACGGGTCCAGGCGACATGATCGGTCCAAAGATCACGCATCGCCTGGGAGAGCGCTGCCTCTTGCTCGGCCAAGGTTGGTGCACTGAACCGGTCCGGGAACTGGGCGATGATTCCGTCAGTCAGAGTGTCGGCCATCTCCAGGATGTGGGTGACGATGTGGTCGTACTCGGCCACGCTCTGGGCATAGTCGCCGGTCAGTTGAGCGGTGGCCTCGGCCAGGGTCTGGTCGAGATGGCCATGCATCATCTCCCGCAGCGTCTCCTCGGGCCAGGCCGGGTTGGCTCCCGCCAGGAAGGCGGAGATCTCATCGGCATTGGCGTACCAAGCGGTGCTCGACGCGCCTACCGCCTCTTGATCCCCGGCCTTGGCAGCCGTGACCAGGTCGGCGGCGATGAGGATGTGATCGCGCAACAGGGCGGTCAGACCCTCACCGGCCTCTTCCCCATAGAAGGAGGCGACGGCATCGCCGATGTTGCTCTGGTTTTGCAAGAGGCGACCGGCGGTGGCCTCGGTGTCGGGCAGGCCCGCCACCGCGCTGACGATGAAGAGACGGGTCCAGGCGACATGATCGGTCCAAAGATCACGCATCGCCTGGGAGAAGGAGACCGGATCGATCAGCGGAACGGTTGTGGTCGTTGTCGAAGGTACGTCCCCGGGTCCCGCGGTCGTCGACTCCGGTGCCGTGGTGGGCGGAATGGTCGTAGCGGTCGTAGCGGCGCTGTCGACTGTTCCTACGGCCGGCGCACAGGCAATCAGGATCAGGGTCAGGCCCAGGATCGCCAGGCTTCGTCTCATTGGTGGCTCCTTTCGGATCTCGCGAGCCTGCCGCTGCAGACTCTATAAGTAAGATCGCTCGACTTTAGAACCACCCAACCAATTTAGCAAATCAAATTTATTTTTAGAGAGAGTCCTTCGGGAGGCAGGCGATTCGGAGGTTCATGAAGGTTCGAGGCGGCGCCGGAGTTTGATCAGTCAGTGCGGAGACGCACACAGCAGTAGCCCTCTTCCGGAGCTAGGACTGCCTTGACCTTGGAGCCTGAGCCCTCGATCAATCCTTCCACCAGGGCGAGATTGAGGCTGCAAGTGGCGTTCTGGTCCTGCTGGCGAAGGACGTGGAATGGGCAATTACGGAACCGGATCTCGCCATCCTCATCGGCCGGCTCGTAGCCGGTCGCGTCCAGTGCCGAGTCGAGACCCTCCTGGCCGATCTGGAGACCCGCCCGATGGGCGGCGGCGGCCAGCTCTTCGAGCCCCCGTTCCCGAGCTGCCTCGAGCAGGATCCGTGCCGCCAACTCGTAACGCCGAGGTGGGATGGAGACGTCATAGGTCTCATCGGAGCGCCGATAGAGCTTCGACGGTCTCCCTGCTCCTGGCCCCGCCCGCCCACTCAGGCGGCGGAACTCGACCGCAAGCAACCCGTCATCGGCCATGCGATCGAGGTGATAGGCGGCCACCTGTCGCGAGATGTCCAATGCTTCGGCGGCCTCGTCGCGGCTCACCGGCTCCGCGGCGGCCACGACAAATTCGTACAAGGCCCGACGGAGAGGCTCTCCCAGCGTTGCCACGACATCGAGGTCGTCATCGGCCGGGTTCAAAATCGAATCCCTTCTAAAACCTCCGTCCCTTGACAATACAGCCCGTTGGCTTCTATGTCTAGGCTTGGCTAATTTTAGAAAGCCACCTCAGCCCGATCAGCGCCCCCTCCACACCCCAACGGCCTCGAACCGAAGCGGCACCTCGACCAGGATGAGCTCGCTCGGGTCTTCGGCGGAGAAGGTGACCTTTTCGGGCCCGGTGATCTTGGCGGCATCACCGGTGCTGACCGATCGACCATTCAGCAACCCTCGCCCACCGATCAGGTATAGATACCCGCCGCGGCCGGCCTCGATCGGCTGGGTGACCTCGGCTTGGGGGTCAAGAGCCGCAACATAGACAAAGGCGTCCTGATGCACCCTGGCTGCGCCCCCGCCTTGCGGAGAGACCACTGTGAGCAGTCGATTGGTCCGCTCGTCCCGGGTGAAGACCTTCTGCTCGACTCCCGGAGTGAGGTCAGGCGTGTCGGGGAGGATCCAAATCTGTATGAACCGCATGGGCTCCTCGGCGGAGGCGTTACGTTCTGAGTGAAGAGCACCAGAGCCAAGCGACATCACCTGGACTGACCCGGCCGGGAGCGGACCGAAGGGGCCGCCGACGTTGTCCTCGTGACCGAACAGCCCCTCGACGACGTAAGTGATCCCCTCGACGTCACGGTGCGGGTGAAGAGGCCAGACGGCGCCAGGGATCAACCGGTCGTCGTTGAAGACCCGCATCGCCCCGAAGCCATCGTTGTCGGGATCTCGATAGTGATCGAAGGAGAAATGCCATCGGGCAGCGAACCATCCTCCCTCAACCCGATAGATGCTGGCATCGTGTCTGAGCTCAATCATGTCGAAATCCAGGGCCCATCGGTCCAGCCCTCGAGGTCGTACTCGGCCATGCAGGCCGCCACCAGCGCCTTCATCTCCTCGAGGCGGCCCCGCCCGCGGGCAAATTGGAGGACGTTGAGCCGGACGAGCTCGGGGCTGCCACCGTAGTTGCGCTCGTAGAGAGTGTGGCGGGAGCCGAACTCGCTTCCCACCGCGTCCCAGAGCAGTTTGAAGAGCTTGATGCGGTCGTGGGCCGAGCCGGTCGAGCCGCGGTAGTACCGGTCGATGTACGGCCGGAGCTCATCGCTTGCCATATCCCGATAGCTCGAGGGAATCACGAGCGGACTCCCTCCCAGCAACTCCCCCACCGCCTGTTCAACCTTGGGCCAGGCCATGGTCCCGAACAAGCGAACCAGGACCGCGTAGTCCAGCTTGGGAATCATCATCCCCCCCGGTCCCTCCTCGGGATCGAGGGCGAGGGCGGAGGTGAGCGCCCACATCAGAGATCCCCAGCCCATCAGCTCACCGAGTTGGGCCTGGGTCCCGCGGAAGGAGTCGGTCCCGTTGGCCTCCAACGCCGAGGCGATCACTCCACACATGAAGTCGAGCTTGACCGCGAGCCTGGTGCCAGACTGGAGCGTGTAACGGTTCATGAAGCCGGAGGCGGCGTAGAACCCGGTTGCCTTTTCCACATCGCGATAGACGAGGACGTTTTCCCAAGGGATGAAGGTGTCATCGAAGATGACCATGGCGTCGTTCTCGTCAAAACGGCTCGACAGTGGGTTGTCCCAAGGAGACTCAGCCGCAGCTTCGTAGGAGCGGCGGGAGATGAGTTTCATCCCCGGGGTGTCCATTGGAGCGATGAACACCAGCGCATAGTCCTCGGCCTTCCCCTTCTCCAGGGTGGTGGCGGTGTTCTGCGCCACGAAGGTGGCGTGGGTGAGAGCCGAGGCGGTGCCGAGCATCTTCGCCCCCCGCACCACGATCCCATCGTCGCGTTCGGAGACGGCGTGAAGAAAGACGTCTTCGACTTCGTGAACCTCCCGGTTCCGGTCGATCGGCGGGTTGATGAGGATGTGATTGAGGAAAAGCGCCTGTTCGGCATAGCGCCGATACCACTCCTCGGCGCTCGACGTGAAGGGGCTATAGAAGTCCGGAGCCGCCCCCAACGTCGCCATGAAAGACGCCTTGTAGTCGGGGGTCCGCCCCATGAATCCATATGAGAGCCGGGCCCACGCGGCGATCGCCTCCCGGGCCTCCATCAATTCGGGTGCCGAGTAGCTCGGCATGAAGAATTTGTGCGTGACGATTCCGTGGCGGTCCTCGCCCAGCAGCCCCTGGGCGGAATCGTGGAGGGCGTCGTAGAGGCGGGCAACCGACCGTGCCGAGTTCCGAAAGGCGGGATGCTCGGTCACATCCTTGACCAACTCACCATCGAGGTAGACCGAACGCCCGTCCCGCAGACTCTCGAGATACTCGTCCCCGGTGAGAACTTTGATCGGTCTGCTCTCTGCCATCGGTGTCCTTTCTCGGGTCGGGAGTTCTCAGAAGCCCTGCGGCCAGTTTGTCACGAGGTACCGCCCTGAGTTTCGGTATTCGTCTCCTCAGGTGGACCTCGGCTGCCAGGATCGCATCCTGTGATCTCAGTCGAGGGTCTCGTCAAGCACTTCCGGGTTCACCGCCGTGAAGCCGGGATGGGCGCCGGTTTGCGCGGCCTGGTCCGCCGCGAGTACGCCCGCGTACGGGCGGTGGACGGGATCTCATTTCAGGTCGCCGCGGGGGAAGTGGTGGGATTTCTCGGACCCAACGGGGCCGGAAAGACGACGACCTTGAAATGTCTCGCCGGTCTGCTCTACCCCGACGAAGGCGTACTGGATGTGGCCGGGTTTCGACCATTCGAACGGGACCGGGATTTCCTGGGAACCATCACCTTCGTCATGGGCCAGCGAAATCAGCTCTATTGGGATTTGCCGGCGATGGAAACCTTTCACGCCAACCGGGAGATCTACCGGATTCCCAGAAAGGATTTCGAAGCCACCCTCGATGTCGTCGTCAACCTCCTCGAGATTGGCCCTTATCTCGACCGGCCGGTTCGCAACCTCAGCCTCGGCGAGCGCATGCGCTGTGAACTTGCCGCCGGCCTCTTGCACCGTCCGCGAGTCCTCTTTCTCGATGAACCGACCCTGGGGCTCGATGTCACGGCTCAAGCTGCGGTCCGGCGCTTCATCAGCCACTACAGCCGCGACTACAGCGCCACCGTGCTTCTGACCAGCCATTACATGGCCGATATCACCGCTCTCGCTCGACGGGTGTTGGTTATCGATCACGGTGTCCTCCGCCATGACGGAGAACTCACGGAGTTGCTGGCGCAGCGGGCTCCCTTCCGACAGATCACCGTCACCCTGGCCGGAGACGTCGACGATCGCGTCCTGGCCCGATTCGGCAACGTGGTGAGCCGGGCGAGGTTGTCGGCAGTCATCGAAGTCCCCCGCGACTCGATCTCGACAGTTGCATCGCAGATGCTGACCGCTCTCCCGGTCTCAGATGTGGCAATCGCCGACCCCCCGATCGAAGAGGTCATCGATCGACTGTTTTCCGAACGTGACGACTAGATCCTTCTTCGCCCTCGTCAAGACCGAAACGGCAGTTGCGGTTGAGTACCGAGCGCGCATCCTCATCTGGGTGCTATCGAGCGTTTTTCCGCTGCTGATGCTGGCCGTCTGGCTTTCGGTAGAAGAGACCTCCGGCGACCGGCTCGGATGGAGCCGGGACGAGCTCATTGGCTATTACTTCGCGGCGGCGGTGATCGCTCAACTGACATCGAGCTTTCTCACTTGGGCCTGGGACGAGGACATGCGCTCGGGTGCTCTGTCCTTCCGGCTTCTCCGACCAATGCACCCCTTTTTCCAATACCTGGCCCGGGAGGTCGGTTTCCGCCTGGTGATGGCCGGCTTCCTCGTCCCCTCGCTCGTCGCGGTAACGCTTCTCTGGGATGACCTCAGCTACTCGCTAACTCCCGCCCGAGGCCTACTTGTCATCGTCGCCGTGTTGAGCGGTTTCTTGCTCAATGTCCTCGTTTCGATGACTTTCGCCACGGCGGCTTTTTGGTCGACCCAGATGGCCAACCTGTATTCGCTTTGGTGGGGAGCAGGGGCGTTCCTCTCGGGCTGGATCGCTCCGACCGAACTGCTTCCCGGTCCGGTGCGGTCTGCCTCCTATCTCCTCCCCTTTCGCTCTTCGATGGGCTTACCACTCGACATCCTGGTGGGTCGCTCTAGCCCCGCCCAATCGGCGGCCGGACTGCTGGTGACGGCCATCTGGTTTCTGGTTTTCGCCTTGGTATTTATGCGCTTGTGGCGAGCCGGCCTTCGCCACTACCAGGCGGTGAGTGGGTGAGACGGTACCTGCGCCTCCTGCGGATCTTCTGGTCGGCCACCGTTCAAGCGGAGCTCGAATATCGGCTCAACTTCGTCTCCAATGCCCTGCTCAGCCTCTTCTGGTTGGTGTGGGCGGTGCTGGGGGTGGCGGTCTACTTCCGCTTCGGAGAGACCGTCAACGGTTGGTCCTATCCGGAGCTACTGGTGGTGATGGGTTGGTTCTTCGCCGTCAACGGTTTGAGACAGGCGCTGATCCAGCCCAACCTGGGCCGGATGACGGAGTACGTACGCATGGGCACGCTCGACTTCGTCCTCACCAAACCAGTCAACAGCCAGTTCATGGTGAGTTTTCGCCATCTGGGTATTTACAACCTGATGGATCCTCTGCTCGGGATCGGTCTGATGGTGGTGGCTTTGATCTGGCGGGGAGAAACTGTGTCTGTGATCGACTTGGCTGGTTGGGCGGTCCTCGGGGCTGCCGCCCTCTCCGTGGTGTACGCGTTGGCCGTGGCGATACAGAGCCTGGCCCTGTGGGCGATCGGGGGCGAGGCTCTCGACGATCTTCTGCAGGGCGTGGTCGAGGCGGGCCGCTTTCCAGTCCAGATGTATCGAGGGTTCGTGCGGGGCCTGCTCACCTTTGCGCTGCCGGTGGCGGTGATGACGACTTTCCCGGTCGAGGCATTGTTAGGGAGAACCACTCTGAGATTGGTGGTGATTGTTGCCCTGGTCGCGACTGCTGCCCTGGTGGGGGCGTCGCTCGTATGGCGGCTCTCGCTCCGCCATTATCGGGGGGCCAGCGCTTAGGCGGAGAACTCCTCATTTACCCGCTGGCAGCCAGGGGGGTGGCGGTGCATCGATGCGAACCAGTCTCGAAGGAACGGGTCCAAAGCGCTCTTCGTTGTGGTTCTGCCAATCTCGCCACGCCTCGGTGATCTCCTCGGGCGTCCGGGCGACGAAGTTCCACCACATCTTCAGCTCCACGCCGAGCGGCAATCCCCCCAAGACCAGCACCCGACCGCGACCGGTTTGGGTCTCGAGCCGGAACGAGTCAAAGCCGGTGGGCAAGACGGCGAGTGAGCCCGGTTCGGCTATGGCATCGTCTACCTTCAGGGGCCGGTCGATCGGCACCACCGCGTATTCGAATTGCCGGTTGGCTTCGACCTCCATTGGCCCTCGAAGCGTGAGATCGAGACCGACGGCAGGGTGTTCGAACCTGGTTGGCGCCACGGTTCCGTTGTGCGCGCCGAGCAGGATTCGCGCGGTCGCATTGACGAGCTCCACTTCCGGCAAATCCTCGTGGTGCTGAAAGCCATTGGATCCATTCCGAGTCGATTCGGGTTGCGCGAGCCACATCTGGGCACCCATGATCCCCCCGGTTTCCTCACTTGCCCGGGGCTCGATTCCTTCCTCGGCGTGGGCGATTCCCCGGCCGGAGGTCATCAGGTTCAGTTCCCCGGGACGTATCGGCTGTTGGTTGTTGAGAGAATCGGTGTGCAGAACCGTGCCGGCGAAAAGCCAGGTCACCGTCGAGAGCCCGATATGCGGATGAGGCCCCACCTCCAAGGGAGGAGGTTGTTCGACATTGTCGGGACTCATAAGGTCGACGAAGCACCAGGGCCCGATGCTGCGTCGACCTTTGGTCGGCAGCACTCGAAGGATTCCCATCTCCCCCAGATGGGTACTCCGTCCTTCCTTGACTTCGATGGTGCTGACACCAATGCCCTCGTTGGGAGGACGGGTCGTCTCCTCGACGGGTCCGCTCATTGCCCCGAACCTAGCGGGAGGTTTTCTTAGCGACTCATCTCCAGGCTCTCCTCTCCGATGGTCGCCTCGGGCTTTCCAACCCGTCTCGCCGCTACATGGCAAGCGGCCCAATGATCGGGGCCGAGGAGAGCCAGGAGTGGCGGTATCTCCCGACAGATCTCTTCTGCCAGCGGACAGCGAGGATGAAAGTGACAGGCCGGAGGAGGGGCGGCTGGATCCGGTACCTCCCCCACCAGGGTCCGCACCTGGCGGTGGCCTCCACGTCGGGATCGGCGATCGGGACCGCTTGTTGAAGGGCCAGGGTATATGGATGCAGCGGTCGATCGCTCACCGGTTCCCAGGGTCCGGTCTCGACGATTTTGCCGAGATACATCACCGCCACTCGATCAGAGATATGGCGGACCATTGCCAGGTCGTGGGAGATGAAGATGTAGGCGAGACCCAACTCGTTTTGAAGCTTGCCCAGAAGGTTCATGATCCCCGACCGCACCGAGACGTCGAGTGCCGACACCGGCTCATCGAGCACCACGACTTCCGGCTCAACGGCGAGCGCCCGCGCGATACCGACCCGTTGACGCTGACCTCCAGACAATTGATGCGGATAACGGCGTGCCATCACCGGAGACAGTCCCACCATGTTGAGCAATTCTCTGGCCCGGGCTGACCATTGCTCGCGCGGGCGCAAACGATGGACTTCGATAATCTCCTCCAGCGCCCGGCCGATCGTCAACGCCGACGGCCGCCCTGTCGAGTATGTGCGCTCGTTGTACCGGGGAGACCGGTTTCGCCTCACGGCCCAGTTGACTCGAGAGGGCATCGATACTCAGGGCGAACAGTCGGCCGCGGCCGTGCTATCCACTTAGTTCCCCGAGGTGTCGCGTTCGACCCCCAGTAACCGGTGTTGGAGATCGCTCGCAAACCGGTCAAGGTCAAGCCGGAGTTCGGGGGCGTCGATGAAGTCGTCCTCCCTCGACGCAGATGGAAGTACTGCGCGGATTTCTCCGTCGCTCGCACGGAGAAATCCGCGCAGTAACGGTGGGCGTCGATTGCGTGCGGATTTTTCCGTCACTGGCACGGAGAAATCCGCGCAGTATCGGGGCCGGTAACGTCGCTTAGGTGACAAGCTTTCACCGGCTGGTGGCGAACACCGTGCTCGCCAGTACCACTAACAACTTTCTCTGGTTTGCCTTGACCTTTTGGGTCTACCTCGAGACGCGTTCGGTGGTTGCCTCCTCGGTGATCGGGGGCTCGTACATGTTGCTTTTCGCCGGTTCCGGCATCTTCTTTGGAACCTTCGTCGACCGCAACAAACGGAAGACCTCGATGATCCTGTCGAATGCCGCCTCGCTCGTTCTTTTCGTGCTGGCCGGCGTGGTCTACCTCGTTGCCCCCGAGGATTCGATTCCGCAGCTGAGCCAGCCCCTGACCTGGGTCTTCGTCACGTTGGTTCTGGGAGGAGCGATCGCCGGGAATCTTCGAGCGGTGGCTCTATCGACAACGGTGACGCTGCTGGTGCCCGACGATCGACACGACAAGGCCAACGGGCTCGTCGGCACCGCCAATGGAGTGGCGTTCGCATTGACCTCGGTCTTCTCTGGGCTCGCCATCGGTCAGCTCGGCATGGGTCCCTGCCTGATCATCACCATCGCCCTGACAGCGATTGTCGGCGCCCACCTCGCCACCATTCAGATCGAAGGTGACGCCGCGCCACACGAACACGACGAAGATTCTCCGGCCAGTGCCAGCACCTTCGACTTGCGGGGGGCACTGAATGCGGTCCGAGCGGTGCCTGGCCTCCTGGCCTTGCTGTTCTTCAGCACTTTCAACAACTTCTTGGGCGGCGTCTTCATGGCCCTGATGGATCCCTATGGGCTTGAACTGATGTCAGTCGAGGCCTGGGGAATCCTGCTGGCCATCTCGAGCTTTGGGTTCATCGTCGGCGGTGCCATCGTCGCCCGACGGGGACTAGGCACTAATCCTGTGCGTACGTTGCTCCTGGTCAACGTCGTCATGTGGAGCATCACCATCCTGTTCCCGATCCGTTCGCTGGTTCTCCCGCTGGCGATTGGGTTCTTCCTCTACATGGTCGTGATTCCGATGGCGGAAGCCTCCGAACAGACAGTCATTCAGAGAGTCGTGCCCTATCGGGAACAGGGCCGGGTCTTCGGATTCGCCCAGACCGTCGAAACGGCCGCTTCTCCCGTCACCGCCTTTCTCATCGGCCCCATTGCCCAGGCGTGGGTGATCCCCTTCATGTCTGACGGCGCCGGAGCGGAGACAATCGGTGGTTGGTTCGGCACCGGACCCGACCGAGGCATGGCCCTGATCTTCATCATCGCGGGATCAATCGGGCTCTTGATCTCAATCCTCGCTCTCAACTCGCAGCCTTATAAGAACATCTCGCGAAGCTATGCCGCGAGGAAATCCGAACCCGCCCTCGCGGAGGAATCCACCACCGGCCCCTAAGCCGAGCTCGCTAGAGTCGCCAAGAGGCCCACTATGCCGCCTCCGGCGATCAGCCAGGCAGTGTTGACCCGCGTCCTCCACAACAACAACGCGGCGGAAATCCCAATCACCACACTGAGAAGATCCGCCAGGGCGTCCACCCCCAGCTGAAAGGTGACGCCGGCCATCAAACCCATGGCGGCGGCGTTGATTCCGTCCAAGAGCGCGGCGGCCCAGGATCGCTCCCTGATCCGGCGTGCCAGTCGGGTGATGGCGGCGACGAAGAAAAAGGACGGAAGAAAGATGCCGACGGTGGCAACCACCGCCCCTGGCCAGCCCGCTACCAGATAGCCGATAAAGGTGGCCGTGGTGAACACCGGTCC
>DATBKE010000093.1:0-3310 GCA_036556085.1 Acidimicrobiia bacterium | reverse complement strand
GGCCGTCAGGGCCAACAGACCGGCAGCGATCAGCACGACTGGCCACCAGCTGGCGATGACTTCTCCCGCATCGAGTACTTCTGCGTAATCCAGAAATAGCAACGTCCCAAGAGCGATCACGCCAGTTCCGAACAAGAGTCTGGCTCTGTTCATAAATGTCTCCTTTCTCCACCATCCTCCGTGGCGTTGACGAGGAGAGATAGAGGCCAAAGTCCGTAACCATCGAAGGAGGGCGGGGCTGAGTAGCTGTCGTTGAGAAATTCGAACGGCCGGCGCAAAAGAGTGATGCCCTCTCCTGTTCGACCTCAAAAGCTTGAGGGTTCCACTCTGTTGAGCGGAACCCCCAGCTGGATAGCCTCGGAGCGAGGGTTGTCCTTAGGCCGTTGGGTTCTTACGGGTCATCGTTCCCACCAGGACCGCCAGCCCAATCAAGACGAGAGCGAGCGGTCCGATGAGCCGGAGGTCCGACCATTGGAAGGTCCACCATCCCACTGCTTCGGCGAGAAATACCAAGCCAAAGATCAGATAAACGAACCCCGCAAACATTGTTCCGACATGAAGCTTCATCGTTTCACCTCGATCGATCCGGCACCAACGTTCAGGTCCAGGTTCAGCCGGATCTCGGACGTCGTGTAACCATTGCTCTGATACTCCCGGGAGACAGCAACCCCATCGGTTCGCTGACCCAGGAGATTGATTTCACCTGCTCCGGAAGTGGCGCTGATCCGCACCGGGACTTCGTCCGGCAGCACAACCGATAGCTCGCCCGCACCAACCGAGATCGACACCGAATCCGCTTGGGATAGATCGAGTGCGTCCAGGTCGAGAACCAGGTTCCCGAGACCGATCTGATAGGTGGATTGCAGCTGCGACTGTTCCGTCACCACGAATCGGCGATCGCCCATTCCCCCGACAAAGGGGGCGGGCACCGCCGCTGCCGCCACGACGGCAAATGAGAGAAAGACCCCGGCCACTAGTAGCCCGCTGTGGGGGCCGTTGGCGGCGCCGAAAATGAGCCCCAGGCCCAGCACGGCCAAAACGGCCGGTAAGACTACGGCGGCTCGTACGTCGATAGCGCCGGCTACGTCGAGAGCCCAAAGGCCGCCGAGCACCAGCAGCATCCCCCCCAATAGTGTTGCTCCGAACCGGTTACGCGGCTGTGTCAGCACAGGGGTACCGGTGACAGGAGCGGCATCAAGTGTTTGCACGATTCCTCCCGGAATAGATAAGTCCAAGTCCGGCGGCAACTACCGCCGCCGGCCACATGAATCGATTGAACCAAGGGACCAGAGTGTTGGCGAGGAACACCAAGCCCACTCCCACCAGCAGCAAGCCGGCGATGAGTGATCCCTGGGAGCCGTGTCGGGCGCTGAAGGCCATGCTGGCCATGTCCCCCGATTCGGTAGGGATGGCAAGCCACCCGATCAGGTAGAGCAGCAAACCCGATCCTCCGCCGATGGCGAGGATCACGAATGCCAACCGAAACCAGACCGGATCCACTCCGAAATAGTGGCCGAGACCGCCACATACGCCCGCGACCACCTTGTCGCTCTGGCTGCGGCGAAGCCGGGCGGGAGCCCGCTCCACAGCAGGTGACTCGAGTTGAGTCATTGTGTATCTCCTTTCTTCGGCCAGGGTCATCTGATTCCGGTAATCCGGCCATGGCCGAAAGTCCTGATCGCAAAGACCCGCTATCGGGTTAGAGAGCGGCGAGCGCCGGGGGTCAGCATCAAGATCACCATCACCGCGCCCACCGTCGCCATCAGGGCCTGAATCCACATTGTCTGAGGCAACAGCAGCAATTCCACTCCGATCCATACGACCTGGGTCGCGCCCAGAATGACGGTGGCGGCCCAGGTCCAGTGTCGGCCCCTACCCCAGCGCTGGAGCAAGCGGGCTCCAGTCGGTTCAAAGCGCCAGGTCATGCCCGCCAGCGTGAGCAACGAACCGAACCCAAACCAGGCGGCGAGGACTATTCCTGGAACGAGCCAGTTATCGAGCAATGGGACAGGCTCCATCCATTCCGCAGGCATTCCGATCAAGCCTCCGTTCGGATCGGCGATCATTGTCAACCCCCCACCAAGAGCCGCCAATCCAAGGAAGGCGAGCAGCACCTTGGCCGCCGTGAGAGCGCCGCTGCGTCTCGGGGCGACGGGCGGACGTGCAACTTCGACTTTGAGCACTGTGTCTCCTTTCTCCGCGCGAACCAACGCCATTTGAGCCCGACGGCGCTAGAGGAGAACGTCCCAAGTCAACTCGACGATGAAACGGAAATCGCCTCACTGGAGTCGTCGCCGGTCGGGGCACTAACAGCTCCGGCCAGCCTGTTCAGAAAATCCTTGACGCACGCCCCCGCCAGCCGATGGAGGAGGGCGGCGTCGAGCAATCGACCGATAGCGCCGAGGGGCGGTCGATACGACCCTCGGAGAGTGATCTGGGTCAGGTTTTCGCCGATTGGTTCAATGACTAGGTCGGCTTCGAGTACTGGGAAAAGGGCGCCAACGCCGGTGGCCTTCCAGATGATCGGAATGGTCGCCGCTTCGCCCCGGTGCCAGATCTGCCCGACCACTACCTCGACCTCTTTTGTCAGGGCCGGAAAGCTCGGGTGAATACGGGCTCGGAGCTCATCCCAGTCTTCGTATGCCACCCGTCCCCAAGCCGTGAGCTGTCCGGGCCTATCGGTGAGCTCGTGGACGATCGCCTCGACCGGTCTTTCGACATGCACAAAGTAGTAAACGAACACGTCACGCCTCCACAATCTCCGAGGCGACAGTTCCGTACATGCCGATGAATATGCTCGCCCTTAGCCTGGGCTCGGTAGGGCCGTTTGGCAGGTAACGAAGTGCTACTGGCCCTGGCCCGAGCTCGAAAGCCCAAGGCAGACTCGCTGTTAGGTCGCCACATCGGCGACCTACTCGTGGAAAGGGACCCATATGAGAAGAACGGCCTCGATACTGTCGATCTTGATCGGACTGGTGTTGATCGCGGGTGGCACCGCCACCTGGATTGTCGTTAGCCGCACCCTTGCGGATCAGCAGATAACGGTCTCGGACGACGCCACCTGCTTGGCCGGTGACGAGGTCGACGGGCCCTTCAGTGCCTACTGCGAAGCTCAGATCATCGATCGCCACGCCCTGGACGCAACCGACGGCCTTCGTTATGCCGAACTCGAGCGGGATGATCCACGTCGGCAGGTAGCGCAGTCAGCCGCGTTTCTCCAGGCATCCCTATTCACGTCCGTGGTCGCCTTTGGCGTGGCCGGAATGGCAATACTGATTGGCTTCCTGTTCATTTTGATCGGTCTCGGCAT
>DATBKE010000092.1:0-4162 GCA_036556085.1 Acidimicrobiia bacterium | reverse complement strand
CGTCGTGGAAGGGATTGCTGGTCGACACATCCGAAAAGCCGGTGTGCGAGGCCAGCACCAGGCCGGGGATGGCGAAGAGGGTCGCCAGGGCGAGTGCCACCATCGTGGCCCGAGTTGATTTGCGCATCGTTCTCCTCCTTGTCGCAGAGCTCTGCCTCGGTGATCGTTCACCCGAGGCGCTCACTCTCTCCCCTCGACGTCAACGCCAGCCAAAAGGCGCTTTAACGGCCAATTAACCGGAGACCCCTACACCACCACGGGGCGACGAATACCATTGACAGACCCTGGAGGAGTAACTGTGCAGTTCGGGATTCTCGGCCGTCTCGAGGTGGCGACCGAAGGCAGGGTCGTCGAGGTCAAAGGGCCGAAGCTCCGAGCCCTGCTGATCCTTCTACTGCTCCACCCCAATCGCGTGGTCTCCGCAGAAGCGATTATCGAGGCCCTTTGGGGACAGGAACTGAGCGGCCGGGAGGGGGCCACTCTCCGGGTCCATGTCGCCAACCTCCGCCGCGCCCTCTCGAAGGCAGGAGAGTTCGGGGAGTACATCGTTACCCGCGCTCCCGGCTATCTCATCGAGGTGGATCCGGAGTCGATCGACGTCGTCCGATTTGAGCGGCTGGTCGCCGAAGGACGCCGCCTCCTACCCGGTGATGCCCCCCACGCCGCGGAACTGCTTATCGAAGCTCTCGGTATGTGGCGGGGTTCGGCCCTCGAAGATGTGGCTTACGAGTCCTTTGCGCAAGGCGAGGTCCGGCGGCTGGAAGAGCTGCGGCTGACGGCTGTCGAAGACCTGGCCGAGGCTCGGTTAACCATGGATGGACACGCTGGCCTGGTGGGTGAGCTGGAGTCGTTGGTTGCTACTCACCCGCTTCGCGAGCGGCTTTGGGGTCAACTGATGGTGGCGCTCTATCGCAGCGGTCGTCAGGCCGATTCCCTCTCTGCCTATCGCCGCCTGTCCCGGCTACTCGGTGAGGAGCTCGGCCTTGAACCGGGTCCTGAGCTGCGACTGCTAGAGGACCGGATCCTCGCCAACGATCCCACTCTCTTGAAGCCGGCCCTGCGCATCGGACCCCATCGCCGGCCACCTGCCGAGCGGACTCGATTGATCGGCCGCACCGATTTGATGACCGAACTCCAGGCCAAGATGAAAACGGGTCAACTCTTGACCCTCACCGGAACTGGCGGCGTCGGTAAGACCAGGCTTGCGCAACGGCTGGCCTGGTCCTTGCTCGCTGGAGATTCCGAGGTTTGGTGGGTGGAACTGGGCGAACTCGCTGACCCTCAGCTCATACCCGATCAGATCGCAGCCGCCGGCGGGATCGCCCAGGGACCGGACATGGGAACGCCAGAACTGTTGGGCCGGCTGTTGTGGGGGCGAGACCTGGTGATCGTGCTCGACAACTGTGAGCACCTCGTCGACGAATGCGCCCGCCTGGTCGATGAGTTGCTAACTCAGGCGCCGGGGCTCAAATTCATCGTCACCAGCCGAGAGCCACTCCAGGTGCAGGGAGAGCTGGTGGTGCGGGTCCCGTCGCTCCCGGTGCCGGACGAGACCTCGGATGGCGCCGCCTTGGCGGCTAATCCGAGCATCGAGTTGTTTCTGGAGCGAGCCAATGCCCGCAACATCACCGTCGAGGAATCCTCTCTGCCAACGGTGGCGACCATCTGCCGGCGATTGGATGGAATTCCACTAGCGATCGAGCTGGCGGCCGCCCGCAGCACCACCTTTACTCCCGATGAGCTCAGCAACCGTTTGAACGATCGCTTCTTGCTTCTCGAACGAGGTGGCCGGACCGCGCTCGCCCGCCACCGAACACTCGAAGCTGCTATCGATTGGAGCTTCCGGTTGCTGTCCCCGTTTGACCAACAGCTCTTGTCTCGGTTGGCCGTGTTCGTGACCAGCTTCGATATCGAGGCCGCCCGAGCCGTATGCGGATTCGATCCAATTGAGCCCGAGCAGGTGACCGAAGGAATTGAGCGACTGGTCGAGAAGTCGATGCTGGAACCGTTGGCCGACCCGGGCCAGCGCCGATTCCGCTTTACCGAATCGATCCATGCCTTTGCCTGGGATCGACTTCCCGACCAGCCGGAGATGCTCATCAGCCGGCATCGTGATTGGGCTCTGAGTCTGGCGCGGGCTGGTGGCGCCGGCATCCTGGAGAATGAAGGGCTTTGGTTCCCTCAACTGGAACACGCCTACGGGGAGTTTCGGGCCGCATTCAATGAATCGCTGAGGCGAGGTGAAGCTGAGATCGGACTTCGCTTGGTCGGATCCCTGGGTGCGTTCCTGATGTGGCGGCACACCAACGAAGCGTTGGAGTGGTTGGAGCGCGCGGTCGCGGCGGGAAGGGAATCATCGGTCGCGGTGAAGCCGTCGACCATGGCACTGGGTCTGCTCTCCCTAGGTCCTTATCTTTGCTACCACAACCGCTTCGAGGAAGGCTGTGAGGCCCTGGCTGCGGCGGCCGCGCAGTTCACGCAGCTGGGCCAGCCCGCCAGGCTGATGTGGGCCCGTTATCAGCAAAGCTTTTTCCCGCGGTCCGGCGATCCTCAGGAATGCGTCGAGTTCGCCGAAGAGGCGCTGGCACTAGCGCGCCCGCTGGCGAGCCCGGTACTCATGGCCTACGCCCTTACCCGCCTCGCAGAGACCACCTTGCTGGCGGCGGGCCAAAAGGAGGTGCCTCCGATCGAGGTGCTCGAACGAGTCCTGGCGATCTGTGACGAGGCCGAGGTCTATTGCGATCAGCTGCCCCAGAGTTATGCGTCCGGCGTCGCCAAAGTGGCCTCCGGCTCGGCCATCGCCCTGCTCGGGCAGGAGGAGGAGGGCTTCGCGTTGATCGACCAGGGGCTTGACGAACGGGGTCGCTTCCATGTTGGAGTCCCGTGTGCGGCGGCCCTGGTGTCCGCCGGACACCTCGCCTTCCGCCTCGGTTACGAGGATCGAGCCGCGGCATTGCTCCTGCGCGGGCTGGCGGCTCTCAAAGGCGAAGGCCTGCCCTACTCCGGCCGGTCGGCCCTGGTCGGGGCGGCAGCCAGCCTCCGCAAACGCCAACCGGTAATTGCCGCCCGGCTCCTCGGTGCCGCCGGCTCCCTTCGCCCCTCCTTCGTTTATGGCAGCTGCATGTTCGACGATGAGGACGCGATCTTCGACCAGGTGCGTAGCGACGTCGGAAACGACACCTACCACGCCGAACTGGGATACGGGCAGAGGCTCGGAGCCCGTAACGCCATCGACCTGGCTATCTCTCACCTGGGTTGAATCCCTGGTCGGCGGTCTCAGCCACCCACTCGACTTAATGAGTCGTAAAACCCGTTTCAGATGGGATTCATCTCCCTTGGTGATGGTCGAGGGATGTCCGTATATCGACTCGCAGTCCCACCCGCCGTCGCCCTGGTCATCACCGTGGTTGGCAACCTCCTCTATCAACCTGCTCCCGAACGAGATCCCTCGGTAGAAGCGTCGGATTCGGTTGCGGTCTCCATGTATCCGGCGGTTTTCGTCACCGGCGCCACTCCCGGCCAACACCGTCGCTTAGCTGAGGGACTTGATCGCTTTCGCCAGGCCGGGCTGGAGCTTCCCGATCTTCAGGTGGAATTCGCGGCGGCAGCCAGTTATTGCGGAGAACATCTCGGTCGGTTCGAACCGCAGTTCTCGCCCTGGAGGATTGTGATTTGCTCGGATTTAGACGCGGTGTACGAACACGAGCTTGCCCATGCCTGGGAACTCGCCAACCTGGACGATCACACTCGACGGCAATTCGTCGAGTATCGCGGGTACGAAGTCTGGAACGACCCAGCATCGCCGTGGGTTGAACGCGGGATCGAGGGCGCCGCCTTCATCATCCAACAGGGTCTCGTCGACCTGCCGCTACCTCCCACCCTCTCCGCCGAGAATCACAGCCGACTGGTTGCCTACACCATCCTCACGGGCCAGCCGGCTCCTCGGCTCCTGCGATGGATCGGTCTCGGTGCGAATTGATGACACACCCGCACGGAGGCGGGTGTGTCGCCTTTCGCTTCTCTACTGCCCGAACACCGGCACCCCGTCGGGACACATCCGGACCTTGGGGTTGTAGTCCTCGAAGAGACCGGAGGGGTTGTCCTTCCAGATCCAGGTGTGGATCACATAAAGCGGCAGCACCGAGTGCTGATGGAGGTGGCG
>DATBKE010000091.1:0-1941 GCA_036556085.1 Acidimicrobiia bacterium | reverse complement strand
GGGCATCCAGTTTGACCCGAAATTGGTTCCCCTGTTTTTGGAGAAAGTGGTGGGAAATGGTGAGGGCGTAGTGCGCCAACCGGTGGATGAGCCCCTTGAGGGGCAGCGGGCCCGAGTCATCAGTCCCGATAAACAGGTTCGGCATATGCCAAGCCGAGTCGCCACTACGTCTAACGCGACGTAAGAGGTTTATGGTGCTTAGCACTCTATAGTTCTGCTGCTAGTCATGATTTATGCAAAACTGCTCGCCTCGGCGATGGCCTCCTCAGTAGTCCAGCACCCCAACGATCTGCCCGACCAGCTAGAGGATCGAAGTCCTTTATAGAAGACCGCTAATCATGCCCGAGATCTAAGGTGCCGCCACCCGCCAATGGGCATCACTAGCCGGATTCCTTTAGCATGGTCTTTTAACAAAGGAACTGGTTCGGACCGCAGTACCGGATGCAAGGTTGACACGCGGCGGGGGCGAACACTCAGAGCGAGCCAGCCAAGCGCGGTCAGACCGATTCATAGATGGTATGCACGGGAAGTTTGCCCCGGGGAGGCCCGTCTGACCGCCCCCGCCTTGAACGCCCGACCGTTCGCCGCAGTCTTATGGCAGCCACTCCAGCCACGGTCTACAATGGGACGACCGAAACCGACCCTTAAACCTTCGTGCCCGGCCCTCGAGAGCTCCGGGCACGGGAAGGAGCACTTGATGAGACGATCCACCCTGAACCTGCTCCTCGCTCTTCTCCTCTGGGTTCTGCCGGCGACCATGCTCGCCTGCCAGCAGGGCTCGCAGGCCGACGGCGAGCAGGGCTCGACCAGCGAGACGGCCGAGGCGGCCAAGATCCCCGTCACGACCACCTCCGAGGAAGCGCGTGACCTCTACCTCCAAGGGCGCACCCTGGCCGAGAACCTGCGAGCCATCGATGCCCAGGAGCCCCTCCAGCAGGCGGTCCAGAAGGACCCGACCTTCGCCTCGGCGTACCTGCTTCTGGCTAACACGTCCCAGGACAACGAAGGGTTCTTCTCGAACCTGGAGAAGGCGGTCGCCAACATGGGGACGGCCTCCGAGGGCGAGCGACTCCAGATCCAGGCCGTTCAGGCCGGGGTTGACGGCCGGGCCGACGAGCAGTTGGCGCTCCTCAAGGAACTGGTCCAGAAGTTCCCCGAGGACGAGCGCGCCCATAACGCGCTCGGGAACCAGCTCTTCTTCGCCCGCCAGGAGTACGACGCGGCGATCGCCGAGTATCAGAAGGCGGTCGAGATCAACCCCGAGTACAGCGCGTCCTGGAACTCGATGGGGTACGCCGCCCGCGCGGCCGGCCGCTTCGACGAGGCCGAGAACGCGTTCCGGAAGTACATCGAGGTCCTGCCCGGCGAGCCCAACCCGTACGACTCGTACGCCGAGTTCCTGATGAAGATGGGCCGCCACGACGAGTCGATCGCCCAGTACCGGAAGGCGCTCGAGGTCGAGCCTACGTTCACGGCCTCGGACGTCGGGATCATCCACAACCAGATGTTCATGGGCCAGGGTGACGCCGCCCGCCAGACGGCGGACGCCCTGTTCGCCAAGGCGGCCAACGATGGGATCCGCCGGCAGGCACTGCTCTGGAAGGCCGCGTCCTACCTCTACGAGGGGAACCAGGCCAAGGCGATGCAGATCCTGGAGGAGCGGCGCGCTATCTCGGAGAAGACCAACGACTGGCTCGCCGTCTCGGGCGATGACGTCCTGATCGGCCAGACGCTCCTCGACCTGGGTGACCCCCAGAAGGCGGCCGAGCGGTTCCAGTGGTCGATCGACGAGGTCGCCAAGGCGGACGTCCCCGAGGGGACCAAGGAGGCGACCCGCCGGAACCACCTCTTCAACGAGGCCCGGGTGGCGCTCGCCAAGGGCGACATCGCGCTCGCCAAGGAGAAGTCCGCGGCCTACCACACGGCCGTCCAGACGCCGGC
>DATBKE010000090.1:0-15503 GCA_036556085.1 Acidimicrobiia bacterium | reverse complement strand
CTCTGGGGCGTCGTAGGCAGCGAGCACCGCCGACGCCGTTGCCGCCGTGTCAAAAACAAGGAGCGCCACCTCGACCCGCTCGATCGGGCCGCCGGCGATCTCATGGTGCCCCACTCTTGCCGGCGGGAAGGCCACGAGCGCCTCGTCGATCTCGAAACCGGCACTCTGAATGTGACAGTGGAAGCCGAACTCAAGCTCGCCTTCAGGAATCGCGGGGATGTTGGTCGCCAGCTCGGGCTCACCGGGCAGCTCGAGATCGGCGAGCACTTGCTCGACCAGGCGGCTCGCATCCTCGTCGTCGAGAACATCTTCAGTGTCGCTACACCCCGTGAGGATGCCAGCGAGGGTGATTAGTGCAAGCACGAGAGTCGCGCGCCTCATGAGATGGATGTGGATGTTGGCCCTACCTCGACGTCGGAGGCGCGGGAGCGTACATCGGCCATCCGGTGGCGGTGGCTCCGTGGCCCCATGGTGGCTGGTCAAGGAAGTTCTTCGATACCGATGTCATGGGCGGAACCTACGACCGACTGGCGAAATCGAGCGATGCGCTGCTCCAAGGTCGGCGCACCTACCAGGTGTCGGCCAGTGTGTGGCCCAACCGGTCCGGGGACAGTTTTTCGGATTGAATCAACAGCACTCAGAAGTACGTTGTGTCGGACACGTTCACCGAGAACGACATTTCGTGGCAACCGACCACGATCATCCGGAGTGACGATCTGGTGACAAAGATCAACGAGCTGCGGGAGCAGCCTGGCGGCTACGTCTACCTCTATGGCAGCCCGACGCTGGTGCGATCGATGATGGCCGCCGACCTCGTCGATGAGCTGCTCTCACCATCGAGCTGATCGTGCTCGGCGGGGGGAAGACGATCTGGTCGGATAACGGCCAGGCGCTCGAATGGGAACTCGTTTCGACTGCCAAAGCCAAAACCGGGGCCCAGGTCTGCCGCTACGCCCGCATCCGCTGAAAGGGGAATTCGGGACGTTGGGGGTGGTTGGTTGGTGTACTCAACCGACGACGCCCAGAACCTCTAGCCTCAGGCCGTGACCGAGCAGCCGACTTCGCGCCTGGTACGGCCTCGCGAGGGGCGGGTAATCGCCGGGGTGGCGGCGGGCCTGGCCGATCGTTTCGGAATGAGCCGGCAGACAATGCGGCTTTTGTTCGTGCTCTCCTTGATTTTGCCCGGCCCACAGGTGCTGATCTACCTCATCCTTTGGATCGTCGTCCCAGAAGAGCCTGCGGCATAGGCCCGAACGTCGATCAAGGGTGATGAAGTCTCATCTGCTTCGGGGCGCTCTCGTGTGCCTGCTGGTGGCTTGCTCCTCGCCCTCTGGGACCGATACCACCACCGAGACCACATCGAATGCGGTCACCACTGCCAGTGCGGCGGCGGCCCCTTCCACCACCGACACGGCGCCGACCACGGTTATTTCCGTGGTCGGCACGACAGTGGAAACGACCGCCGTTGCCCCCGAGGTCCCAGACGGGGGAGTGCTCTTCGAAATTGACGATGAAGAGGCGAGTGCTCCCGGGCAGGTGCCCTGGGGCTTGGTGAACGTGACCATGTTCAATGGTGGCGGGGATCCCCATGCGGTTTTCGTCACTGAGGACACCATTCTCTGGGGCGTTTTCCTGGCTCCGGGATCTCACTCGCAGGGTGTCGTCGAATTTTCTCAGGACGGCACCTACTTTTTCGAGGAGCTGTTGACCTTCACCGGGCCACCCGATGTCGAGTTCGCCGCCGGCGGCGCGGCGAGCGAGGCTGCCGCCCCAAGCCCCGGCGTCACCGTGGGCTTGGCCGAGTTTGCCTTCTCCATGCCAGAGACGGTGGCAAGCGGCCCGCAGTGGTGGCAGTTGACCAACAACGGAGAACAGCTCCACGATGTGGCCATCTTCGAGCTGGAAGGCACCCTCGAGCAGTTGCTTTCGAGGGCGGCGTTATTGGATCCTCGATCGCAGCCGACCGCGGTTCCTACCTGGGCCGTGGGTCCTGGTCAGACTCTCTGGGTCGACGTCGATCTGTCGGCGGGGAGCTATGCGGTGCTGTGCCGGGTGCCCGATGATGCCAGCCGAGCGAGGCACTTTCAGCTGGGGATGACGGGCCAGTTCATGGTCGAGGGGTAGGACGGAATCCGAGCCGAAGTCTTAGGAAGTGGCTGGATCGATGCGGAACTGGCCCCGGCGGACTCCGGCCACATTGGGCAGGATCAGCTCCCGGCGAATCCGCTCATGCTCGGGATGGGTGTCCCAGGCCCGATAGGCCGCCTCGTCGATGAAGTCCCACACCGAGGTGTAGCCGGCGTTGCCTTCCCGGAGACCGGCATCGGGGCCCCAGGAGGCGTGCTCCATTCCGGGAACCAGCTGGCGGATGAGGGCAAAAGCCTCTTCGATCTGGGCCAGGTCGGCTCCGTCTCGCAAATCAAAGAGGGCGACATGTCGGATCATTCGCCCATTGAATCAGACCTTCGTTGTCGTCGCTCACCGGAGGGACGGACCCACCAGGGCCACAAGGCTCCTCGATTGACTCGCAGATGTCGGACACGTGCTCCTTCTCTACCCCAACCAGGCTGAGCGTACGAGCTGGCGGACCGAGCCGTCACCGATGCGTGGGGTGGGTGCTGCCCGCACTAGTTCGATCGGCCTATGTGGAGCTGACTCTCAGGATTCGACTGGCTAGCTCCGATCAATCCTTGGTGAGGATCCCCGTTGTCCAGCCCTCGATGCCCAATCGTCGGGTGCTCGCGCTCGGCGTGGCGTCGGCTTTGGTGATCGTTCTGATCGGCCTCGGACTTGCACTCGCCAGTGCCGAGGGCACCCGGAAGGTCGCCGCAAATGCCCGAGATCTCCATTGGACCAACGCCGTCCTTGGCAGCGCAGCTCTGGCCCGCTCCGCCAATGCCCAAGCCGTTTTCTTTGCCGTCGACCATTCGATGGGAGTGGCCCCCGAGCAATCCCTCGCTCAGGCGATCCGGGAAGCCGAGGCTGCTTCCGAGGTGCTCCACGATTTGGTGATCTCGAGTGAACGGCCGCCTCCTCGCATCGTGGCCTTGGAGGAGGACCTGAATCGTCTTATGTCCGCTCTCGAGTCGGTTATCGCTCTCGTGCGCGTCGGCGACGTCGATGGGGCCTTGCGAGCCAACCAGGGGGACGTTGAGTCGGCCTATCTCGAGACAACGGAACTGCTTAGGGCGAGGCGGGAATCGATCGAGGACAGGATCGCAACGACTGAGGGTGCGGCCGGCCGGATCGCAGTGGTGACGTCGCTCATGGTCACGCTTCTCGTTCCACTGACCGCCTTGGTGGTCTATCGCTCGATCGTTCGGCGCCAGCTGCGCGAGCGCCGCGCTCAGATGGAAGCCAAACTCCAAGCGGAACGAGAGCTCAACATCGCGAAGGATGAGTTCATCGCTGGGCTCTCACACGAGTTCCGCACTCCTCTCACCAGCATCTACGGCTTCTCCGAGGTCCTGATCGACTCGGGGCTGATCGACCCCGAATCGAGCATCGAGCTGATCAAGCTCATCAACTCCGAGTCCTCAGAACTATCACGCATGGTGGACGACCTCCTCGTCGCTGCCCGCATCGAGGCGGGTGCCCTCAGCTTCAAAGCCATAGAGATGGACGTCGCCGAAGCCGTTGCGGCGGTGCTCGCTCCGGTGCTGAGATCCGGCGTGGCTATCGAAGCGGATGTCGAACCCGTAAACGTCTGGGCGGATCCGCTCCGAGTCCGCCAGGTCGTTCGGAATCTGATCTCTAACGCAGTCAAACATGGTGGTCCCCACATCGCCGTCTACGGACGAACCGAACGGAACGAGTTTGTCTGCTCGGTGGTCGACGATGGACCCGGTGTTCCCAACGAGATCGTTGGGCAGCTCTTTGAGAGGTTCGTACACGACGGTCGCCAGGCGCTGCTGGCCGGGAGCGTCGGGCTCGGACTCAACATCGCCCGCTCCCTCGTATTGGAGATGAGGGGCGACCTCGTCTACGAACGAATGAGAGGCACCACCTGGTTCACGTTCAGGCTGCCTCTGGCCTCCAACGCGCACATTCCCGCCTTGGCCCTGCAGACGGGCGCCGGGTAGTGATCCGGATCCGTCTCGTCCTTCGCCCCCACCGGTGGCGGGCTGCGATTGCCGTCGGGCTAGCTGTCAGCACCCTGTCTTCGGTGTTGTTTCCTCTCAACAGCCTCGCCGCAGCCGCGAGCACCTACCGAGATGAATTCACTCTCGAGACCTTCGATGGCTCGGCTGGTCCGGACGCCTGGGCGGGGCCCTGGATCGAGAGTGGCGAGAGCGACGGGCCCGACCAAGGGGCCATCACGGTCGACGCCGACGGCCACTGTCACACCGGAGGGTGCCTGGTTATCGGCAAGACGGGACCCGACGCCGCCTTGGTCACTCGTAGCTTCGACAGCTTTGGTGCGGGCAGCATCGTGCTCACCTTTGATTACCAGCGCCACACTCACGGAGCAGGCTCCGGCTCCGTCGAACTTGCCGCTAGTCCCGACGGTGCAACTTGGACCACGGTCAAGACTTACCCGCTCGGGGTCGACGATCCGGGTCAGGTCCCGGAAAGTATTGACCTGACGGGCCATCAAGGCGTCAATGCCGCGATTCGGTTCACACTCGTTGGCGGTAGCGACGACACACATATGAACGTCGACAACCTCCAGATTCAGACGTCTGCCGGCGTGCCACAAGTCCCGGCGTTCAACCAAGACGTGGCGGACCGAACCGATTCCGAGGCCGACTTGGTATCGATCGATGCGGCTGCCACCCACCCGGGTGGAGACACGCTGACCTATTCCGCTTCCGGGCTTCCTCCCGGGGTTGCCATCGACTTCAACGGTCTTGTTTCGGGCACCATCGGCTACAACGGCGCCGATGCCAGCCCGTACCTGGTAACGCTGCAGGTTGCCGACAGCGACGGCGACGTCGACACGGATTCTTTTGTTTGGACGGTGGTCGACGTCAACCGTCCCCCGGCGGCAGCCGATCGCACCGTCTTTGCCCCCGAGGACAGTGCTTCTGGGGTGACCATCGATCTTCTCGATTCGGCCTTCGTCTCTGATCCCGACGGCGATGTTCTGGTTGTCTCCAGTGTCGATTCGTTCTCGTCGGCAGGCGGCCTGGTATCCAACCACGGCGACGGCACCGTGACGTACTACCCATTTCTGAACTTCGATGGAATCGACACGTTCAACTACACGGTTTCGGATGGAAAAGGCGGTTCGGCTTCGGCAGCGGTCACGGTGAACATGCAGCCGGCCCCCGATCCTCCCTCGCTGGACCCCGTGCCGGTGCTCGATATCGCCGAAGGGACCGTGGCTGCCTTCACGGCGACAGTCCACGACGATGACGCCGGAGATACTTTCACCTTCGGCCTTAGCCCCGGCCCTGACCCGGTCCCCGGCGGAGCCAGCATCGATCCCAACTCCGGACAATTCAATTGGCTCACCAGCGAGAACGACGGGCCCGGCCAATACAACTTCCTCGTCACAGTCATCGACTCGGACGGCCTCACCGACTCCGAGCAGGTGACGATCAACGTGGCTGAAGCGAATGAGGCTCCGATCCTCGACCCCATCGCTGACCAAGCTTCGCTGACGGGCCAGTCGGTCAGTCTCCAGCCGACGGTGTCAGACTCGGATAGCCCCACCAACCCTTTGACTTTCTCGGCCGGCGGACTGCCGACCGGACTCAGCATTGACCCTGCCACCGGCCTCATTTCGGGGATACCGAGTGCGGTTGGCTCCTTTTCAGTGGTGGTGGCGGTGGCCGACGGCGGCACGCCCCCACTGTCGGACTCGCAAGCCTTTACCTGGACCATCGCCCAATCCAATCGAGCCCCGCAGGTTTCGGCAATTGCCGATCAGGCTTACCACGAAGGGGACTCCGTCTCCATCACCGTGGCCGCCTCGGACCCTGACGGTGACGTTCTGTCGTACTCGGCCACCGGGCTTGCCCCCGGCCTGTCGATCGATGCTTCCTCCGGCCTCATCAATGGTTCGGTGGCGACCGGCGCTTCGAGCGGATCGCCCTACCACGTCACGGTGAAGGTCTCCGATCCCAGCGGTGCGAACACCGGAGTGAGCTTCGACTTGGTCATCGCCGTGGCGCCAGTCCCCACGACAACTACCACTCAGATCCCGCCCACCACCACCACCACCTCCGCCACTACCACGACCTCGGTCCCTCCAACCACCACCACCACGTTGGCGGCTCCTCCCACCCCAACCACCACACCGGCCGATCCTCCTATTGAGGCCACGACGACGACGTCCGAGCCCGAGTCCACGACGACTCTCGATCTTTTGGGCCCCCCGCCTGTAAGCACCACCAACACTTCGACCACCACGGCCCCCCCCGGGCCAGAACCTGCGCCGCTAACCGCGGAGGAAGCCATGGCCGTCAAGGCGGACTTGCTGGTCACAGGTGATGAGGAAGACCGTCAAGCGTCGGGCAGCGGCTGGATCCGCACCATCAATGCCTTGACCCCCCGCGAAGGAATCGCGGTCGGTTTCGCCCAAGCGGTGGAGTCGCTCCGGAGCCATTTCCTGATGTCCTTGGCTCTCGGTATGGGCGTAGCCCTGCTACTGCTGATCGGGATCGACCGCGACAAGGAGGACAAGTCGCCCCTCGCCCGCCTCGCGGTCTAAAGGCCCCGAAGGAGCTCGTCGGTAATCCAAACGTGTCGGACTCGGAGCCTGTTATCCCGCCGGGCGAGAGCAACCCCTCCTATCGCTATTAAGCTATGTGAGCCATAACTGATAGGATATGAACATGACGAGTTCTTCCCCCCATCGAATTGCCGACCTCATCCGTTCGGCTCGGCGCGAGGCCGGTCTTTCCCAGAGCGAGCTGGCAAAGCGGGTGGGCAGCAAACAATCCGTGGTCTCGAGATGGGAAACAGGCGCCGACGAGCCCCGGCTTTCGACTCTGGTTCGTGTTCTCGGTGCCTGCGGTTTGTCGCTGTCGCTGATGGTCGAAGAACAAGACAGTGTCGATCGTTCCCAGATTCGACAGCAGTTAGCCCAAACCCCGGATCAGCGCTTGGCATCGGTTGTGAACCTGAGCCGTTTGCGGGCAACCGCTCGCCGAGTCGAATAGGTGCCCGCTCCCCTCGACCCGGGTTGCATCTTCCGGGTGCTGTCCGAGCACCGAGTCGACTACGTCCTGGTGGGGGGTTTGGCAGGGGTGGTGCATGGATCGCCAGCGATGACCAACGACGCCGACATCGTCCCCCGGAGGTCGCCCGAGAACCTGGCGAAACTGGCGGCGGCCTTGCGGGATCTCGAGGCGCGATTGCGCGTGGTCGACGAGCCCGAGGGGGTCGCCTTTGACCCGCATCCGGCTCTACTTGACTCGATGGCGATGCTGAACATGACGACCCGTTGCGGCGATCTCGACCTGACCTTCGCCCCGGCCGCCCTCTCCGACTATGAGGCCCTGCTTGCCGCCAGCGTCGAGTTCGAGCTTGCCGGTTGCTCGGTGAAGGTGGCAGCCCTGAGTGACATCATCCGCAGCAAGGAAGCGGCCAATCGTCCCAAGGACCTGATCACACTCCCGATCCTGCGCGCCCTAGCCGAGGAGATCGGCTCCGAGAGTTAGGCGGCGTTGGAGATGTCGTGGGGCTTCGGCCAGCCAGGCGCTCGCGTGACCTTCAACCAGCAGAAGATCTAGACCGCATCACAGGCCGCTCGGTCCATACACTCCGCCAGCCGTGTCGGTCGCCGTCGAATTCGAACAAGTTTCCAAGCACTTCGAAACCGTGGTCGCGGTGGATGGGGTCGACCTCGCCATCGGCGACGGTGAGTTCTTCGCCATGCTCGGCCCCTCGGGCTCCGGGAAGACCACCTGCCTGCGGATGATCGCCGGCTTCGAGCTCCCCACCTCGGGGCGGATCCTGTTGCACGGCAAGGACGTGTCCGGGTTGCCGCCCTACGACCGCGACGTCAACACCGTCTTCCAGGACTACGCCCTCTTCCCCCACATGACGGTCAATCAGAACGTCGCCTACTCGCTGATGGTGCGGCGGATACCGGAAGCCGAACGGGCCCGGCGGGTGGAGGAGGCGCTGTCGCTGGTCCGGCTCGAAGGCTTCGGGGGCCGCAAACCATCGCAGTTGTCGGGCGGTCAGCGCCAACGGGTGGCGTTGGCCCGGGCGCTCATCAACCGTCCATCGGTTCTCCTCCTCGACGAGCCCCTGGGTGCCCTCGATCTGAAATTGCGTCAAGCCATGCAAATCGAGCTCAAGTCGCTGCAGCGCGAGGTGGGGATCACGTTCATCTTTGTCACCCACGATCAGGAAGAGGCTCTGACGATGAGCGATCGGCTTGCGGTTTTCAACCACGGCCGGGTCGAGCAGGTCGGTACGCCGGCCCAGGTTTACGAGAGCCCGAACAACGCATTTGTCGCCGGCTTCGTCGGCACCTCCAACGTCATCGCCGGTGACCTTGCCCTCCGCATCACCGGCAGCCCGGCTCCCTTCACGGTCCGCCCCGAAAAGATTTGGATCACCGACCCCGACCTCCCGCCTCCGGCCAACACCCATGGGATCGAAGGGACGGTCACCGAGTCGACCTACCTCGGCGCCTTCAACCGGCTCCAAGTGGACGTAGGGGAAACAGCCTTGTGGGTGGTGAGTCAGAACGTCAGACCGCTGACGTCGGGCTCGACACTCACCGGCCAACGAGTGATGTTGCGTTGGAATGAAGATGCGTCCCGACCTCTGGTCGAGACGACCACACCGGCGCCGGTGATGGCCGGCGCCACCGAGTAACGAGGAGGAACACACATGCGGTCGAAGTCGATCGTGTGGATGACGCTGCTGATGCTGATCCTGGCCGCGTGCGGGCAAGGAGCCGGCGAGGGCGATGATGATGGAGGCACCGCCCTTCCCACCGAGATCGGTGAGGGAGAAGGCCAGGTCAATATCGTCGCCTGGGCGGGTTATATCGAGGACGGATCGACCGATCCCAACTACGACTGGGTCACCCAGTTCGAGGCCGACACCGGCTGTCAGGTGAACGTGAAGACCGCGGGCACCTCCGATGAGATGGTGGCGCTGATGACCGGCTCCAACGAGTACGACCTGGTGACTGCCTCGGGCGATTCCAGCAACCGTCTCATCGCCGGCGGAACCGTCCAGGAAATCAACATCGATCTCATCGAGGGCTGGGACACGATCGACCCCCGGCTCCAAGATGCCCCTTGGCATACGGTCGATGGACGCCATTACGGAGTTCCCTACCAGTGGGGAGGCAACGTCTTGGCCTACAACACCGAGGTGTTCGGCGACACCCCGCCGGATTCTTGGAGCGTGGTCTTCGAGGAGCAGGAGCTGCCCGACGGACAGTCCAATGCCGGCCGGGTCCAGGCCTATGACGGCCCCATCTACATCGCAGATGCGGCGCTCTACTTGGGGGTCGAGCAGCCCTACGCCCTGACGCAGGAGCAGTACGACGAAGCGCTCAACCTCTTGCGCCAGCAACGGGAACTGGTGGGCCGGTACTGGCATGACGCCTTCATCCAGATCGACGACTTCACCAACGAGGGCGTAGCGGCCTCCTCGACCTGGCCGTTCCAGGTCAACATCTTGCAGGCCGCCGGAGCCCCCGTGGCGAGCGTCGTTCCCGTGGAGGGAGCGACCGGCTGGGCCGACACCACCCTGATGCACGCCAACGCTCCCAATCCCAACTGCGCCTACATGTGGCTCAACCACTCGATCACCTCGGGGATCCAGGGCGACTTGGCGGCTTGGTTCGGCTCGGTTCCGGCCGTTCCCTCCGCCTGCGAAGGCAACGAACTGCTCGGGCCCGAGGGCTGTCAGACCAATGGCATCGACAACTTCGACCGGATCAAGTTCTGGCAGACCCCGACCGAGGACTGCCTCGGGGCAGGAGGGACCTGCGTTCCTTACTACAAGTGGGTCACCGATTACCTGGCGGTAATCGGGGGCCGGTGATCTGAGCAACGGGTGGGGTCCGGAAGGGGACCCCACCCTTCAGCCATGACCGTCGCCACCACGTCGATCCGCCCGCGCCTCCGACGGGCCGGGGCCGCTCTCTACCGGCGCCGCTGGCTCCGGGTGCTGCTGCTCTTGGCCCTGCCGGTGGCATGGCTGGTGGGGGTCTACGGCGGATCGCTCGCCGCCCTTCTCACCCAGAGCTTCTTCCGGCTCGACAGCTTCGCCGGCACCATCGACCGTACTCCCAGCCTCGCCACCTGGCGAGAGCTTTTCACCCCGGCCAACTGGGCTGTGATCGGACGGACGGTGGGCATGGCCACCGCCGTCACCCTGGCGTCGATCGCCATCGCCCTGCCGCTCGCCTACTACATCGCCCGGTTTGCCCCCCGCCGGGCCAAGGGCTGGATGGTGCTGGCGGTGCTCTTGCCGCTCTGGTCGTCGTATCTGGTGCGGGTCTATGCCTGGAAGTTGATCCTGGCCGCCGAGGGAATCATCAACTGGTTCCTGAGCCGGATCGGTCTCGGTGGTGTCCTCCGGCAGGTGTTGGGTCTGCCCGTGATCGGTGGGCCATCGCTCTCGGTCTCCTATCTCGGCCAGTTCATCGTCTTCGTCTACATCTGGCTGCCGTTCATGGTCTTGCCGATCATGACCGCCCTCGAGCGGGTGCCCCGCTCCTATCTGGAAGCCTCGGCCGATCTGGGAGCCAAACCCGCTACCACCTTTCGCCGGGTGGTCTGGCCCCTCGCCATCCCCGGGATCGCCGCCGGCTCCATCTTCACCTTCTCGTTGACCTTGGGCGACTACATCATTCCCACCGTGATTGGCGACTCGAGCCCGTTCATCGGCCTCGCCATTTACAGCCAGCAGGGGGTGGCGGGCAACCTGCCCCTGGCGGCGGCGTTCTCTTTCGTGCCGATCGCGGTGATGGCGATTTATCTCACCATTGCCCGCCGGCTGGGGGCGTTCGAGGCTATCTGATGGCGGCCACTGTGACGATGCCCCGGGGCCGGGGATTGGCGTGGGTGGCGGGGTTGGTCCTCGCCTTCCTCCACATCCCGATCCTGCTGGTGTTCCTCTATGCCTTCACCACCGAGGAAGCCAGCTTTCGCTTCCCCCCGCCGGGCTTCACCACCCGCTGGTTCGAAGTGGCGGCTCGCAATCCTGACATTCGAGAAGCTCTCAGCCTCTCTCTCAGCGTGGCGGCGGTGGCCACGCTAGTCGCCCTGGTGCTCGGGACCCTCGCCGCCGCCGCCATCTGGCGTACCCGCTTTTTCGGACGAGAGACCCTGTCGCTGGTGATCGTCCTCCCCATCGCCCTCCCAGGCATCATCACCGGGATCGCCCTCCGGTCGGCGATCAACCTCACCGACATTCCATTTTCCTTTTGGACCCTGGTGATAGGCCACGCCACCTTCTGCGTGGCCGTGGCTTATAACAACATCATCGCTCGCATGCGTCGTACCTCGCCCTCGATCATGGAGGCTTCGATGGACCTGGGGGCCAGTGGCTGGCAGACCTTCTGGCATGTGCTGTTACCTCAGTTGGCGCCGGCGTTGGTGACGGGGGGCATGCTCGCCTTCGCTCTCTCCTTTGACGAGATCATCGTCACCACCTTCACCGCCGGCCAGCAACAGACTCTCCCGATTTGGATCTTTTCTTCGCTGGTGCGTCCCCGGCAGCGGCCGGTGACGAACGTGGTGGCGGTACTGGTGGTGGTGCTGACCTTTGTGCCCATCATCCTCAGTCAGCGGTTCGCCCGGAGAGCCGACGAGAACTGATCACAAGAAGGGAGACACATATGACTCACAAACTTTGGATCGACGGCCGCTGGAGCGAGAGCTCGGGCGGGGGGGAATTGAAGGTAGAGAACCCCGCCACCGGCGAGATGATCGACACCGTGGTCGACGGGGGCCGGGAAGATATCGACCGGGCGGTGGCCGCGGCCAGCGAGGCCTTCTTCGACGGACGTTGGTCGAAGCTGACCCCGGGGGGACGTTCCTTGGCGATCCATCGACTGGCCGATCTGCTCGAGCAACGGGCTGAAGACTTCGCCCGGATTGAATCGGAGGACACCGGCAAGCCCTATGCCGGAGGCTCATTGGGAGCCGACCTGCCGATGGCGGTCGACAACCTGAGGTTCTTCGCCGCCGCCGCCCGCAACGTCGCCGGGACCGCCTCGGGCGATTTCATGGCCGGCTACACCTCGATGTTGCGGCGAGAGCCGGTGGGCCCGGTGGGCCAGATCGCTCCATGGAACTATCCCCTGGCGATGGCGATCTGGAAGATCGGTCCGGCGCTGGCGGCGGGCTGCACCACCGTTCTCAAGCCGGCTCCGGGTACCCCCCGCACCGCCCTCATGCTGGGAGAGCTGACGAAGGAGGCCGGCCTCCCCGACGGGGTGGTCAACGTCGTCACCGGCGGGAATGACACCGGTCAGGCCCTGGTCGAGCATCCCGGATTGCGGATGGTCTCATTGACCGGCTCCACAGCCACCGGCAAGAAGGTGATGAAGACGGCGGCCGAGAGCCTGAAGCGGGTCCACCTGGAGCTGGGCGGAAAGGCCCCCTTCATCGTCTTCGAGGACGCCGACCTCGATGCCGTGGCCGCCGCCGCTCAGATCGGGGCGCTCTTCAACACCGGCCAGGACTGCACCGCCGCCGCCCGCGTCTACGCCACCCGGGACCGGATCGGAGAAGTCGTCGACTCCCTGGTCGAGATCTTTGAGTCGACCAAGGTCGGCGACCCCTGGAACGACGACACCTTTATGGGACCGCTCATTTCCGCCAGCCAGCGTGACCGAGTGGCGGGATTTGTCGACCGGGCCCGGGCCGAGGGGGCCAAGGTGGTGACCGGAGGCAGTGTCCCCCAGGGCGCAGACCGCGGTTACTTCTATTCGCCCACGGTCATCACCGATGTGGATCAGCGGTCCGAGATCGTTCAACAAGAAGTGTTTGGGCCGGTGCTGGTGGTCCTGCCCTTCGAAGGGGAGGAAGAGGCGATCCGTCTCGGCAACGATGTCCTCTACGGATTGGCCGCCTCGGTCTGGACGAAAGACATCGGCCGGGCGCTGCGGGTGGCGGGGGCACTCGAGTTCGGAACGGTCTGGATCAACGACCACATCCCCCTCGCCTCGGAAGCTCCCCACGGGGGCTTCAAGCAGTCCGGCTTCGGGAAGGATCTCTCCGAGGAAGCGGTGCTCGATTACACCATCACCAAGCACGTGATGGTCAAGCACGCCTGAGCCCGAGCCCCCTCCGTCGCCTTCGGCGCCACCTCCCCCGACACTCGCTGCGCTCACTGGGACCCATGCCCCTTCCGGCGCCTTCGGCGACACCTCCCCCAACGCTCGCTGCGCTCGCTTGGGGAGGAAACTACCTCGCAGCAGGGGTCACCTCTGCGGGCTCACCACTTCGAGCTCAACCGTGACATCGTCGCCGAGTTCGAGTCTCTCGGCCATGCGAACGCGGTCTTTGATCGGGAGCACGTAGTTTCCGTCTTTGGGCCAGAGGGCGGTCTTCCACTTGGTAGTCCCGATCCTCACCTCAACCGGGATCATTCCCCATCCATAGGTGACGAAGGTCGAGATCTCCTTGATTTCTTGGCTCTGCTCGGGGGGCACAGTCACGAAATGAAATGGGGCCGGACCTCGCCAATACCAGAGCTCACCGCTGAACACGCAATGCACCAAGGCAGCCTATGGCCGGCGCTTGCCGGCGAGCTTGCGATCCGACTCCGTGAGATAGCGTTTGCGAACCCGGATCGATTTGGGGGTCACTTCGACTAGCTCGTCGGCTGCGATCCATTCCATCGCCATCTCCAGAGTGAGTTGGCGGTGGGGGCGGAGGTTGATCGCTTCGTCGACGTTGACGGTGCGGATGTTGGTGAGCTGCTTTTGGCGCGTGGGATTGCCGGGAAGATCGCCCGTCCGGGAATTTTCGCCGATGATCATCCCTTCGTAGACATCCTCTCCGGCACCGACGAATAGCTCGCCCCTCTTCTGGAGGTTGTCGAGCGAATACGCCGCCGTGATCCCTGCTCGGTCGGAGATCATTGCCCCGCCGCCTCGGTGGGGGAGCTCGCCCGCCCACGGCATCCATCCATCGTGATGCTGATGGATGAGCGCGGTCCCCCGGGTGGCGCTCATCAACTGCGAGCGGAAGCCGAGCAGCCCTCGAGCGGGAGCGACCAGGGTGATGATGGTGCGTTCCCGGTCTCCCGGTCGAAGCTCAACCACTTTGCCCCTCCGGGGAGCGGCTGCCTGGGTGACGGTGCCAACATGCTCGTCGGGTACATCGATCACGGCCCGTTCGACCGGCTCATGAGGAGCGCCGACGATTTCGCGAAGGATCACCTCAGGGCGGCTCACCTGCATCTCGAATCCTTCCCGGCGCATCGACTCGATCAGGACTGCAAGCTGGAGTTCCCCTCGGCCGGCGACTTCGATCACCTCGGGCGAGGAGGTGGGTCCGATCCGGATCGAGACGTTTCCCAGCACCTCCCGCTCGAGACGCTCGCGGATGTGGCGGGAGGTGAGGAATTTGCCGCCGTCCTTTCCTGCCAGCGGGGAGGTGTTGACTCCGAAGGTCATCCGTAGCACCGGTTCGTCGACCTCGAGCCTTGGCAGGGCTCGGGGATTGTCGGGATCGGCCAGCGTGTCGCCGATCTCGACCTCGGGGAATCCTCCGATCAGAAAAAGGTCGCCGGCGGTCCGCACCTCGACGTCGACTCTCTTCAGTCCCTCGAAGCCCATCAGGACCGTCAGCTTTCTCCGTAGCGGGGGCTCGTCGGGATCGCTGTGACAGAGGGCCACGATCTGGCCCGCCCGGAGGGTGCCTTCCACTACCCGGCCGATGGCCAGGCGTCCGCGGTAATCAGAGGCGTCGAGGTTGGTGACGAGGGCCTGGAGCGGAGCGGAGGCGTCTCCACTGGGGATGGGGATGTGCTCGATGATGGTGTCGAGCAACGGGGCCAGATCGGCGTCGGGACCCGGCACCCCGATCCCGCGGACGGCCCGGCCCTGGCGGGCGATGGTGGAGACGATGGGGAACTCGATGTGAGCGTCGGTCGTGCTGAGGTCAAAGAAAAGTTGGTAGATCTCTTCGATCACCTCGTCGGGACGAGCGTCGGGACGGTCGACCTTGTTGAGCACCAGCACCGCTGGTAGATGGAGGTCGAGCGCCTTCGATAAGACGTAGCGCGTCTGGGGGAGCGGGCCTTCGGCGGCGTCGACTAGAAGCAGAATCCCATCGACCATCGCCAGCGCTCGTTCGACCTCACCCCCGAAGTCGGCATGGCCGGGTGTGTCGACGAGGTTGATTCGCGTCCCCTTCCACATCACCGAGGCCGCCTTGGCGAGGATCGTGATGCCCCGTTCGCGTTCCTGATCAGAGGAATCCATGACCCTCTCGACCCGGGTTTCATGAGAGCCGAACACCCCGGTTGCTCCGAGCATGGCATCGACCAACGTGGTCTTGCCGTGATCGACGTGGGCTACCAACGCCAGGTTTCGAAGCGGGCTCCTCAAGCTAGGCGAC
>DATBKE010000089.1:0-7422 GCA_036556085.1 Acidimicrobiia bacterium | reverse complement strand
CCCCGCCTCGCCTCGTCAGGCTGATCTGATGGTGGTGGCGGGGACCGTCACCGACAAAATGGCTCCGGCCATTCGGCGCCTCTACGACCAGATGCCCGAGCCCAAGTACGTCATCTCGATGGGGTCCTGTTCCAACTGCGGTGGCCCCTATTGGGACTCGTACTCGGTGACGAAGGGGGTCGACCAGGTGATCCCGGTGGATGTCTATGTGCCCGGCTGCCCGCCCCGCCCGGAGGCATTGATGGACGGCATCGTGTTGTTGCAGAAGAAGATCCGGGGCGAGGAAATCAAGGCCAAGTGGAATCAGCGTGACCGCCAACCAGTCTGAGGCGGAGGCCCAGGAGGAAGCGACACCGCCGGAGGAGTCCCCCTCGGCCCTCGTGGAGCTGGCCAACACCATCGCCAACTCGGTAGGAGGGCGGGCGGAAGTCAACTTCGAGACCGCCAAGGTAAGGGTCGACTCCGCCAGCTGGGTCAGCGCTCTGACTGCGGCCCGCGACGAGTTCGGGCTCCACTTCTTCTCCTGGCTCTCGGCGATCGACTGGTCCAACGATGTCGCCCAGGGAGAGAAGCTCAGTGCCGAGGTCGAAGAGCGGTATGAGCTGATGGCAGCGGTGGGAGACCTCGATGAGGGCAACCTGGTGATCTTCTCCACCGATCTCGGCAAGGACCAGCCCAAGGTCTCGAGCCTGGTTGACGTCTACGCCGGAGCCAACTGGCACGAACGGGAGGCAGCCGAGATGTTCGGGATCGACTTCCAGGGTCACCCGCATATGCGCAAGCTCTACCTGCCCGAGGGCTTTGTGGGCTATCCCCTCCGCAAGTCCTTTCCCTTGCTCACTCGTGAGGTCAAGCCCTGGCCGGGCAAGGTCGACGTCGAAGGAATGCCCGGACAGGGCGACGAGGCCGAAGGGGACGAGCCGAGCACCGAGAACCCGGAGGCCTGATGGTTCTCGAACAGGATCTGGTTCGACACCTCTCCGAGGCAGCAGTCTCGATCGAGCTCGAGACGCCGGAGATGACCCTCAACATCGGACCCCAGCACCCGTCAACTCATGGGGTTCTGCGGCTCGTGGCCCAGGTCGACGGCGAGAGAACTCACAGCCTGCAACCCGTGATCGGATACATGCATCGCGGTTACGAGAAGATCTCCGAAGTGCGCAACTACGCCCAGATCACGACTCTTATAAATCGCATCGATTGGGTCGCCGGATATGCCAATGAGGTGCCGTTCATCATTGCAGCCGAAAAGTTGATGGCGCTCGAAGTCCCGGAAAGAGCCCAGTACATCCGCTTGATCCTCACCGAGATGGCCCGTATCTCGAGCCATTTCATCTTCATGGCCTCGTATCCGTTGGAACTCGGCGCCGCCACCCCGCTCTTCTTTGCATTGCGGGAGCGGGAGCGAGTCCTCGATCTCCTGGAGTCGGTCACCGGCGGTCGGTTCCATCCCAACTTCAACCGCATCGGTGGCGTCAAGCCGGCCTACGCAGCTGGGTCGAGTACACGCAAGATTTCCCAGGATCTTCCCAAGACCTTCCTCCCCGAGACCCGAGCGGCGATGGACAAGGTCTTCGAAACCTGCGACGAGATCGAGGATCTGGTGGCGGACAACGAGATCATCCTCGCCCGCACCAAGGGAGTGGGCGTCATCCCGCCGGAGATGGCCGCCGCCTATGGGCTTTCCGGTCCCAACCTCCGCGCCTCGGGGGTGGGTTTCGACCTGCGCAAGGTTTCCGATTATCTCCCCTACGACAAGTTCTCGTTCAACGTTCCCACCGGGCAGAACGGCGATTGCTGGGACCGCTGGTACATGCGCCTGCTCGAGATAAGGGAGTCGGCCCGGATCATCCAGCAGGCCATCGACGGGATACCCGGCGGACCGCTCCTAGCCAAGGTCCCCAAGATCATCAAAGTGCCCAAGGGCGAGGTGTATGTGCGGGCCGAGAATCCCAAGGGGGAGATGGGTTACTACATCGTCTCCGAGGGAGGGCTCGGGCCTTATCGGGTGAAGATCCGCTCCGCTTCCTTCTCCAACATCTCGATCTTGCCCTGGCTTTTGGAGGGGGCGATCATCCCCGACATCATCGCCGTGATGGGCTCCCTTGACTTCGTCCTCGGAGACGTAGATCGATGATCGAGCTCCTCTCCAATTTCTGGGTGCAACTGGTCATCAAGCTGCTGGTGGCAGCGCTGATCATTCCCGGCGTGGGGATGGTGGTCGGGTTCGCCGAGATGAAGCTCTCGGCCAAGATGCAGTCGCGGGTCGGTCCCTACTTTGCCGGTGGCCGCTGGGGGTGGGCGCAGCTCATCGCCGACGGAGTCAAGTTCTTCCAGAAGGAGGATCTGGTTCCGGCCGAGGCCGATCGCCCGGTGTACAAGTGGGCCCCGGTGCTGGTGCTGGTCTCGGCGGTGGCGATCCTGGTCCCGATTCCGCTCGGCCCCGACGTGGTGGCCCGCAACCTGGACCTGGGGGTCTTCTACGTCCTCGCCATCTCCTCGCTCTCCACCATCGGAGTGCTGATGGCGGGCTGGTCCTCGGCCAACAAGTACTCACTCATCGGTGGGCTGCGGGCGGCTGGGCAGCTGATCGCCTATGAGCTTCCACTGATCCTCGCCGTGGTCGGGGTGGTGGTCTTGGCCGGAACCATGTCGCTGACCGGGATCGTGGAGGCACAGGCCGCCTGGTTCTCCGAGCGGGGCTGGGCCTTCGGGATGCCCTTTGTCCTCGTTCAGTTCGTCGGTTTCGCAGTCTTCATCGTCGCCTCGCTGGCCGAGCTGGCCCGCATTCCCTTTGACATGCCGATCGCCGAGTCGGAGTTGGTCATGGGCTATATCACCGAGTACTCCGGCTTCCGGTTCCTCTTCTTCTTCCTGGCCGAGTTCGCCAACATGTTCTCGCTCTCGGCCATCGCCGCCACCCTCTTCCTGGGTGGCTACTGGGCGCCGGGATTGAGTGAGACCCAGCTCAACATCTTTGGCCCCTTGATCCTCTTCGCCAAGGTCGGAGTGCTGGTGTTCCTCATGATTTGGTTCCGCTGGACCTTTCCGCGCTTTCGGGAAGATCAGCTGCAGACGATCGCCTGGAAGTGGTTGGTGCCGATCTCTTTGGCCAATATCTTGGCGACCGGTGTTCTCAAGGTGATCGCATGACCGCTCGGCCTCAGGCACTTCCCGGCAAGGGGATGGCGAAAGGAATGGTCGTCACCTTCAAGACGATGGTGAAGACCATCTTCATGCCGAAGAAGTATCTCAACACCGTCAACTACCCGGTGGTGAAAGAGACCCTGGTTCCGCGAGCACGGGGAGTGATCGCCCTCGATCAGGAGGCCTGCACGGTGTGCATGCTCTGTGCCCGCAACTGCCCGGATTGGTGCATCTACATCGAGGGCCACAAAGAGGAGAAGCAGCCCGACAAGCCCGGTGGGCGGGTAAAGGTTCGTGCCACGCTCGATCGATTCGATATCGACTACGCCCTCTGCATGTACTGCGGCATCTGCGTCGAGGTGTGTCCCTTTGATGCGTTGTTCTGGTCGCCCGACTACGAGTACTCCGAGCAGGCCATGGGCAAGATGATGCACGACATGGATCGACTGCAGGATTGGCTCGCCACCGTTCCCCCGCCCCCGGAAACATGAGCGGCAGTCGATGAATCTCGGCGACTGGGTCTCCCAACCCGTCAACTGGGTCTTCGCCTTGCTGGCGCTGGCGTCCGCCTACTCGGGGGTGCGGGTGGTGACGTCCCAGAATGTGATTCGGGCTGCTCTTTTCCTGGTCGGCGCCCTGGCCTCGGCCGCCGGGCTCTTCCTGCTTCTCTCCGCCGAGTTCGTCGCCCTGACCCTGGTGCTGATCTACATCGGGGCGGTGATCGTCCTCTTCCTCTTCGGGATCATGATCACCCGCGCTCCCATGGGACGCGACGTCGATTTGGACCACAAGCGGCGGGCTCCGGCGGCGATCGTCTCCGCGATTCTGTTCGCCGTTCTCTCCTGGGCCTCGATCCGCGCCTTTACCGGTCGGGAGGTTGGGGGAGTAGGCGACGCCACCGATACCGGCCTCATCGGCGAGTCATTGCTCGGTCGATTCGTGGTTCCTTTCGAAGTGGTTTCCTTCCTACTTCTGGCCGCGCTGATCGGAGGGATCACAATCGCCCGCAAGGACCTTTCTCCGGCCGAGGAAGAAGCCCGGGAGGCGGTCTGATGCTGGTCAACCAGTTCCTGATCCTGGCCGCCCTGCTCTTCTCGCTCGGGGTCTACGGGGTGCTGGTGCGGCGCAACGCGGTGATGGTGCTTCTGGCCATAGAGCTCATGCTCAACGCCGTCAACATCAACCTGATCGCCTTCGAATCGCTGCTGCAGACCGAGCTGGCGGTAGGTCAGGTGTTCTCGATCTTTGTCATCACCGTCGCAGCCGCCGAGGTGGGGATCGGGCTCGCCATCGTCCTGATGATCTTCCGCAATCGCAGCTCGGCGAATGTCGACGACTTCAACCTGATGCGTCTGTAGCGATCCGTCCGAAGCGGCGATCGGGGATTAACCAGATCAGCGCCACGACGGCATAGAGGCCCAACGCCACCGCCGGGCTCACGAAAGCCAACGGGATGGCCACCGTGTAAACCAAGGTTGAGAGCCAGCCCTTGCGATCCCTCCCGACCGCCCTGGCCACCGTTGAGTCCGCTCCGTTGCAGCGAATCAAGGCTCTCACCAGAAGGTAATACGAGATCGCCGCCAGCCAAAGCACAGCCCCAAAGGCGGCTACCGGCATCGAGGCAAAGCCGACCTCGGCGAACCATCTGATGACGAAGGGGAAAAGCGAGAGCCAAAACAGGAGGACGAGATTGGCCCAGAGCACGGCTCCGTCGATCTGTCTCACCGAGTGGATCAGGTTGTGATGGTTGTTCCAGTAGATCCCGACGTGGATGAACGTGAAGGCGTAGGCCGCCAGCAGTGGAAGGCTCTCGCGGAGACCGGCGATGCCGGCCGTCTCGGGGACGTGCAGCTCCAGCACGATGATCGTGATAACGATCGCTAGCACCCCGTCGGTGATGGTTTCGAGTCGGTTTTTGGTCAAAGGCTTGCCTCCCAGGGCGTCTCTTTATACTCGCCAGCCGGTGACGCACGGACCCCGTTCTTGTTCATAGGCGCCCTGGTTGCCTCCGTGGCCGAAGAGGGCCACCAGCTATCCGACGGAGGGGCGCTGGCCCAATACGCCGGGATCCTGCTGGTTCTGCCTTTCATCGCCATGCTTCTTTGCTTTTTCTTCGGCCGGCGGATGCCTCGGCACGGAGCCGAGTTCGCCATTGGAGCGATGGCCATCAACTGGGTATATGCCGTCGCCCTCTTCATCCTGAACATCACCCAGGGGGTCGCCCGCGAGGTCCATATCGAGATCGCCCGGATCGGGGTCCGCAATGGCCAGCCCCTGGTCTTCGAGCTGGGATGGGTGGTGGACGGACTCTCGACGATGATGTTCGTCGTTGTCACCACAGTGGCGCTTCTGGTCTTCATCTACGCCGTCGGCTACATGCACGGAGACGTCCGGGTGCCGACTTTCTTCGCCAATCTCTCGCTATTCGCGGGGGCGATGTTGGTGCTCGTAGCAGCGCCCAACCTGGTGCAGCTGATCATCGGCTGGGAAGGGGTTGGGCTTGCCTCCTATCTCCTGATCGGCCATTACTGGGAGCAGAAGGAGAACTCATCGGCGGCGATGAAGGCCTTCTATGTAAACCGGGTGGCCGATCTCGGCCTGATGATCGGCACCGTCATCATTGGACTGACGGTGGGCACCTTTCGGTTCACCGAAATCCTGGCCGCAGCCGATGAGGGACTTGCCGCTCTGGGCGATGTGGCGGTGGTGGCCGGTCTCTTGATCTTCTTCGGGGCGATGGGCAAATCGGCGCAGTTCCCGCTCCATGTTTGGCTACCGGACGCGATGGCTGGACCCACCCCGGTCTCGGCACTGATGCATGCCGCCACCATGGTCACCGCCGGGGTCTACCTCATCGCTCGCATGTTCCCCTTCTATGAGGGAATGGGGTCTGAGGTACGGGCCTGGATCCTCGGGATTGGGGCCGCCACTCTCTTCATCACCGGACTGCTGGCACTGGTTCAGGACGACATCAAGCGGGTGCTTGCCTATTCAACCGTCAGCCAGCTCGGCTACATGGTGGCCGCATTGGGGGCGGGCGGTTATACCGCCGGTCTTTTCCATCTCTGGACCCACGCCTTCTTCAAGGCCCTGCTTTTCCTCGGGGCCGGGTCGGTGATCCATGCCGTCCACTCCAACTACATGAGCGACATGGGCGGCTTGCGAAAACACATGCCGGTCACTTATCGGACGTTCCTCGTGGGGGCGCTTGCCCTCTCGGGGATTCCGCCTCTGGCCGGTTTCTTCTCCAAGGATGAGATCCTCGCCACCTTCAATCACGAGGGCTACACGGCGGTGATGTGGCTTGGGATCATCGCGGCCTTTATCACCGCTTTTTACACCTTCCGCATGGTCTTCCTCACTTTCCATGGCCACTATCTCGGCCACGGCCATCCCCACGAATCGCCGCGGGTGATGACCGTGCCCCTGGTCGCATTGGCGATAGGGGCAGTGGCGGCGGGATGGGTCAACATCCCGGGCGTCTTCACCGGCTTCCATCACTGGGTGGAAAACCGTGAGATCTTTCATCCGGTTGAATCGCCTACTTCTTTTGACTTTGGTGCTCTCATTCCCGGCGTGATCGCCGGACTGCTCGGGATCCTTCTCGCCTATCTCATCTTCTATCCCGAACGCAACACCCAGCCCGAACGCGATCGCCTCGAGATTCCCCTCCTCTACCCGCTCTTGCGCCGGAAGTACTTCCTAGACGACCTCTATTGGTATGGCATCGTGGCGCCAATCAAGGGGCCTATCGCCCGAGCGGTCAATTGGACCAACACCTATTTGATCGACGGAGTGGTCAACGGCGTCGCCGGCCTCTCGCTGGCTTTGTCCCGCTTCGTTTACGGCGGTCTCGATCAGCGCGGGATCGACGGTTTGATCGGGGGAGTCTCGGCCGCAGCGGACTCGGCGGGGACGTCGCTTCGCAAGTTGCAAACCGGCCGCGTCCAGCAATACGCCACTGGGTTCGTGTTGGGAACGTTGATCTTGGTGCTTTCGATCGTGGTTTTCAGATAGGAGAGAGAATTAGATGGATCTGTTGAACGACTGGGGCTTGACGGCGGTGGTGATGTTGCCCATCGCCGGGGCCCTTCTCATGGCTGCCATCCCCAAGACGCAGGAAGAGTTGATCAAGCGTCTTGGTCTGGCCGTGACGGTGGTCACATTCCTCATCTCGCTTGCCCTTCTGTTCAGCTTCGACTTCGGATCCACCGGCTACCAGTTCGAGACCAACGTTTCCTGGATCAGCGCCATCAATGCCAACTACCACATCGG
>DATBKE010000088.1:0-5070 GCA_036556085.1 Acidimicrobiia bacterium | reverse complement strand
CCGATTCCGGAACCCCCGCTGATCGAATAGGCGGTGGACCTCATCTGAAAGGCATTGCGAAAGGTGCGACCGCCGGTGATGACTGTCTTCGTCTGCCCTTCGAGGGTTCCCACGATCGTCACCTCGGCCACCGTCCCCGAGACATTGCGCTTGGTGACCGCAGCTCCGGTAACGGTGTCGAGCCCGTAGGCAGTGGCGATCTGGCTACCGGTGATATTTCGGGTCCAGTTAGCAAACGGGTTGGCCGCCTCGGGTGACACCGACCACGGATCGGGAGTAGGCGTCAGGTACGGCAGCGGGTTCGTGTGACCGAGTCCTTCGACGTTGGAGTCGGTGTGTCCCCCCGTTGAGCTCGCGTAATAAGCGATGATCACCGTCGACTCGGGGGCCGACGGATGAGTGACGATCTGGCCGGTGGTGGCTGCCACTGCGTTCACCCAATTCGACCCGCCGGCCTCTGCCTCTTTCGACCAACCGACATAGGCCTGATCGGCCACCGTGCTCACCAGTTGGCACCAGCAGAAAGCCTGGCGTGAGGCGGAGAAAGCCTCTTCCGGTCCATGGACCAATGCCTGGCGCGTGGCATAGGTGCGGGCGGCGATTGCTTGGGCCTGGAGGGCGGCGGAAGGCCAATCAGATGGCATCTCCCCCAGGCCATAGAGATAGTCGTCCATCGCGATTTCGAGACTGACGTGGAAGCCGGTGCCAGCAGGACGAAAACGGATGACGCCGCGGGCGTAAGTGCGACCGTTGTCGAGCGCGGCGACTCTGGTCCCGCTGGCGAAGTCCCAAGTTAGGGCCCCCCGACAATTGCCGGGGTTGCCGACCGCCACCCCGGCATTGAAGTACTGGCACTGACCGCCGCCGAGGGCGCGGAACTCCCAGACTTGTCCGCTCTGGGCCATCTGCGTGGGGCACTCGCCCTCACCGTCATTGGCCTTGCAGGTTCCCACCGGCCCTGGGCCATCCACTCGGAAGATGAAGCTGGCACGGTTTTGCATCAGACCGATCCAGAGAGGATCGGGGTCGGCGGTCATGAAGTTGTTGAGCACCGAAGTCATCTGTTGAACGGTGGTGCCGGAGTAATAAAAGCTCGTGATCTCAGATGGCGAACGTCCCACCGTGGCCAGGGCCCGAGCCCCGTATTGCGACATGCCCACCATGTGGCCCCAGCCCGACCCAGTGACCGTGAATGTAGGGTCGGTGGTCTGGGCAGTTGCCGGGGTCACTGGCAGAAAAGCCCCGACCAACACCATGGCCAGAGCGAAGCGGGTTGCTTGGTTGAATCGCATGTCGCTCCTCTCCAGTCGGGGCCGGTCGAGACGCGACCGAACCAGCTAATCCAAAGCGATTGTTGGGGTGACTACCCCGGACTCCGGCGACGACTCTAGCTTTTCGCGCGCAGTTCGCGCCCCATTGGACGCGATCGGCGCGCCAGAACGGCCAGCAAGGTAGAGGCCGGCCGCGAACCACCAGCTCGGCTCGAAGAGAACCGTCTGGGTCATGGCCGGCAGAAAGCTCGTGATCAAGGCGATGCCGCCGACGACTCCGGCTCCAGCTGAGATGATGGCCACGAGGAGCACGATGAAGGCCGCCATGCCAATGACGCCGGTTTCCGAGCCGAGCTCGAGAAACAGGTTGTGCGGCTCCTGCCTTACCGAATTGGTCTCCCAGCCCACACCGAGCCCGGCCCCGGTGACGGGGTGGTCGAGGAACAGCCGCCAGTACTCGGGCCAGACGTCGGCTCGTTGTTCGGTCTGGCTGAACTGATCCTCGAAGGCCTCGGAGCTCTGAAAAAGACCGGTGAGATCGGCGAGGAAGTCCCAACCCTGCTGAAGCCGGAAGGCGAATTGGAGGGGCAGCTCTCCCCCCACCCCCTCAGCGTCGACCAGAAACAAGCCCGCCAGAACGAGGATGGCGCTGACGGAGGCGGCGGCGAGGGAGCGACCCAGGCGACCCCCGATACGGCGCCGCCGAGAAACAACGACCACCAAACCGATCGAGAGGAGCAGCGCCACCCAGCCGGTGCGAGAGAAGGCCATCACCACCCCCACCCACAGAGCGCCGATGATCGATCCGTCGAGCCATGACCGCCCCGTGCCGAGGCCGCGTAGAGAGGCGAGCAGAGCCAGCGTCGACCACAGCACCATCCATGCCGCCCCGTACCCGGGGTCCTGGTGCCAGTTGGAGAGGGCCAGGAATCCGGAGAGCAGATAGGCGGGCTTGCCAATTTTGTCGAGCAGGGGAAGGTCGTAACCGCGGGAGCCGGTGAGATAGTCGATCACCTCGTTTCCACCTGCCCCCAATAGGAGGACCGAGAAGACCACGCCGGTGAGTGCCATCGCCGCCGCGGTCCAGAAGACGACACGCAAAGTCCGGTCGAGCATCCCCCGCAGCCTCAAGGCCCTCGCCGTCACCACGGTCACCAAGAAGCCGACGACGAGGGCGAGTCCGAGACGGACGAAACGGCTTCGAAATTCGGGCTCGGGAAAGCCAAGCGCCACCGTGGCCATGAACACACCGAAGGCAAGGGTCACGCGGCCATGCCACGGCCATGCTCGCTCTCGAATCCCATCGATCAGGTCCCAGATCGCCAGCACCGCGAGCAAAATCAAGAAAGGCTTCCAAGAAATCCAGGCGCTGAGGTACACGGTGTGGAGAGGCAGCAATGCCACCATCCCCAGGAATAGCCTCTGACTCAGTGTCATGCTCTTAGTGTCCGACGGGTTCGCTCATAGCCTCGGTGCCCCGTGACGGTGGCTTCCATGCGTTTTGCGGCCCGTCGGTCGCGCCGGACCGGCCGGCGTGGCTTGATAGGAGTTTGGCCTCCGGCCTCGACTGAGGCTTGCCCTCCGACCGGTCCAGTAAACCCCCCTCGAGAGGAGAGGAGCAGGACCATGATGGTCGTTTTGGGGACGGATGCTCACAAACGAACTCACACGATTGTGGCCATCGACGAGGCCGGGGCCCGGCTGGGCTGGACGACGGTGGAGGCGACTCCGGAGGGCCACCTGCGGGCGGTTAAGTGGGCGACGCAGTGGGAGACTCGGAGATGGGCGATCGAGGACTGTCGGCATATCTCCCGTCGGTTGGAAGCAGACCTGGTGATCGCGGGCGAGGTGGTGGTGCGGGTGCCCCCGAAGATGATGGCTGGTCAGCGACAGTCGGCGCGAACCCGGGGCAAGTCGGATCCAATCGATGCCTTGGCCGTGGCCCGAGCGGCCTTGGCCGAGCCGGATCTCCCCATCGCCCAGCTGGAGGGGCCTTCTCGGGAGGTGAAACTGCTGGTCGACTATCGAGAGGCGCTGGTCAGGGAGCGAACCGTCTTGCAGAACCGGTTGCGGTGGCGGCTGCACGAACTCGACTCCTCCTACGATCCCCCGCCTGCTTCGCTCAACCGATATTGCGTCCTCGACGAGATCGAAGCCCGACTCGGGTCTCATGAGCACCTGGTTGCTGACCTGGCTCGCCGGGAAGTGGTCAGGATCCGGGAGATCACCAAGGAAGCCAATCAACTGGAAAAGGAGATCTCTGCCCGAGTCGCTGAGATCGTTCCCTCGCTGCTCGAGCTCCCCGGCTGTGCTGGATTGACCGCCGCCAAGCTGGTGGGCGAAGCCGCCGACATCGCCCGGTTCAAGAACCGAGACGCTTACGCCATGTTCGCCGGCACCGCCCCCATCCCGGTTTGGTCCGCCAACAACCAGCGGTTCCGCTTGAACCGGGGTGGTAACCGCCAGACCAACGCCGCCATCCACCGGATCGCCGTCACCCAACTCCGTATGCATCCCCCTGCTCAAGAGCTGATCGCCACACACATCCAGCGCGGTAAAGGCAAACGAGCGGCCCTCCGCGTCCTCAAACGCCGACTCACCGACGTTGTATACCGGATCATGACCGAAGCCCCATCATCTTCCCAAGCTGCCCAATCCCGCGCGGCTTGACATAGGAGAAACGCATAGCGGATTCTTACTCGCCCTCGGTCGCCGTCGTGCTCGCGGTGTTCAACGAAGCCACCGCGATCGACGAGTGCCTGGCCAGTTTGGCCGCACAGGACTACGACGGTGAGTGGGAGGTGCTGGTGGCCGATGGCGGCTCCACCGACGGGACAGTCGATCGAATTGGCGAATGGTCCGAGCAGCTTCGAGTTCGAATCTTCGATAACCCCGAACGGTTGCAGTCAAAAGGGCTCAATCTCCTGGCTGGAGTGGCCACCGCCGAGATCTTGGTCCGGGCCGATGCTCACACCACCTACGCCCCTGATTACATCACCCGATCCGTGTCCGCCCTCTTGAGTACCGGTGCGCGTGCGGTTGGGGGCCCGATGAGACCGGAGGGGTCGACTGCGTTCGGCCGCGCTGTCGCCCGCGCCTACCAGTCCAAGATCGGGATCGGACCGGCGCCTTTTCATCACTCTGAGGAGAACGTGGAGGCTGATACGGTCTATCTAGGGACCATGGCCCGCCAGACGTTCCTCGATCAGGGAGGGTTGCGGACGTTGCCCTCCGGCGTGGCCGAGGACGCCGACTTCTACTATCGCCTCCGCCAGCGCGGTGGCCGGGTGATGGTGGTGCCCGCCATTCGCAGCCGCTATCGACCCCGCCAGACACCAGGCGCGCTTTGGCGACAGTTCTATCGATACGGACTCGGCAAGGCCGACATGTTGTATATCAACGGGGAGTTCCCATCTTGGCGACCCCTGGCGCCCTTGGCCCTGTTGATGGGGCTCTTGGCATCAGTGGTCCTCGGGCTAGCGACCGGGTGGTGGCTGCCGCTCCTCGTCCTCGTCGGGCTTTGGTTGCTGGTCCTCATCGTCGGCGCCCGCGGCGCGCCGATCGGAGTCGCCGCCATCGCCATCATGCACATCGGCTACGGCCTCGGACTGGTGCGTGGCCTTCTTCGATTTCCCGACGCGGTCAGGGAGGCGGTGAGCTGACCCCGTGCGGGGTGTGGTACCAACCCCGATTGCGCCGGAAGCGAGCCAGCACCTTGAGGAGCGGAAGCAGGATCATCAGCGGGTAGCGAGCCAGGTACCGCGGGGCAACACCGTCACGGACCAGAAACGCCAAGGGT
>DATBKE010000087.1:0-3270 GCA_036556085.1 Acidimicrobiia bacterium | reverse complement strand
CGGTTCCGTTCGAAGCTTGGCGGCGCCGATGAGATGACCGAGTTCTCCCTTCGGGTGACAACAGTCTTTCGGATGGAAGACGCCGGATGGAAGATCGTCCATCGACACGCCGATCCCATCACTACCCCGCGCTCGACTGATTCGTTGTCTGGGGGTAGTTAATAGGCCGTAGGAGGCGAGCTCATGCCAGGCGGAGGTAGCTCGGGCCCCTCACAGCCGTCGACGCCCGGATATTCGCTCGTTCAGCTCCTCCGCTACTTCCTCTACCTGGGATCCGCCGGCTTTGGTGGACCGGTAGCTCCCGTCGAGTACATGCACCGCGACCTCGTTGAGCGACGCCACTGGATCAGCGATGATGAGTACCGAGAACGTCTGGCTCTAGCGAATCTGTCACCGGGCCTCTCGCTTCTCCTACATCGTGTCGCCTGAAACCTGCATCGACTGGGCTCCACTGATGAGGGTTCGTCTCTTTGAGGCTCGGACGACAATTCCGAGCTCGGCTAACAGCCTGCCGTACTCTGATGACATGGACACTGTTCTTTTGATCCTCGCTGTGATCTGTTTCCTCATCGCCGCCTTCAACGTGAAGATGGGGACGCTCAGTTTCGGCTGGCTGGGATTGGCGCTTTACGTCATAACAGCCCTGACTGCGTGAGCACGTTTCCGCGTTCTAGCCCCTAATTCAGCGGTGCCTCTCGGGATCGGCTTGTAGGGTCGGTTTCCAAGAGGCATCAATGCAGTTCAGGATCTATCCCCAGCTCCCGCTTCCGACCTCACCCGCGCCCAGGCGTGGTACTCGGAAAAGCTCGGCCTCGACCCGGTCGAACCCGGCGAAGAGCTGTTCTATGACACCGGTACTGCCCAATTCGGGATCTATCCCTCGGACAACGCCGGGACCAACAAGGCGACCGCCGCCCGGCTCGTCGTGGACGATTTCGATGCCGTCCGCGCCGAGCTGCTCTCCCGTGGAGTTGTCTTCGAGGACTACGACCTGGGCCCGGACTTCAGAACGGTGGACGGGATACTCCACTCACCCGATGGTGAGAAGACTTCCTGGTTCAAGGACTCCGAGGGAAACACTCGCCCTCGGTTCATCTCTCTGACCGCGGAGTCTGGGGTCGCCAGCATCGCAGCGGTTGGTGAGGTCGAGATCGATAACTGATCCGGCCGAATAAGCCTCGAAACGATCGGGCTTCGCGACCGTAACTAAACCGGGTCCGAGTACCTTCATGGCGCCGGGTCGACCAACCAAACCGGTCGACTCGTCCAGGCCAAGTATCCCGAGCGGCATGATTCGACGAAGCACGAAGTCGTGCCACCGGCGAGCCCGGAGCCGGTCAAAATGAGGTCCGGCAACGTAGCCGGCTAACAGTCCTAGGCCGGGAATGAGTCGCAGGGGACTAGGCGGGTAGAGGGAAATTCGGCGATCGAAAAGGGCCATGGCGCCTGCCGACGATCCGGTGATTCCAGCACCCCGACGCCAGCGAGCTGCGATCTCCTCCCACAGCAGGGTTCCAGCCAGTGCTCCGACAAGACGGTTAGGAACGCCACCGGGAAGAACGATCACATCGGCGTTGCGAATCGCCTCGACGGTGGCCACGTCCGGAATTGCGCGTTGGCGGAATAGCACCCCGACTTGGGCGCCGAGCCGGGTCCAGTGAGATCGAGCCAGTTCTCCTGCTGCCACTGCCTGCCAAGGCAGAGAGGCGAACGGAAGCACGATGACCAAAGGCGAACGTGCTCCAACTTCGTCGAGTAGATGGCGGTCGAAGGATTCGGTAACGGGGTAGTGCTCCAGGCCGCCGAGGAGGCCTATCGGACCAGCGGGCATCAGGCCGCAATCCTTTGGGGATATGCCGTCTGGAGGCCCGGGGCAGCGCGCAGCATTTTCAACCCGGGGATAAGTCCTACCCCGACTGGCAACCAGTAGGAGACGAGCCGGTAGGCGAGCACGGCCATGATCGCTACGCCCGCGGAGACGCCAAGAGCTGCGTAGGCCGCGGCCAGAGCAGACTCCATTACGCCGAGCCAACCCGGGGTGAGCTCCGGGAGAGCATTGATCAGATTCGCCAGCCCGTATCCGACCAACAGCACCCCGGGATGGAGCAGCTCCCCGAAGGCGGCGAAGACCAACCAGAGGGCAACGGCGTCGCTCAGCCAGCTCGCAAGGGCCCATCCTGCAACTCGAACCCCTCCGCCTCGTCTGACAACGAGGTCCCAATTTCGCCGCGATGAGACGAGCCCGAATCGGCCAGCGAGACGGTCCACGCGAGAAGTCAACCGAGCACGAAGGCTTGTATTTACCCGCGCCAGCAGCATCGCTCCGCCTAGCGCGAGCAGACCGGCAAGGGCCAGAGCGGGGCCGACAAGGTATGCAGGAGGAACAGCTCCGGCGAGGACACCGAGGCTGGAGCCGACCGTCACCAGACCGGCAAGGGTGGTCATCGACATCCACCATGAGAGGACCATGGAGGTGACGGTGGTCGAGACGTCGTTTCCCATACGAACCATCTCCCGGGCCGCAAAGATGCTCCCGGCCGCACCCCCGCCCGGGAGGATCCGACTGAGGGAGAAAGCGCCCATCGAAACGTGGAGTGCGTGGCGAGGGCTCATCCAGCCTCCCTGAGCTATCAGAGCCCGGCGGTAGACGTTGGAGAGCGAGTAGGTCCAAGCCGCCTCGAGCATGAGCGCCCCGGCGATGAGGGCGCTATTGGCGACCACTAATTGACGAGACGCCTCCCTGATGATTGGAAAGTTGACGATCCCGGTCCTCAACAGGTATCCCAGCGAGGCCAGCATGAGCAGGCCTCGCACCCACTTACCGGCGGTGCGCTTCCATGGTCGAGCGGCGTCGATTGGGCTCGGAACGAGCGTGGTGACGTCTCCCATCCGGGCAACTACATACGTTGCAAGCGCTCTTGCCTATTGGGGATGGCCCGATCGGATGCCAGCTTCGGTCAGGTTTTTCCCTGAGGGCGATGCATAAAACGACACCCAGCCGGGTAGGAGATCGTGGCGGCGACATGAGTGTCCGACTCTCCAAAGCCGCCCCGGTCCCAAGTCGGAGACGGGAGACGAAAGATGAGCTCTCGGCATGAGCGCTTGTTTGCGGCTCAGGCGAAGTTGAGACAGTCACAGGAGCGCCTCCGCACTAGGAGGCGGACGGCAGGTCACGACCTTCGGAATGTGGCACGGCTCGATCGAAAGGCTCGCGACATCGACCGCAACCTGCGACGGATAATTGGGGTCGCAGTAACCGACGACTGACCT
>DATBKE010000086.1:0-4945 GCA_036556085.1 Acidimicrobiia bacterium | reverse complement strand
TAGGTCTTTTGGCACTCGACTGATCGACACGGGGCGGTCGAATGGATCTCCTCCATAGAGCTACCAGGTTTTGGTTAGTCGACGAGTCACGAGCCGGGCCACACGAACGCGGTAGTCCACGGCCACGCACCCCGCGGACATAGCCAACACCGGATTCAGGTCGAGCTCTGCAACAGTCGGGAGGTCGAGGCCGAGCCGGGAAAGCCGATGAACAACGTCCGTAAGTGCCTCCGAATCGGCCGGACTGGCCCCCCGGTAGCCGCGAACCAATTTCCCTGCTTGGCCGCTGCTTGTCAATTCCCGAGCGTCGATGTCCGTTAGTGGTGCGATTCTGAAGGAGGCTTCGCCTATTAGCTCAGCAAATACGCCGCCAGGCCCAAATGCAACCAGTGGGCCGAAAACCGGATCTTGGACGAGGCCGGCGAGAAGCTCGACACCTCCGGTCACCATGGTCTGAACAATCAGCAGTCCACCGATCCGTTGGGCAGCGGCTCGCACAGCTTCCTCGCTCATGAGATCGAGGGCGACACCACCAACTTCGGTTTTGTGAAGGCCCGGCACGCCAGACTTGACCACGACCGGAAAACCGAGCTCTCGCGCCGCGGTCACCGCCTCGTCGGGCGAGGACACCTGTCGTTCGGATACGAGGGGGAGGCCGTAGGCGAGCAAAAGCTTGCGAGCCGCGGCCGCTTCGAGCCAGCACTCCTCGCGACCGTCCAGCGCTTCATCGATCACTGCCTGGGGAATGGTGCGGTCGATGCCGTCGAGATCGGGTACCGATCCCAGTGGGCGTCGCAGCCAGTCGGCACGCTCCGCTGCCCGACCCAGAGCGCGGGCGGCAGACTCCGGGTAAGTAAAAGCAGCTAAAGGACGTCGACCAGATCGCAATGCCAGCGGGATGCCGTCAGCACTCATGACGACCGCCAGCACCGGCTTGGTCCCATTCTGCGCTGTCTCGGCGACCGCCGCCGCCACCGCATCGGCGGTAGCGGTCACTGCCGGCACGAAGAGAACGATCACCGCGTCAATCGCCGGATCGCCTAGGACATGCGGCAGGACCAACCGGTAAGACGCTTCGGTGGCAGATCCGAGCATGTCGATGGGATTCCCGAGGCTCGCCTCGGGCGGCAGCAGAGAGCGGAGCGACGCGAGCGTCGTTTTGCCAAGCACGGGCAGCTCCAAGCCCGCCGCCTCGCAGGCGTCAGCACAGAGAATGCCCAACCCGCCGGCGTTGGTCAACACTGCTACCCGTCGCCCTAGTGGCAGTGGCTGCGCGGATAGCAACGTGGCGACATCGATCAACTCCTCGAGTGAGGCGGTGCGAATGACCCCGGCTTGCTGGAAGAGTGCATTGACCGCCGCTTCGGAGCCGGCGAGCGCCGCGGTATGGGAGCTCGCGGCTCTCGCTCCCGCCCCGGTTGAGCCGCTCTTCACCGCCAGAATCGGTTTTCGCCGCGCCACACGCCTGGCGATGGATGCAAATCGACGCGGGTTGCCGAAGCTCTCCAGGTAGAGAAGGATGACGTCGGTGGCGGGATCATCCTCCCACCACTCGAGCAGGTCGTTCGAAGAGATGTCGGCCTTGTTGCCGATCGAGACAAATGCCGAGAGTCCGAGGCCCCGGGAGTGCGCCGCTTCAAGGAGGGCGAGGCCCAGAGCCCCACTTTGAGAGGAGAAGCCGATGTTGCCCGGCGGTGCGGAGCGGGCGGCAAACGTGGCATTGAGCCGAACCGACGCTGAGGTAATACCGAGACAGTTAGGGCCCAAGATGCGCGCCCCATACGCCCTGATCAGCCCCAGCAGCTCTTGCTGTCGCTGCTCTCCCTCTGATCCAACCTCGGCGAAGCCTGCCGAGATAACGCAAATCGCCCGCACACCGGTCTGTAAAGCGGATTCGACGGCGTCTCTCACCGCTTCGGCAGGGACTGCAACCACCGCTAAGTCGACGCTTTCCGGGATCGCAGCCATGGAGCTGTAACCCTTCACGCCCGCCACTGGAGAGCCGTCCCTATTGACCGGGTAGCCAGCCCCGACGAACTCGCCTTCGAGAATGTTGCGGAAGATCTCCCCGCCGATTGTGCCCCGGCGAGCCGATGCACCAATCACGGCGACGGTTCGCGCCTCGAAGAACGGTTGGAGTGAGGCCACCACCGCCCCGTGATCCCGGCTCTCGACCCGGGACGAGTACTGGGAGGTCGGCGCAATCGGAAAGATCATTTCGACCTCGCCTCCGGAGGCGATGCGACTGACCTCAAATCCGATCCCCTCGAATACCTGAATCATCTCGCGGTTTTCGGCCATGACCTCGCCGATGAAATACTCGATCCCCTCAGCGGCGGCCCGCTCGGCCAGCTGTTCGAGGAGCCTCGTCCCGATCCCTCGCCCATGATGCGAATCGGCTACCGAGACGGCGAACTCGGCACGCCGAGGATCCCGAAGACGCACGTAATTGGCCAACGCCACGATTCGGTCCTCACCCGATTCCGCGGCCGAACCGAGCAAAGCTCCGGTATTCGTCCAGTCGGATGCGAGCACCGGGTCGACCAGCCTGTGATCGAGCGACGGAAAGCCGTGAAACCGGTAATACAGGCTCTGACGAGACAGGGTTTTGTAGAAATCGATCAAGCCCTCGCGGTCTTCGGCAGTTGGAGTTCGGAGCCGCAGGGTGCGGCCGTCGCGCAGGATGACGTCGGTTGGTCGATCGGCGGCTGTGCTATGAGTCACTGTGCAGTCTCTTTTGACAGGCAAGAAGTGATGCCGGCATGGGCCATCAACCGATCCTCATAAAGGGTGGCGCTGGTCAAGGTGAACAGTGGTCGACTCCCGCTCAAAGAACGATGAGGTTGCCGAAGGCGAAGTAGATCGCGAGCGAAAGCAAGTCCTGGATCACCGTGGCCAACGGCCCGCTCCCGAACGCCGGATCGATGTCGAGGATGGAGAACAGCCACGGAAGAGCCATTGCTACCCCGGTGGCGACCGTAGACGCCGCCAAGAGGCTCGCGGAGACGGTCAAAGCGATCTGCGGGTCGAGCCAGATGGCGACGACTGGATAGGCGATCGCGCCGAGAACAGCGCCCAATGCGATTCCGGTGATTAGCTCGCGCCGCATCACCGCCGCAACTGAGACACCCACCGAGAGGCCTCTGACCACAAGTGTCTCGGTCTGTGTTCCAATCGCGTCAGCGATGTACACCACTCCCGGAACGAAAAAGGTCAATTCCAAGTGCGCCGCCAGACCCTGCTCGAAGGCGGCAACCATTGCCGCAGCCGCCATCGCGGCCGCCAATCCCGCTAGAAGCCAAGGAAATCGGTGCCAGAAACGCCTGAGCAATTGCTCCTCGCTCGCGCCGCGGGCGCGAGCACTTTGGTGCAAATAGCCAGAGATACGAGCGAGGTCTTCGCGATGCTCTTCGAGTAGGACGCTCAGCATTCGATGCGGGGGGATGAGACCCAAGAAGCGTCCTCTTTCGTCGATGACTGCCAGGCTGCACTCCTGGTGCTGCACTGCCTTGGCCGCAGCAGCCTCCTGATCGGCACCCGGTCGAATGCTCGGAGGGTCTGGGTCCATGAGATGGGAAACAGGAGCTTGCGATGGCGAGACGACCAGGTCCTCAAGACGGATGACACCTACCAGCCGCTCGTCGTCAACGACAGCGACCTCGGAGATAGTTTCGTAATCCTGAGGCTCCCTTAGTCGACCAAGAACATCAGCCGCGCGCTCGAACGGCGAAGCAATGGGGACTCGCTGAGTCGCGTAGGCGAGCGCAGTGGTAGAAGACGGGCCTGTTTCTTGCGGCAATCGAACCTCCGTGGCATCAGACGCTATCGCGCCGTCAATGATGAAGGGAGCGGGCCGATGGAAAACCAATGCCTGCGACTCGACGAAGTGACCTTCGACCCTACGCAAAGTGACCATTGCGTAGGAAGCTCATCCTGACAACCTCGAAAGGAGGTGAGAACGATGAAGCTGGACCTTTGGAGGCCTTTCTTCGAGATCGACAAGGACTGGGAGTCCATGTTCCGATTCCCGCGGCTGTTTCCTGAGGGGCGTGAGTTCGAATTCCGCCCGTCACTTGATGCCACTCGCACCGATGGCGAACTAGTAGTTAAGGCCGAGCTGCCCGGGATTGACCCCACGAAGGACGTGGAGATCACCCTCGACGAGGACTTCCTCATGATCAAAGGAGAGAAGACCGCGGAGAAGGAGGTCAAAGAAGAGGACCGATATGTCCACGAGCGCCGATATGGCAAGTTCGTGCGCAGAATCCCGATCCCTGAAGGCGTCAGCGCCGACAAAATCTCGGCGAGTTACAAAGATGGTGTGCTGACCGTGAAGGTCATGCTCCCGGAAGAACAGGCGAAGCTAGAACCGCGCAAGATTCCCGTCGACGTGTCGGCGAGCTGAGAGTGTGGTGATTGCGAAGACGGGCCGATCGGCCCGTCTTCGCAATCACTGGAACCTGCCTTATGGCCCTATCAGAAATGCAACCAGCCGCCAATGATGGGGCCATGAACGACGCCTCTGTCCATGACCAAGGAGTTGTGTATCACCGGCCCACGCGCTTCCAGGCGATGTCCCAAGCGCGTTGCGCTCGGATTCTCCACGATCAGAGCCTGGGGCGTGTCGGGTTCGTTGACGACCAAGGCATCCCCCAGATTTATCCGCTGACGTACAGATATCGAAACGGAAGGATCTACTTTCTCGCCGCGGGCGGCTCGAAGCTGGCGCAAGCAACCAGCGGACGACGAGTCGCTTTCGAAGTTGACGGATGGAATCCGACCAATGGGACCGGTTGGAGCGTCCTCGTCAGTGGCATGTGCACTCTTGCTGATGCGGTCGAGGCCCAGGCAGCAGCCGAAACCGGGTTACGTCCTTGGCTCCAGGGCGACTTTCCTATGCAATGGGTGCGGATCGTTCCGGAGCGAATCAGCGGAAGGCTCCTAG
>DATBKE010000085.1:0-4262 GCA_036556085.1 Acidimicrobiia bacterium | reverse complement strand
CCTACGACGCGTACGGCAACCTCACCTCGCACGCGTCGGCGGTGAACGCCAACACGACCCTCACTTACGACCTCGCCGACCGCCTCCTGACCACGGTCCTGCCCGGGCCGGGCAACACGACGACGGCCTTCACCCTCGATGCCCTGGGCCGGATCGCGACCCGCACCCCGCCCGGCGGCTCGGCCGAGCCGTTCAGCTACCTCGGCACCAGTGAGACGGTGTGGGCCATCGGCGGGGTGACCCCGGTCAGCTCGGCCCTCGACCCGGCCGGCACCAGGCTCGCCTCCCAGTCAGGGGCCACCACCGGGTTCCTGCTCACCGACCTCCACGGCAACCTGGCGGCGGCCACCACCAGTGGCGAGACCGCCCTCCTCTCGGCCACCCGCTACGACCCGTTCGGGGTGACGAGTGCCAGCTGGGATGGCGGCGCCGGCCTCCCGACCCCCTGGAAGTTCCAGGCCCGGTTGGATCTGACCAGTAACCCGAGCGACCCGCTATACGAGTTCAGCGCCCGGTACTACCTGCCCGCGGTCGGGGCCTTCAGCCAGCTCGACTCGTACGCCGGGGACGTCGGTGACCCGCTCAGCCTGCACCGCTACCTGTATGCCGCTGCCAACCCGTGGACCTTGATCGATCCGACGGGGCACTATTTCATCTCGGGTCTCGAGGCCGAAGATAGCCAGAAGGCTGTCTACCTACCCGCAGCAGGCACGGCAGGAAACACAACTCGCGAAGTCCATGTCATCTCCACTCCTGTCAGTCACGCGACGCCAACCTGGACAGCAACCGCCCATAGCTGGATGGATTTAACTGAGGGGTACTACAACTGGTTTAGTGGCGCTCGCAGTTACGCCTCTGGACTCGGCACGCTTCTCCGCGAAGGAGACTCGACTGCCGCCCGGCTCCTGCCCGACGCCGGAGCGATGACTAGAGCCTTCGGAGGGCAAGGCTACCGACTGTTGGGCCGCGGTCTGCTTCTGCTGGGTCTCCCTCTCGAGTATTCGTATCAGCGAGATCAGGGGAGAGACGAGGTTGAGTCGGCGGTTAGAACGGTGGCAGTCACAGCCGGGTCTCTGCTATTCGCAGGAGTGGGGGCGGCCGGGTGTGCAGGCGGTGCGGTCGCCTCACTTGGTGTGGGAGCGGCGGCGTGTCCCGTCCTCGTGGCTGGTGGCGCGCTCGCGGGCGGGTACGCTGGTGACCGCGCTATCGACCTCATAATCTGGGTCATTGGCGAAGGCAACAAAGGGGCCCATGAGAAAGACAACTGGGCCCTAGGTTCATAGGGGTCTAGGGATGCGATTCCAGGTCCAGGACGCACTCCTTCTCACCTTTGGCACACTGCTCGTCGTACTGGCGGCGGTGGAGATCCCACGCGTTTGGCGGCAGCCCGGTGCGAGTCGCTTTGAAGCGAATCTCGCACGGGCCATGCCCTACATCGGCCGCGGCGGCGTTGCTGCTATCTGCCGAGCCTTCCCTTCGGCCGTCCTAGCCTCCGGCGCCCTTCTCCTCGCCCTGGGCTCGGGCTTTCTTGCATCTGCCGACGGCGCGAGTCTTGCAGGTCTGTGGACGCTCCTCGCAACGGGCGCCCTTGTCGCATTCGCATGTGGGGCAGCTCTGGCCTTTTCCGCCGCGATCGCTGGCAGACCTGCCCGAGTCATCCCTCCACCCTTTCGGCCCGCGCCAGACCAGGACTCGTGAGTACTAGATCCGCCGCCGGCACCCCGACATGGTGTTGTCCATAGGGGTTAGAGGCCCTCGGTCATGTAGGTACTCTCTTTCATCCGCGACCGTCTTCTGGCAGGCACCTTCCCGTAGAGGGGTTCACCTTGCTGACCGTCTATGCCCCCGCCGTCCTCGAGGGCTTCGAGTGGGTTGCTCCAGATAGAGGCGTCGACCACGAGGCCCTGCTTCAGCTGGACGGTACGTCCCGATCGTCCAACTGGACCCCGTTGAATGTCAGGCTTATCAAGGCAGACGTCGACAGTGGCAATCTTCATGAATCCGATTTCCCGTGGCTGGGAGTGCATGCCCTTGTCTTGCGGCGGTCCGCAATGGAAGTCCTGCTTGGGCTCCTGGCTCATGAGGCAGAGTTCCTGCCCTTGGCCTGCGCTGATGCGGAGCTATGGGTTCTGAACCCTCTGAGGGTTGATGATGCCCTCGACGAATCGAACTCCGACGTTGTTCGGTTCGGTGACGGAAAGCTCTTGAAGATTGATCGCCCTGTGTTCGATGCGCTCCTCCTTAAGACGTGAACGTCTTCAAGATCCCTCAGTTCCTCCGCGGCTCACTGTTCCTTGGCCAGGGATTTGTGGAGACAGTCAGGTTGTCGGGGCTCCGCGGCATCGGATTTACCCCCCTCTGGACGGGCTCAACCACCAGTCAATAGCGCCCCACGCAATCAAGCTGAGGAGGCTCACTCCCGCCGGCTGGGGGTATGGGCACGACCCGGTTTTTTCGGAGGAAGCTTCCAAACCGGACATGGCGGACTGTCCGACATCTCTCCCCTGGACACCGATTCCCTCCGATTGGCGCTGAAAGTAGCCGATGTCAGCGGAAGAACGGCAGAAGACTACTTTCCAGAACTGACCAGCCGCGCCCACCGTAGTTCATGGCGACCAAGTCTCCGCGGAGGCACATTCGGCGGACGGTACGACCTGACACGCCCAGCCGGCGTCCCGCGTCGGCGGCCGATATCCAGGTTCCGGGAACCACTCGACCCGAGGCGTCGCGCGGTACCTCACGATGAGGTGCGTGGCGCGGATCCATGGTCATCCAAGCCATGCTACGTCGCCCGTCTCCCAAAGGCTGGTCGCTCGCGGCTACTAGGCCTCCTAGCGCCCCGGGACCCAGACGTGGAGGATGTCCCCCATCTCCTCCCGGCTCCCATCGGGATTCACCCGAACTGCGGAGCCAACGTTGAAGCGCAGCGGGGGCCGGTAAGGGGAAAGGCGGATCTGCGAGATGGCGGCCCTATGCGCAGGGCTGCCAATCACAAACCGGTAGCAAGCGTTCGCCGCGTCGATCGCGCACTCACGCGCTCGTTGGCCCGATACACGACTGCTCGTCGCCGATCCTCGCCTTGATAGGACGAGCTGCTTGCCAGGATCGAGAGGAAAGCGAATCTCCTCGGCCGTGCGAACGCCGATGCCTCGGAGGGCGTCCTGCTTTGAAGGCTTCGCCCAGAGAATCACCGGTGCATCGGACGTAATCAGCCTTCGCTTTCTGTCGACCTCGATCCGCCAAGTCATTTCGTCCAGAGCCGCAATCATCTCCGGGAGCGCGAGGAACATGAGGTGAAATGCCTCTGCCGAACCGACGGCTCCGGACTCCCCCGCGGTCGCGAAGATGTACGCGCCCTCGACTTCTTGCTCGGACGGTTTAGCGCGAAGGTGTTCCTCTTCTAGGAACCTCGCGACCAAGTCCTTCGTAATCGAGCGACCGCCTGCGTAAGCACGGACGCGGTCTGGGTATGTGGCCCGCTCGCGCTGCTCGGGTGTCCGGCTGAGCTGCACGGCGATAAACGCGGCCAGGATCGCCCTTGTATCACTGCCGGGCTTCGGGGGCTTCCCTGTGTCGTCGACCTCACGAATCGCCAGCAGACCTTGATCATCGATAGTGGTGAGCGCCTCATCCAGGCCGCCGGAAGGAACGGGCGACGCGCCCTCGATGTCGTACATCCCCGTCTCAGCCGCGACGTTCTTCGGATTTGCCTCGAATGTCTTCCCGTTTCGCCAGCGAACAAACACCTTGCCTTGCAGCGCCCAACGAGCGAGGTATGCCCTCGGGACGTAGTGCTGGTTCTTTGGACTCCCTTGTGGCCGCGGCACGGTTGGAAGGCTAGAAGAATCTGGCGTAGCCCATGCTCTGAGTGGCTCATCCACACCCGTCTCGGCGGTGCCGAGAATCGTTGAACGGCTCGACCGATCCGTTCGGCGAGGTGCGGGTCGCGATCCGGCCCAGGCACTGATGGTGGACGCGATCGTGGTCCTGCCCGGGGCAGGACCGAGGTCAGGAGGGCAATCGGCGAGCTCGTAGCTCAGGGTCGTGCCGAGCGTCGGGCGTCAGCCAGGAACTGCCGACTGGCACTGCCCTAGAGGAGAGTATTCCCCCTCTTCCGTTGTTCATGCAGAAGGTCCGGATCCACCCAGATGAGTTCGTTGTCGCCAGCTGGTGGCAACTCGTCCGATTCGGTGGCCCTTATGCCCGCCAGGAATGAAACCCAGTCCGCAGCGATGCGGTGCAGTCCCGCAGTTAGGGAATCC
>DATBKE010000084.1:0-8681 GCA_036556085.1 Acidimicrobiia bacterium | reverse complement strand
GGGTCTACCCATATCCCTTGGTCTTGCCTTTGAAGTTCGTCACGGAGCCAGCGCTCAGCGTCGAGCTTTCGGAAGAAGCTCTTGGAGTGCTCCCGTCCGTCAGGTCCCCGATATCCGGCACGCCAGGGAGCGGGTCTGTCGGGCCGCTTACGAATCCATCCCATACTCAGGTCGAAGGTAATCGCCGGCGGGGACGTGGACCAGAGGGAGAGAGAACAAACGGTGGTTCACGGACCGGCGTCCTGGAGTTGACCTTCGATCCAGTCCTGGATGTCCTGCCATCGGTAGCGGATGTGCCGTCCCACCCGGAATCCGGGTGGTCCTTCTCTCCGGTACCGCCACTGGTAGAGGGTGGTCACCGGCACTCCGAGGTAATCGGCGAGCTCTGTGACGCTGAGCAGCCTGTCATGGCGGTCCATGCCTCCGATCATGGATTGAACCCTGTCATTTCGATGTCGAGGCTCGGGCGGAGCTGAGTTGGAGGGTTTCTGACAGGGTCTAAGGCATTCCGTCGACAGGGTGTGGGGGTCTGCTCGGCCTTGTGGGTCTCATCACGCTTTCCGTGCCGGCTGGGATAGAGCCTGTCTGGGAGATCCATGCTGGCGATGGTGAAGGGGCCTGGTTTCACGGCGATCGCAAAGCGATCGCAAACGGCTGTGTGACCGTTTCTGCGACCGGCTTGAAACCGCCTCTGGCCACCTTGGAGGCTGTGAGAGTCCACGTGCGCTTGCGCAGAGCCTTCGCGGGTGCCTCGATCAGGTGTTCGACCTCAGCCGGGCTCAGCACCGAGAGAAATCGACATCGCCGGCCAAGGTCAGTCGATGCCTCATCGAACCTATCCATCTCAGCGAGCCTGCCTATCACGCGCTCGGCAATGGATTCCGGTCCAGCTCACCTCTCTCGCGCACCCACCCTCTCGGAAGACACACGCACATGCAACACAGTTGCCCATGTCTACATGTAGACAGGTGAAACCGTGAAGGGCCTGGATCGCGGCACGTTGGCCAGGATCGACCGCAAGGTGCTCTCCGGTCTGGGCCACGACGAGACCTGGCAAATAGTGCGGGTTCCCGTAGCGGAGGCGATGTGGTCGGCATGGAAGCGATACTGCGACTCCCTGGGCATCTCAATGGGTCGGGGGATCGCCGCCCTCATCGGCCACGAACTCCGCTCGGTCGTCGACGGCTCGAACCGAGACGCCGTGTTCCTTGCCGAACGGGAAGCCGAGCTGGCCAAGCGACAACAGATGCTCGACGCCAGGGAGCGCAACCTCGAGACACGCGAGCAACGACTGCGAACGATGACTCAACCACCTCTGACCGCACCGACGCCGACACCGGGCCTGGTTGAGGTCGGCCGCAACGACCCCTGCCCGTGCGGGTCGGGCAAGAAATACAAGATTCCACGCGCTGGGTTGGGATGACCCTCGATAGCCGAGTCGTGGACCGTCGGCGGCTACCTCAGCCGAAAAGCGCGGAGAAAACGACTCCTCGCGATCATCGGAGCAGCAAGGAGAGGTCCCAGCGTGATGCCGACGACGCTAAGCGCAAGCGTTCTGAGCATCTCGGCGTCGAAGAACGCACGGAAGCCGTCCGTCTGAAGGAGGGATCTCAGTGACCACCACGGGCCGACGACTGTCAGGACTATTAGAGGGACCATGAGGAGGTTCTCCAGCATCGAGGTCCCAATGATGTCGCGTCGGTTGACTCCGAAGTTCACCATCACCGACATCTCGAGTGAGCGCCGAGCCATGATCGCGAGCGATATGGCCAATCCCAATGCGGCGGGAAGGAAGCGGAGGAAGGAAGCAGTCCGAGATGTCACCAGCTCAAGGAAATCGGGAGGGTCACCGAGTCCAGGGTTCAAAGTTGAGATGGTCGGACCGTCACGTCCCGCAGCGGGCAGGATTGCAAGGAACGATCCATCGACTCCGGGTGACGACATGCGAACCAGGCACCGATCGAAGGGCTCGATGGGGCTGACTATCTCGATGAATGCGTTGACAAGGATCGGGTCTTCCCAACCCAATTGAAAGACGCCAGCCACCAAGAGGTCAGTTCCTGTGGTCGTTGGGACTCGATCGCCAACGCCAACACCGAACCGCTCGGCGAGAGCCTTGTCCACAAGGACACCTTCACGTAGGCCGCTCCCTTCTGTGTTCAGCGACGACAGCTGATCGACAAAAGATGGTGAAACGCTCACCACATCGAAGGGAGTTCCGGGTAGTACCGCCGGCAATACTCTGTGATCAAATCGCAGTGCAGATGCAGCACTCACTCCACTCGCTGCGTTCAGGTCTTCACAAGTTACGCCATTGATCTCCCCTGGGGCCGTGGCCTGGAAGGTCGTTCCGCCCTGTTCCGTGAATGCAAGGTATCGACTCTCGATTCTCACCAAGTCGGCGCCGTCCAAGGCGAGGTACGCAATACACGTCACCACAAGTGCGACGAAGATGATGCCCGCACGGGACGTGCCCGACCTAACCCCTGCAATGGCCTCTCGTAACATCGTTGAAAAGCGCATGGCCATGCTTCAGAGGTCAAGTCGATACTGACATGATTGGGCCAGGCTCTCATCGTGGGTAGCAACCACCACGATCCTTCCGGTTTCGGCCAGAAGTCCAATCGCTGACGTAACGGTGGCGGCGGCGGTTCGGTCAAGTTGAGCCGTGGGTTCGTCCAAGAGCATAATGTCTGGGTCGGCGGCTATCGCCCGCGCCAGCATCAAGCGCTGAGCTTCCCCGCCCGACAACGTGCCAAAAGTGAGATCGGAGCAGGTGTCCAGCCCGAGAGAGAGCAATAGTTCCCGGGCCCGGCTTTCGGCTTCAGGCAAGGCCTTCCCTCTTGCTGCGTACACGACCGCCACGTGATCAACGGCCGTGCGCCTCGAACTACCGATCGGTACTTGCAGCACCCAACACGAGAAGAGACCTTCCGCTCCCGCAATTGTCCCGCGCTGTGGTCTCTGTAGCCCAGCTATGAGACTCAGGAGAGTGCTCTTTCCTCGACCTGATGGCCCGCAGATGGCTGTCGTGGTCCCCGGAGCTAGGTCGAATGTCAAGTGTTCGAAGAGAAGCCGATCCCTCTCGTACCCGAACGCGACGTCGGTGACCGACACTACGTTCGAACTGCCTAGCACGTGCCTGCACCCCTGATGGCAACCGAGGTGCCCTCCTTGATCGGGACTGATGGGATCAGCATTGTTCTGCCCAGAGCTGAGTCGACGACCGCGACCTCAATCGTTTCGCCACTCTCAGCAAGTCGTAGGCACGACGAACCTCCCTCGGATCCGATAATGACGGCCGCAGGCGGGACGATCACAACTTCGATCGGCTCGGTTAGGGAAGTAGTTCCGTCCAGCGTTGCTGTCGAGTCAGCGGACCCGGACGCTTCGATGACATCACTGACCGTCTGGGTCGCCCTCTCGTCCGAGGGCTGAAGGTCAGCGTCGAGATCGATTGCCTTGCCGAAGGCTCGGAAGGTCCAACTACGACCGAGCAGCGCGTCGGGAAGTTCGGCTTCAAGTTGGAAGGTGTCAATCGCCAGCGGCCCCGCGGCCAAGACAGAAGTCGCTGTCACGTAATCGCCAACTCGAGTCTCACAAGTCTCGATGTCCCACGAAGGCGATGGAAGCCAGATCAGACTGTTAACGGGAATGTCGGTGGCCTCGCCTCTTCCAACGGCACTGTTGAACGCGCGAACCGCGGCTTGCGTCTCACTGTCGAAACTGCCGGTCACCGTAAGCTCGAAACCGAGACGCTCGAGTTCTGACTGCAGGGCTTGAACGTCTGCACCCTTGGTTCCTCTAGAAAGATCTCGCCACATAGGGACCTCGGTGGCTAGGGCGACGATGGGTTGGCCGTCTACCGAAACCAACGGCTCGCCTGACGCGAGACGGCGTCCGGGCTCGCAGGAACTGGCTGTGATCCTTCCGTCGGTCGGAGCTTCGAGCGTCTCTGCGGGGGCGAGGCCGACAGTTGCCGTTGCGGGTCTTGTTCCGTCATACGACTCGATCACAACTGGTACCGCGGTGACCGCCGGTGGTGGTGTGACTTCTGGGGGCGCATCGGAAAGCCCCCACCAGAACGTCAGAGCGGACCCAATCGACACGCCCAGGAGCGCCGCGATAACGAGCCAACTTGCCGATCGCACGTCCTTCCGCGTCGTACTGTCGGAAGTTCTCGACAACACTCCTCCATGTGGCAGCGTGACGGACAGTCAACCAGAATCGGGTTCCACCCCGGGTATGCACGAGAAGCCATCAGGCGTGCCCAGAGCCGCATCGAGCTCTTCCGGCGTCGGGTCGGACCCCACGAGACCCTTGTCCTGGAGGCAGGCAAGGAGTTCGTCCCGGATTTCGCTCTCGGATGGGCCTTCCTGAGCAAGGAATGCTCCGACGACCGGCCCACCGGCGTTGTCCTGGCACTCGTCGACGATGCGATCCATCTCTTCCTGCGTCCAATCCTGCGGCTGAACGACCCGAAGACTCATGTCATCCTGATACTCCGCCTCAAGACCTCGTGTCCGCAGACAGTCAACCGTTAACTGCTGTGCTTCGTGTAACTCGTCGACACTCACAAACCCATCGGCCAAGGCTTGGGCGGCGTAGCCGCTGAGACCTGTCCCCGACAGACTTGAAGTGGTCAGACCGGGCTCAGCCGAGCATGAGGCAAGCACGAGAGCGATGAGGAGGCCCCGTGTTACCTGGCGCGCCAACTACGTCACTTGTTTGGAGAGAACTTCATTCGAGCGGGCCGAACTTTCCTAGCCGGCAAGCCAACCTGTCCACGAACTGCTCGAGTAGGTCTTGAACCGTCCAGCCGACCCGGCGTACGTCCCAGCACCACCGTTGGCAATCGACGTTGACGTCGCCTGGGGTCCGTAGTAGGTCACATTAGACCCGTCGACGTGCATTGTTATTCGCGATTGGACGCGATAGCACGTGTCAAACAGGTCGACCGCCACCGCTTGATTGGAGGTATGGGTGATACTCATCGAGCACGTTCCGTCTGTGTAGACGGCCGCCGATGCTGGCGCGGCTACCGAGAACAGACCAGCTACCAGCAGGAGCGTCATCACTCTGCGTCGCATTTCGCCTCCTGTTTGATGAATGCGAGCAGAGCACATCTCGGCCCTCATGTCCATCGACTGACCAGATGAACCGCGTCACCTGCATAGATGGAAATCCTTGTGCTCAATCATTTGGCAAACCGAGAGTAAGCGTCACGGCGAGCTTTCAGCGCATGTGCGAGTGTCTGTAGGTCTCTTCTGTCTCGCAATCGCGCTTTTCGCAGGATGTTGGTGACGTGGGTGTGCACAGTGTGCGAGGAGATACTCAAGGCCTCGGCCAGCGTGTGATCGTCGATCGAGGTGCTTGATCCGATGACTTCGAGAATCTCGGATTCCCGTGCCGTCAAGTCCAACGAATCGAGATCCACATCATCGATCCGGCGAAGGGCCTCTGCCACGAGCGAATCAAGGTCGGAAAGTCGCTTGGCGAGGCGCTGCGCTTCAATCACGACGGAAATGCCCAAGGCTCCGACTCCTACGGCGGCCGCTGCCCGCCCTAACCACCACGCCTCCAATCCGCTGTCGTCCTGACGCGTAGCGACCGTGAGCAGGCCGGCAGCGAGCGCAGTCGCCACAAGGAGGGTGACTACCCGCCAGAAGTGTCGCGGGCTCTCCGATACTGCTCTCCTGCCCTTGATCAACGCGTACGTGCCGATTCCCAGAAGCACGATAAGGAAATACCCAGCGAACACGATTGGAGTGCTCAATTCCGTTTGCTCGATTGGCGGAGACTGGTCTGGATCCGAGGCTACCGGCGAGTGCCTCCTCGCGGCATGGGGAATCTCCCCCAGTCGGAAGTCGCCAAGACATGTCGGCACTACTCGCCCGCTGGAAGGTTTCTCGGTGTGGATCTGCATCTCATCGAGCGTCCATGGCGCGTCCGAGGCAATCCGAGCCGGTCCGCGGCTGTCCGCTAAGGAGCAGACCAGGCATTCCAATCCATTGAAGTTCGCTCCAGCCCACACCAGGAGCGTTCGGGACCCTCAGGTTGTGCGCTCGGCCCCCGATCCCGACCCACGAGTGTTCGGGTGGAGCGCCTCTGGGCCGCACCTGGGCCGCAAGCGGTGGGAAATGATGCAACACGACGTGAGACGGTGAAAGGGTAAACGCCCTGGTCAGGAGGCTATTTCGCCTACTACTCCGGGTGGCGAGAACGCCCTCCAACGGTTTTCAAGACCGTCTCCTTAGACCACTCGGACACCCCTCCGGGCGAGACGCCGGCACACCGGCCGTCTCACGTTATCGGTCGCAAGCTCTTCGCGGAGGGGGAGGGATTCGAACCCTCGAGGAGGCGTCAGCCCCCTACGGCATTTCGAGTGCCGCGCACTAGACCGGACTATGCGACCCCTCCGTGCGATGACTGGCATCGCCGTCTTGGTTCTAGGCCTGCGATCCGACGACCTGTGTCCTGAAACTCAGAACCTATAACCCGACCCGACCCTGGGGTCGGACCTTGCGGAGGGAGAGGGATTTGAACCCTCGAGGGAGCGTGAACCCCCAACGGCATTTCCAGTGCCGCGCACTAGACCAGACTATGCGATCCCTCCGGAGCGTCTCCCGGGGCCGGCAGACCAGGCAAGGATAATCCCCACCCATGACTCAGCCCATTCCACCTCGGAGCTTCATCGAGCCGATGCGAATGGCTCTCGAGTCCGCCAGCAGAGGCGGTGAGCAAGGTGAGGTGCCGGTGGGCGCCGTCCTACTCGACCCCGATGGGGAGATCGTCGCTGCCGACCACAATCGGCGGGAGGAACTCTCAGACCCCACCGCTCATGCCGAAATGCTGGTCATCTCGGCCCGCTCCCGTCAGCTCGGTGATTGGCGGCTCTCCGGCCACACCATGGTGGTGACGCTGGAACCATGCCCGATGTGCGCCGGAGCATCGGTGCTGGCCCGTCTCGACCGGATCGTCTACGGCGCCGCCGACCCCAAGGCCGGGGCCGCCTGGTCGTTGTACAACATCCCTCAGGACCGTCGCCTGAATCATCGAATCGACCTCGTCGACGGAGTGCTCGCCGACGACTGCTCTGCTCTCTTGTCCCGCTTCTTCGCCGACCGGCGGTGAGTCAAGCCGTGGCGGGTTGGACCACGGTGCGCCGATCCCAGATGGCATACACCAGCGCCCCGAAGCCGAGGGCGACCGCCACCGACCCGAAGGCGACTCCGTAGTCGAACCCGTCGATCAACCTCCCCACCACCGGGGCGGCAAGAAGGAGGGCGATGTCGAAGATGGAGGTGAAGATCGCCATGGCCGAGCCACGTTCCGCCGTCCTGGCCCGACCCACCACTTGACTGGTCAGGATCGGGAACACCGCCCCATGGGAGAGCCCGCCCGCCAAGGCGGCCATCACGAATAGGGGCAGAGCGCCGGCCACCGCCATGAGCGCCAGACTCAGCCCGTAGGCGACCAGAGCGCTCACCACCAACGGCCGGTAGGGGAGTCGGTCGTAGAACCGTCCCCCCACGATCCGCATCATGGCTGCGGCCACGCCGTACACACCGAAGAAGAGCCCGGCCGACCCGATCTCCCTCTGATCGACATAGGTCCGGGTGAAGGTGAACAACGTCTCCAAACCGATGCTGAAGAACAGAGTCACCCACCACACCGGGAGCAGATTCCGCTGGGCCATGGCCGACCAGAACCCGCGGCGCGGGCGATGGCCCATCACAGGAAGCAGGGGCAGCCGCCAGACCAGGAGCCAGGAGGCCACACTCGCCGCGGATGCGAGCACAAAGAGAGCGTCGAAGCCGAAGGCGTCGATGACCAGATCGCCGGCCACACCCCCCAGAGCGATGGGGAACAACCCGGATAGACCGAACAGCGCCAGGCCCTGGGTGCGATGCTGAAGCGGGAGCGAGTCGGCGATGTAGGTGAGCATGGTGGTGAACAGGGCAATCTGGAGCACTCGCTGGGCCAGGAAGAGCCCCCAGAGGAACGGGCCGAAGACGACGGTCACCGTGAGCAGGAGGACCACCGTCGCGTTGGCCAGCCCGGTGACTAGCAGGACCGTCCGACGATGAGTCAGGTCCAGGATCCGGCCGAGGGCCGGGCGGAAGCCGAGGCCGAGGACCGCCGCTGCGGCGTAGAGCAAGCCGATGACCGATTCGGTGGCGCCGAGACCCTCCAGGTAGCCGGGGAAATGGACCAGCAGGACGAAGGAGACCTCCTGGAGGAGGGCCGCGGCGAAGATCTTGCCGAAATGCGGGCCGTACCGTTCGGACATGGCCGCCGGAAGGTATCAGCCCGGGTGCGCAAGGACCGCTCCGATGGTGACTTCGGCCGCCAGCTCAACGGTGGCCTTGCCCTGATCGCGGCCGCGGAGATGGTGAAGGCGATGGGACCGGGTGCGATCCCTGACCTGATCGAGAAGAGCTGGGGCAGGTACTCCACCGACCTGAGCCCGGAGGCATTGCTGCTGCTCGCCGCCGCGGTGATCCGGACCGACCTGTCGAAGACGACCAACGTGGTGGCGCCAGGCTCGGCGGGCAGCGCGGGGAATGCCAGCGTCGTCTACCTACGCGACTCCGCGTACGAGATGTTCGAGGACATGCAGGACGGCCACCTCGAAGGGTGACCGACCCCAGCGTTCGGGATACGGCCCAGAATCGACG
>DATBKE010000083.1:0-47947 GCA_036556085.1 Acidimicrobiia bacterium | reverse complement strand
CAGCTTTCCCGAACGCGCCATCGTTGGCGCCCTCCGAGCCCCATACGGTGACTTCCGCGATTGGGGGCAAATACAGGATTGGGCCGCCAAGATCGCCATTTCTCTCCAGGAGACCGCTGCCGCCGGCTCGACCACTGAGCTGTCGCGGCCTCACGAACTGACAAGTGGACCAAGTTGATCATCGTGGCCGGAGTTGACGATTCGGCCCATGCCCAACAAGTGCTGCGCCGGGCGATCGAGGAAGCCACCGCGAGGGATGCTGATCTGCACGTGGTTCATGTCGTGCAGAGTCCGATCTATTTCCACCTTCCAATGGAGGTCGCAATTCCGATAGACATCGCCGCGATTGAGGCCGCCGAACGCAAGGCAGTTTGGGGCTCGCTCGATCCGATTCTCAGCGAAGCCGAAATTCCGGTGAAGGCTGTCGATCTGTCCGGGTATCCGCCGGATGTTCTCGTCGACTATGCGACGGCAAATCACGCAGCCCTACTGGTGATCGGTACGCGAGGCCGTGGCGAGTTCGCCTCCCTCGTGCTGGGGAGTACAAGCCACCGGGCGCTTCACATTGCGAAGTGCGACGTGCTCGTGGTGAAGCCTGCGTAGATCGGCCATTGTCCGCTGCGACATACGGGCCTGCCTCCAGTCGACCAGGCGGCCTTGACCCGGTGGATGTCCTTGGTCATCCTCTTCCAGCCATGATTCGCTCTCATCCTGGGGGGGAAACCCGGGCCAATTTTGACGAGGTCCTCAAGAGCTTGAAGGCCGACGTCGGATCGGGTCTCGCTGATGCCGAGGCGTCCAATCGACTGGCAAACGGCCGCAACGAACTGCCGACCGCGGCTCGGGCGTCGTTGGGCCGGCGAATTTGGAATCACGTCCGCGAGCCGATGTCCTTGTTGTTGGTGGCAGCTGCCATGGTGAGTTTTGTCGCCCTCAGGCATCCAAGAGATGCCGTGGCGATCACCGCGATTGTGATTCTCAACATCGTCATCGCCATGGTCCAGGAGGAGAGGGCTGAGTCCGCGCTGGAAGCATTACGTTCGGCGGCGGCGCCAACGGCTGTTGTTCTGCGCTCAGGAAAGCCGATCACCATCCCGGCGGCGGAAGTGGTGCCGGGCGACGTCGTCCTCCTGACAGCAGGAGATCGCGTCGCGGCTGACTTGTGGATCACCGACAGTTGGTCGCTTGAGGTGGATGAGTCTGCTTTGACCGGTGAATCCCTTGCTGTCGCGAAGGCTTGGGCCTCAGACGGTGACATGACTTTGCCCCTCGGCGACCGAACATGGCTTGCCTACGCGGGGACTGTGGTGACTGCCGGGTCGGGGCGCGGTCTCGTCGTAGGGACCGGACCTCACACGGAAGTTGGACGCGTCGCTACCCATCTCCAGCGGGATTCGCCCCCCACACCCCTTCAGAGGCAGCTCGCAAGGCTTTCGGCTCGGCTTGGTCAGGCTGCGATTGCGATCGCCCTGGTCGTATTCGGCTTGATTCTTCTCCGCCTGCGGGGAAATAGTGATGCGGTCGAGCAAGCCTTTCTGGGGGCTGTGGCATTGGCCGTGGCGGCGGTCCCTGAAGGACTTCCAACCGTGGTCACCCTCAGCCTCGCCCTGGGAGTGAGACGCATGGCCCGCCACGGCGCCATAGTGCGCAACCTGCCGGCGGTCGAGACCCTTGGCTCAACCACCGTGCTTTTGACCGACAAGACCGGTACCTTGACGCAAAACCGGCTGCAGATGTCGGAAGTCATCGCTGGTGAGGCCGGATCCACGATCCGCGAGCCGACGGCAGCCTTGCAGGACCGTGTCCGGCGTGTCTGTGCCCTGTGCAATGACGCAACAATTGATCCGCCCCAAGGCGACCCGGTTGAGATCGCGCTACTGGAGGGATTCGATCCAGCTGAAATCCAGCGGTTGCGGGGGGCTTTTCCTCGGGTCGGAAATCTGCCATTCGACTCGCGCCGGAAGATGATGAGCACTCTCCACCAGGCCGCGGACGGGTTCGAGCTGTTGACCAAAGGGGCGCCGGAGGCCGTTCTTGCCGTCAGCGCCTGGGTGTTAACAGGTGGGGGCGGCCAGAGACTGTTAACCGAACAAGACCGCTCCAGATTGCTTGGAACAGTCGATCGGCTCGCAGCCGCTGGTTCGCGAGTCCTAGCGCTGGCCATCCGCACACTTGACGACTTTCCGTCTGACCTGGCCGCTGCAGAAGAGGAGCTGGTGTTGCTGGCGTTGGTGGCCTTGCACGATCCCCTCCGTGCAGAAGCCGCTGCCACGGTGAAGAACGTGACGGATGCTGGAGTCCAGCTGGTGATGGTCACGGGTGACCACGTCGGCACTGCTTCGGCGGTCGCTCGATCCGCAGGATTGACCTATAACGATGATCAGGTTCTCACAGGCAGCCAAATGCGAGTTAATGGCCTACCCACTGACCTCAACTCTGTGCGGGTTTATGCACGAGTCGATCCCGAGCAGAAGCTGGATCTGGTGGAAGCGTTTCAGTCGACTGGTCACGTGGTCGCAGTGACCGGCGACGGAGTGAATGACGCACCGGCCCTCCGTCGCGCCAACATCGGAGTTGCCATGGGCCGCGGTGGCAGCCAGGTAGCGCGAGAGGCGGCCGACCTCGTCATCACCGACGACGACCTCAACCTGGTCAGCAGAGCAATCCGTGAAGGCCGAGGGATATTCGACAACATCAGGAAGGTCATCGATTACCTGGTCGGCGGAAATCTCTCTGAGATATCAGTCTTGCTCGCTGGGCTCGCCTTTTTCCCCGACTTGGGGATTCCCTTGTTTCCCCTCCAGCTTCTTTGGATCAACCTGCTGACCGATGGCCTGCCCGCGTTGGCGCTCGGTTTCGACCGTCACCGCGAGGACCTGCTCTATCGCTCAGCCTTCTCGTCGGCGGCCCAGCTCCTTTCTCTAAGGCGGCTGGCGGTGCTGGGAATCCGTGCGCTAGTGCTGGCTGGGGGAGCGATAGCTGCATTGATCGCCGTCCGAAACGGTGGGGGGAGTTGGGAAGAGGCCCGGACCGCGATGTTCACTGCACTCGTCGCCGCTCACCTCCTTTACGCCTACGTCGTGCGCCTTCCCGTCGGGAGTAACCACTTCAACCCACGTCTTGCCGCGGCGGCCGCGGCGGGTCTACTGCTGCAGATCGGGACCATCGTCGGTCCCTTCCGCGACGTCTTTGGAGTGGTGACCATGGACGGTCAGGCGTGGGTCATCTCGGCTCTTGGGGGACTTTCACCCGTGGTGGTGTTGGCCCTGATGTTGCAAAGACGCCGCTAGGGAACTCACATCATCTATGCCTCGGTCGGCGATGTATGCGCCGACCCCTATTGAGGTGGGCAGACGAGGACGACGGGGCCCCAGGCTTCTTTCACCACTCCGGTCGCAACGCTTCCGAGCATCAGTCGCTGTAACCCGGTGCGCCCATGGGTAGCCATCACCAGCATGGTCGCCGAGTCCTTTCCATACATGTCGAGAATCGAGCGGGCGGGTGAAGGTGAGTGGAGAACGTCCCACTCCACTTTCTCTCGAAGCCCGACGACTTCCTTTGCGAGGTTGTGGACATATGCAGTCTCGAAGACGCCCATCCTGGCGGGCATGTATGGTCGAACCACCTGAATCACCCAAAGTGGAACGGCGAGAGCTTCAGCCCACCTTGCCGCCTCCACGATGCTCAATTCGGAGAACTCCGAGCCATCGACGCACGCGACCACCCTGGCGATTTCAATGGGGGAGTTCGATTCAGGACCGTAGGCGATGATTGGCTGGCTGGCGAGAGCCAAGAGATCGACGGCAGTCGATCCGAGTACGGAAAGGCCGACTCCCCCTCGGCCATGAGTACCTACCGCCACGATCGTTTCCTCACCAAGCTCGCGGGCGAACTCCGCAATCATCTCGGCCGGTGTCGATTCAAATTCGAGGTCTCTGACCACCATTTTGTGCTCTTGGATGCCGAGCACTTCCGCGGCCTGATCCAGGACAGATTGCTCGACGTCGAGACTCGTAGCGGCATGAAAGATATAGAGCTCGGCCTTGGATTGGGAGGCGAGTAGCGCCCCGCCGGCCAGTGCCGAAAGTGAGAGGCGGGAACCGTCGGTAGCGACAATGACACTGCCATAGGGAGGCCTGGGCAAGCTTGTCATGGGCATCTCCTTTGATTTGGATGACACCAGCTTGCTGGGGGGCCAGGACGGGCGCTAGAGCCAAACGGCTCTCCGCCTAGGGCCAGAGGGCCACCACACAAAAACAAAGGGATCCGGGGCCCATAGGGACCCCGGATCCCTTTGGCGTTGGGGATCAGAGCATCCAGATCAGCCCGAACACCACCGCACCCGCGAGGGCGGCGATTGCGAAACCTGCCGCCCAGACAGCCGTGGCTGTCCAGTCTCGGTGAATGACGTACGCCTTGCGAGTGAGCACCGCGAAGGCGGCGAACAGAAGGAGACCGGCTCCCGCAAACATGCCGAGGTACCAACCCTCGACAAGGTTTCCGAGGAACCAATCAGTCGGGACGTAGTACATCCACGCGCCCACGGCGGCCGCTACCACTCCCGCCAGGCCAAGCACCCATTCGGTCACATGGCGGACGGGGGTCCGGGTGATCTCAGTTCGCTTTTCTCGTTCAAGCAACAGCGTCACAAGATCACCTCCTTTCTGAGAGGCCCTTTAGGGCCTGTCGGTGTCAAGGTGGCGCAAAGCGTTCAGGATGCACAGAGGCGAAGGTCCCGACTGGCATTCAGTTCTGAAGTTACCCAGGCAGACCTAAGGGTCGAACGGCCCTACGGGCGGGGACCTTTGCATCCTGGTGGCGGCGAGCGCCGAGGGAGATAATCGGAGGTGCTCAAGGAGGTTTAGAAATGTTGGTAAGCGAAGTGATGGTCCGCCCGGTTCAGACCTGCGGAATGGACACATCCATAGCTGATGTGGCACGGCGTATGGTCGCCGAGGAGCACGGAGCCCTCGCCATAACGATGCACGATTATCTGGTTGGGATCATCTCGGAGCGAGACGTCGTCCGGGCAGTTGCAGAGGGCCGAGATCCCGAAACCACGCAAACCAGCGAGTACATGACCCGAGACCCCGATTCGATGGAGCCCGATATCGAGGTAACGGATGCCGCCGAATGGATGCTCGCAGCTGGCTACCGGCACCTGCCGGTGGCTGACGGCGGCAAGCTTCTGGGGATGGTGAGCATGAAAGACATCATGTGGTCCATAACCGGGGAAGCGGGCGTGTCGAGCCGAAGGTCGGGATATGGTCAACACGACTGATTCTCCTCGTGTTGCACTTGACGCGCCCGGAGAAGCAAGCGACAAAACACCAACACGTGTGATGCTCGTCGACGACCACGATCTGGTGCGTCATGGACTGCGCACGCTCATCGAAGCAACGGCCGAATTCGAAGTTGTGGCCGAGGCCGCCAGCGTGGCAGACGCCATCCGCCGCATCGGGATCCACGAACCCGACGTAATCGTGGTTGACCTCGACCTGCCTGATGGTTCCGGCCTAGAGGTATGTCGGGGAGCCCGCAGGATTTCTCCCAACTCGCGAACTCTCATCTTGACCGGATTTGCTGACGAGCATGCGCTCGAGGCGGCCCGACGAGAAGGTGTGGCAGGCTTCGTACTCAAGCGGGTTCACGAGTTCGATTTGCTCGGCGACATCAGACGAGTGGCTGGAGGTGAGACGGTGTTCAGGGACGCACCCTCAACCCAGGCAGGTCGTCCTCCTGCCGACCCGCTGCTGGCTCGGCTAACTCAGCGCGAGAGGATCATCCTTCAGCAAATCGCCGCAGGTAGAACCAACCGAGAAATTGCTGATGATCTGTTTCTGGCTGAAAAGACGGTCAAGAACTACGTCTCCAACCTCCTGACCAAGATGGGTATTGGACATCGAGCCGGCGCGGCCGCCCACCTCGCCCGGATCGAAGCTGAATCCACTCACCAATACCCACCCTCCGAATGGCGGCGCCGGATTCCTCGCTAGCTCCGACATCCGGGCTTTACCTCCGGTTTGAGCGCTCGTTGACCGCGGTGCACAACTGATCGACGAACGACTTGACGCTGGATTCCGCCAGTCGATGCATCAGCGCCCGATCGAGCAGACGTCCGATCCCCCCGAATGGCGGGTCATAGGAACCTCGGAAGACCACCTGGACGTTCATATGGCCGATCGGCTGAAGAACGAGATCAGCGTTCATCTCTGGGAAAATTGCGTGCGCTCCGGTGGCCTTCCATTTGATGGGAATCACCACCGAACCCAAACGGCGCTCAGCCTTTCCCACCTCTATATGCACGTCTTTCGCGGGCATGAACGGCCCGGGCACGATGCGGGTTCGTAGTTCCTCCCCATGCCTGACCGCCAGCTGAGCCCAGGCTGAAAGGTCGCTTTGGGAATCGCCGATCAGGATCGCGACCTCAGCCAGGGTGCCCTCGACATGTCCGAAGTAGTAGACGAGCATCGCTAGGTGGGTGTCATGGCTGGTGCCGGCATTTCGCAGCCGAAATTGACAGCTAGTGACTTCAAGCAATAGGGCCACAGGTCCCGAGCCATTGGGACCTGCCGGCCCTACCGGTGTCGCTTCTCGTCTTGGACACTGGCCTTGTCAGTTTTGAAAAGTGTCAAAAGGAGGACACGATGACAACGGTTGTTGAGAAGAGAGCGGTCAAGGCCCTTGCCGAGCGCACAGGGCACGCCCGCCGTCGGTTATTGGCAATAGTTGGAATTCTTACCCTGGTGGTGGGGATCGGATCGCTCGGGGGTGGCATTTTCGGAGCGGTCTACACCTGGAGTCAGGCAGTCGAGGAGGGGATCACGACGCCTGACGACGCGATCTTCCCTGAGGTGCCGGTGCGAGGTCCGATGAGCATGTATGCCCAGTCCGCCATCATCGAGCACCATCAGCTGGACAGCACTGAGGGGCTGCGGTATTCCGAGATGCCTCGCCAGGTTCCCCAGGTCGACGAGGCCGGGAACGAGGTCGTTGGCGAAGACGGATTGCCAGTCATGGTGCCCAACGCGGCGAGGGCTAGCTGGATCAATGCCACGAGCCTGATGACCGCTCTCAACCTCGGTCTTGTGGCTTACGCCCTCTCGGCTTTCGCCCTGGTGGTCGGAATCGCACTCATCGCTTCGGGAGTGACCTTTCTCTCCCTGCGCAAGGCCCTCATCGCCTAGAAAGAGCATCCGACTCATCAAGAAAAGGGCCCGGCTGACCGGGCCCTTTTCTTTTTAGTAGGAGTTCTGGTTGACGTTTGACCTTGTGCCATTCGCCCCTACTCGAACCCCGGTCCGCGGGAGAAGCTGAGACCTTCGGGCACGCGCCCAGCCACATAAGGAATAGGCAGACAAGAATGAATTCCTCCCTCCGATCGAGCCTCCGTTGGCGGGTCGGACCCTTGGGCGCAATGATTGCCGCGGCTCTCATCAGCGGTGTGACGACAGCCGTCTCGGCGCAAAGCTCGGAACCGAACGAGGCAGCGTCGTCGGTGGGGGCCCGGTTCCGGGAGGAGATACCGGAGCTAATGGCGGAGCAGGGGGTTCCCGGATTGGCGCTTGTCCTAGTCGACGGCGACCAGGTGCTGTGGATGGAAGCGTTCGGCTCCCTCGAACGGGACGGGCAGACTCCCGTCTCAACCCAAACGATCTTCAGCGTTCAGTCGATGTCGAAGGTCTTCACTGCGACAGGTGTGATGGTGGCCGTCCAGGAAGGGCTTGTTGACCTGGACGAGCCGGTTGCCACTTACCTGCCCGAGTTCACCGTAAATAGCGCCTTCGAAGAGCACCCCGAACAAAAGATCACGTTACGGATGCTGCTCAGCCACACCGCTGGCTTCACTCACGAGGCACCGGTCGGTAACAACTTCGAACTCGCCCCCGAGACTTTCGACTCCCATGTCCAGAGCATCTCAGATACCTGGCTCCGCTTTCCCGTCGGCACTGGCTACGCCTATTCCAATCTTGGTATCGATCTCGCCGGCTACATCCTGGAACGGGTCTACGGTCAAACCTTTCCCGAATTGATGTATGAAACCGTTCTTCAGCCAATCGGGATGGATGCCAGCACCTTCGATCGCGAGGACATTCGCGCCAATGCCAACCGGGCCGTCGGGCACGTTCATCCTTTTGCCAAGGTCCCGATCGACGTACCCATGACCGCGGCTGGTGGTCTTTATACGAATGTCCAGGACCTGGCTCGCTTTCTTAGCTTCCAACTCGGTGAAGGAGTCATCAACGGCCGGACCGTTCTCGATCCCGCCCTGATGGCGGAGATGCGACGAGTTCCCGCGCCGCACGAGGACGCATTTATCGGGTATGCGCTCGGCGTGGATCGAACGAGATGGGTCGCCGGGCATAACGCCGACTTGTTCACTCACGGAGGAGGCGGTTTCGGTTTCCTCTCCGATCTGTGGTGGCTGCCGCAACTCCAACTCGGTATCGCAGTCTTGACCAATTCCTCCGATCACACGCTGCAGGGCGGACTTCCGGCGTCGATCCTGACCGACCGCGTCCACCAGCGGCAAGAGCATTTACGCCGATCGAGTGCGCAATTTCTCCTATCAGGATTGGCCCGCCGCTCCGCTTGCCAGCTATCAACTTCCAGGTGAGCTCCCCGGGCTGGTCCGCGCGGCCGGAACTCAGCTTCCCGACGACGAATCGGAAAAGTGGGCCAGCTACGCCGGTGGCTACCGATTGCGCCAATGGGACGTTGTCGACCCGATGACGCCGAGGGCCCGCTTCTTCATCGAAGATGGAGTGCCTTGCCTTGAGACAAGCGAAGGGTTGATCCCCGGCCGGTATCCCTTGACCGAGATCTCGCCGGGCCTCTTTCTCTCGGAGACCGGTGAAATATTCGATCTCACCGGTCCCGTTCCGACATGGAGGAACATCGAACTAGTCAAGGCGTCCGGCCCGGCAGTGTGGCAATGGGTAGCTTTGGTGCTCGTGGCGGCGGTGGCGGTCGGATGGCTCGTAGCTGCAGCCACTCGAGCCTTGGTACGCCGCCGCAAAGACCGAGAGCTTTCGAGCGACCATTCCATCGCCCGGCACCTGGCCGCGGCTCTCGCCTCTCTCGTTTCCCTTATGGTTCTCGGAGACGTCGCCCTTGTCGCAGCCCTACCCGGACTCGTCGACTCCGGCTTTGTCGGCTGGCTCGACTTTCCGCTGGGCCAGCGGCTCGCCCTACACGCTCCACTCGCCTTTGCGGGTCTGGTTGGCGCGCTCATTGGCGTCGGCGCCATCGGATGGATTCGGGGTTGGTGGGATCGTTCATTCATCCGGCAATACGCGGCCCTATTTCTCGCCGCTCTCTTTCTCACTGCTCAGCTGGCTGCTTGGAACCTGATCGGATGGGGGTGGATATGACTGATCCTCGGGCGAGCGCTCGTGGGAGAAGAGGTGTGGGACCTTCGGTCAAACGGCGAGCCGGACTCGAAGCGTCTCGCTTGGTCCCTCCGACCCGAATGGGTAGGTGGACCGTTGGTCTTTGGGCGGTTCACCTCGTGGCGATGCTGATCTATTTCGTGCTCGCCCTGACAGGTGACATGCCATCGGATCGCTTCTTTGATCGACTAGACCTGGCCATCTCCCTCTTGGTCGGCGCCGGCGCAGCCTTCGTGGCTGGCATCGTTGGCGCCATAAGTATCTTTCGTGCGATCGACCGGAGCCCCGTTGTCGTGCTGGCGACGGCGCTTAGTTCGCTGCCGAGCCTGTTTTTCCTCGGAGAATTGCTCTCCGTGATTGGGATCCTTCCATCCCACTGATGCCGGTGGGCAAACTGGCTCGGCCACCAGGCCTTCTCAAAGTCATGCTGATCGAGTTTCGGTGCATCCTGTACACCCTGATCATGCTCGCGGGGGGCAATATCGCCATGCCCCGATTCGAGGTGGGCCGGACAATCACCTTTGCAGATGGCAGCACCTCGCGGATCTACCGGGAAACGACATCGATGAGGGAGCAACCTTCTGATCCAGTTCTTCTCGTCGTCCGGTTCCGGTTGAGACTGATAGGGACAAATAGCGTCGCCCATGCCCTGTTTCGGTTCGAGTCGCTGTTTAATACCGTGCTCTTCGCTGCCCATCGCGGGTTCACCACCAAGCTCTGGCTCACAGACACGGACACCGGTTTTTATCGGGGCATCTATGAGTGGTCCGGGTCCGACGCCGCTTTCGACTATGCCGAGGTTCTGAAGGTCGTTTTCGCGCCCTGGGTGGAAAAGGAGAGCTTTGGCTACCGGATCCTCGAGGGTCCCGATCGAAACAGCTTCCTCATGGGCCGCCTCGGAGTGGAGGAAGACGAGAGGGCCAATCTATGGTGGCTTCCGGTTCGTTCAGGGCATGGCAGTTCGATGCGGCGTTAAACCTCGAGCCGAGCCTTACTCAGCCTTGGCGGTCCCGGTCCGCGCTCCTGCTCCATAGATCCCACCGGTCAACGCCCACAACACGTCCTTAACGCTCAGGATGCCGAGTACCTGGCCCTCCTCAACCACGGGCAAATGTCGGTAGCCGGCAGCGAGCATCCAGTCGGCGGCATCCCCGACACTCACGTCGGGCTCCAGATGATCTGGGTCGGGGGTCATCAGATATTTCACTTTCACGTGTTCGGGGTCCTCACCCCGACCGATCGATCTGAGAATGTCACGTTCTGTGATGATTCCGATCAGGGACCCATGCAGAGTGACGGGCATCGCTCCGTGATCTTCATCTGTCATCACCTTCGCTGCCTGCGCAACGGTCGTATCCATCGAGCAGGTGTCGACTGGTCGGCCCATAGCTTCTCGTACAAGCATGTTGATCTCCTTTCGCCTGCCAATCATCTCGAACCGGGGCAGGGTCTGAACAGACTCAAAGGTCCCGACAACAAGGGCCGTTCGGCCCTCTGCCTTCGGCGGACGGCCGAAGGTCGCGGGTTCAAATCCCGCCCCCGCTACCACAGAAAACCCAGGCATTGCCTGGGTTTTTGCTGTATCCAATCCTTGATCCAATGCACGCACACGCAGCCACTGCCTGCTGGCCAAGCCAGGACGGTTGGATGCTTCCAGTGGGTGACCCGGTTGCTCAATTGGTATTGCAGCGGTCGGTCCCGAGATGGGGGCAATTGGCCGCTTCCGCGGGGACGAAGGACGCGTCGCGCAATGCGGAAACGGCTCATGGGAACGTGACATTGGACCCTGGCGAGCGATGTCGGAAAGAGTTGAACTTGGGGGATGGCAGCCAAAGCTCACCCGGCAGTCGCCGGATCCACGATCCCGGTCTTCACATCACCTGGTGGTGAGGCCGCCGTCGCCCGTGCCTACGAGGCCGTGATGGACGCATGGCCGATCGACTACGAAGAGCTCTATGTCGCCACCAGCTTCGGAGATACCCATGTCGTGGCCTGCGGACCACACGATGGTCCGCCGGTGGTTCTCCTCCACGCCCTGTTTGCAACCGCAACTTCCTGGTATCGCAACGTCGAGGCGCTGAGTCAGCAGTACCGAACTTATTGCGTCGATGTCATCGGTGAGGCGAACAAGAGCATCCCTACGCGGCCTATCACATCGATGGACGACTTCCTGCAGTGGTTCGATGAACTCCTCGACAGACTCGGGATCGACACACTTTTTTTGGTCGGGAACTCCTACGGAGGCTTCACAGCCGCCTACTACGCGATGAAGCTTCCCGAGCGGGTGCGCAAGCTGGTGCTGGTAGGTCCAGCGTCGACGATCCACGCGATGCGACCCTTTATGTTCCATATGTTCGTGCCCAAGGGCCTGTATATGGCTGCGCCCTGGCTTCCAGGGTCAGGCCGGGTGATGAGTGCGAGCGTGAACTGGATGCATGCAGGTCTTGCCCGCGACCCGATTTGGGCGCCCCTCTTTGTCGAGACGATGAAGCACGGCAAGTTGATCAACCGGGTCTTTCCCCGTGTCTACGTGAAGCAAGAGCTTGCCGAGATCAGCGCTCCGGTGCTTTTGATCTTCGGTGATCGGGAAGTCATCTATGGCGATCTGGACGAGGCGATCCAGGCAGGTAAGGACCTGATCCCGGGCGTGGAGGTCGCGGTCATACCCGGCGCACATCACATCACGGCACTTGCCGCGCCCGAGGCCGTGAGCCAGGAGCTCCTACGGTTCTTCGCCATGTGAAAGCGCGTGCCGAAGGCGGAGAGACTCGAGTCACCCGGCGAGAGAGGCGGTGAGCACGAGGATGAGCAAGGGAGATGTCGGTCAGCCGTTGGCCTGGTACCAGGCGGCCCAGGCGTCGAGGTTGTCCATGATGAGTTGGGCGCACTCGGGCGTCCGCTCGGATGCGCAGCCCGCGGTCGCATACTCGGCGCTCAGCTGACCCTCTTCAGCGAACAGCCTGAAGCTCTCACGCAGCTCGGTGTCCTCCGGGTAATCACTTTCGTACCACGGCTGAAAATCAGGGGGCAGGCCCACCAATCCGGCGAACCAGACATCGAACGCTCGAGCCGTGACCGAGGGTGGCTTGCCGACGGCGCCGTTCATGGCGTTCGAGTAGTGCACCTCGCATGAGAGGCGGGTAGTGTCGCCTCCAGCAGACGTGGTCTCACAGTTTTCGATGGAGACGTGCGCCCCAAGGGTCGACTCGTATTCGATCGATTGGGCTGGCGAGGATGATGTCGAGCAAACGCCGTCGTTACCGAAGTCGGTGCCGGCGAGGAACAGGGCTACCTGACAGTCTCCTCCGTACCAGGACTCCAATGCGATCGTCACCTGGTCAGCCGGCTCGACGTTTTGCCGCCACTCGACCCAGTCGTCGAGGTTCTCCAGTTGGATCTCGGCACACGACTCTGGAAATGGGCCGAACACGCAGTCTTCATAGCCCGCGAGGCGACCTTGGCTGGCGAGGAAGGCGCCCATCTCGATCACTATCCCCGTGTGCTCGGTGAATCCGAATTGCGTGATGACTCCGTCTTCGACCATGACCGGCCACGTGTCATGGCCGCCGCCCTCGCCGATCGCATCCGTCATCGCGTTCTGGTACGGCGTGAGGCAGCTGAATTTCCCGGCCGAGATCCTCGAGCAACTCATGCTCAATCGCCCACCAATGGCTGCCTGATACGCCGACTCTGCCCGTATCTGGTCGTCAGTGCGGTCGGCGAGCTCGAACAACTCGGCGGCCCGGTCCGCATCCCCCGAGTAGAAGGCAGCCACGCCGGCTTCGATCACTTCGAGGTCGCGATCCTGCGCACTTGTCGCGGGTGCGCTGGTCGTAGCGGGTCCTGTCGTCGATACGGCTGCCCCGCTTTGGCACGCCGTCAGCACCAGCAGAGTCACTGCCACTCCCGCCGGTTTCAGCCCTCTCATGTCCTGCTCTCCTCGGTAGGCGATGTAATCAGCTCGGTCGACCGGCCGTCCGGTCTTCTCCGAGCATTGCTGTACAGCGTCGAGGCACGCGCCGTCCTCGTGACTGAGCCACTTCCCGCCAGATACATCACTAAGTGGAGGTTGCGAACACCCCTTCGAACTGGGTGCTCACGGCTGTCCGTTGATCATCTTGCCACGTCTCTCGACGTGGTCAGGACGGAACTGTCCAATGTGACTCGGGGAGCTATTCGTGCGAACTTGTTGGCAGCCTCGGCTTGCAAGGGCTGTTCCTGTCCACAAATCAGCAAACGAGCTCGTCATCCTTCCGCCTGGAGAAACTCCATCACCGGCGGGAAGAAAAGGTCTGGAGTCTCCAAGTAAGCGAAGTGGCCGGTGCCGGATAGGAACTCGAGCCTGGCGCTCGGGATCGCCTGGACGAGAGCTCGGGCGAAAGATTCGGGAATCGGGTCGAGTTCGGCGTAGACCACCATCGTCGGGCTCGTGATGTTGGTCAGGCTCGACCACGCTGCCTCACGGTCGAAGTCCTGGAAAAGCACGGACTCCTGATCCAGGGCGGTGGCTGCGCTGTTGGCGCTGAAGTTGTAAGGAACGACATCGGATTTGGCGCGGTCGAGAAAGAACGGCTGGTAGATGTTGCGAATGAACGCCTCGACGCCCGCTGGTTCACCCCTTTGGAAGGCCTCGGATACCTGGATCTCTGCCAGCGCCAGGTTATCGGCGGGAGTTCGGCGGCTCATCATCTCCGACTCCAATGCCTCTATTCCCTCGGGATCGAAGGGGGGACCAGGATTCGCCACGACAAGGGCATCGACACGATCTGGGTGGCGGGCGCCGAAGAGAACCACCGTGTCACCACCAAGACTGTGGCCCAGCAGACTTGCGCTCTCAAGGCCGAGTCCATCAAGAAGCGCGGCGAGGTCGGAGACGGCCGTGTCGAAGCTGAGTCTCTCGGCGTCCCCCAGTGCCGAGTCACCACTTCCCCTCTGGTCGTAGTAGACGACGCGGAACGAGTCGGCCAAGCGGTCCATGGCCGGGCGTAGGTAGGAATAGCCAAGAGCTGTGCCTCCCAGGACCACCACCGGGTCACCCGTGCCGATGGTTTCGTAGGAGAGTTCGGTCCCTTTGACAGGAACTGTTCCTCTCATGAGGCCAAGCCTACGCGGCAGAGCCCGCATGTGACGAGGGCGACCCCAATTGGGGGGTCACAAGGTCGCCATCCCAAGCGCCACGGCGATCCCCTTTCCGTGGGTGTAACTTCACGTTGCTTAGAAAGGAGAGCAAGAACCATGGCAGAACATCCTCACGTGGCGGTCTATCGAGGGGTCCACGAGCAACTCCAACGGGGCAACTTCGAGGCAGCCTTCGACGCTCTCGACGACGATGTTGTCTGGCATCAGCTCGGCGCCGAGACGCTGCATGGCAAGGATGCCGTCGTGGCGAGCATGTCCGGAATGGAGGAGTTCGGAGGCGAGGCCTTCAATATTGACATCCACGACGTCGTCGGAAACGACGAGCACGTCATCGGACTAGTGGAGACCACGCTGAACATGGGTGGACAGAGCTTCACCTATCGGACCGCCGAGATTGCCCACATGAAGGACGGCAAACTCACTGAGCGATGGGCATTCTCCGATGACACTCAGCGGATCATCGAATTCTTCGCTTCCATGGGTGCGAATAGCGCTGCTTCGGAATGATCCGGCGCCTCTCGTCGCCGTATCCGGTTGACAAAAGCCTGCTTTAGGGTGGCCCTCGGGAGGTTTGGAAGAATGGCAGAACTTAAAACCAAGGTCACAGACGCAAGCGTGGAAGACTTCCTCAACGGTGTGGAGAACGAGACCCGCCGCCGGGACGGCTTCGAGCTTCTGAAAATTTACAAGCGAGTGACCGGCTTGGAGCCCAAGATGTGGGGACCCAGCATTATCGGCTTCGGCAAGTATCACTACAAGTCCGAGCGCAGCTCGCAGGAGGGCGACTGGCCGCTGGCCAGCTTCTCCCCGCGCAAGCAAAATCTCACCCTCTACGTCTACCCCAGGAACTTTCCGGAGTTACTGAAGGACCTGGGCAAACACACCACCAGCGTTGGCTGTCTCTACGTCAACAAGCTGGCAGATGTCGACACGAAAGTCTTGGAGAAGTTGATCGCTGCCAGCTTCAAGCGGGCCAAGAAGGAGTACGCCCAATAGAGCTCGCTACGACTTCGAGGCGCAAGCGAGGAGGTCCGAGCAATGAGTCAGCTCATAGGCATCGTTCGTTTCAAATTTCACGAAGATAAGGTCGAGGAGTTCAAACGCCTGTCCGCTCAGTGCTTGGAGATCGTCCGAGCCAAGGACCCCGGCACTCTGCAATACGACACCTACTTCAACGACGATCAGTCGGAGGCGATCGTCATCGAGCGTTTCAGGGACTCCGAGGCGCTCATCCAGCACAGTGCAAACCTGGCCCACTTAACGCCGGCAATTCTGGAGACGGGCTCGGTCTCAGGGGAACTCCTCGGCGAGCCAAGCGCAGAGCTCAAAGCGAAGATTGGCGACGGCGACGAACCACAGCTCTTTGTGCCCTACCAGTTGATGTAGGGGCGTAATCGGAGGTCAGGAAGCAGGATTGGCGCCGGGCGGACCCTCGAGCACTGTGGGAACGTACTCGAGGAGTTGGATCTTGTCGTCGAATGTCTGGTGGGCGACCAGCTCGAGAGCGACATCGGGATAGCCGTCATAGATCCGGTCGCGCCCGGTGCTCCCGGTGATCACCGGGAAGACCCCCACCCGGAAGCGGTCCACCAGACCCGCTTTGAGGAGCGAGCGACACAACGAAACGCTTCCGAGGGTGTGCATCGGACTGGTGCCGTCGCGCTTCATCGTTCTCACGGTCTCGACCGCATCCTCGGCGACGAGGCGGGTATTGGCCCACGACAAAGGCTCTGTGAGCGTCGAGGAAAACACCACCTTGGGCTGTTTGGTGAGGAAGCCCATCGCGGCGTCTTCCTCGTTGGAGCCGGCCGATTCCGCTGCCTGCGCGGCGAATCCCGACATCAGCCGGTAGGTGTTCGCCCCCATCACGGTCGTGTAGTCCTGTGGTTGCTGGTTGAGCCAGGCCAGATATTCGGGACCCTCGAGCCCCCACCAACCCGGCCAGCCTTCGGCGGCCCCAAAGCCGTCCAAGGAAGTGATGAAGTCGACCATCAATTCCGGCATTCATTCCCCTTTGGTTGTACGCCCTGCGTCGGGCGTCATTTGGCCATCCGGTCAGCCAACGCCTGGCGCGAGCTCCGCGATTCGTTCGCGGTCTCCGATTTCCCTAGCAAATACCAGGTCTCCATTTCGCCCTTGCCCTTGACCGCGATCGTGCCGCGCCGCTCTAGCTCGAACTCGTCCTCCAACAGCTCGTAGGTGGGCCGGGTGACTTGGATCCGACCGGGCGTGCCACCGGACTCCATCCGGGAAGCGGTGTTTACCGCGTCACCCCAGAGATCGTAAAGAAACTTGTGCCGACCGATGACGCCGGCCACGAGTGGTCCCGAGTTGATCCCGACCCGCAGCTGAAACTCAAGGTCTCCACAGGGTCCGCCGGGCGCCGTCGACTCGACCATCTCGAGCGCCAATAGGGCAATCGCCTGCGCGTGGTCCGGCCGCGGGATCGGGACACCGGCCGCGACCATGTAGGCGTCGCCGATGGTTTTGATCTTCTCCAGCCCGTGTCGCTCGGCGAGGGTGTCGAAGTGGCTAAACAGCCGATCGAGCAGCTCGACGACTTGAGCCGCCGGTAGGTCCTTTGAGCGGGCGGTGAAATCGACCACATCTGCGAACAGCACCGAGGCCGCCGTGATTTGATCGGCGATGGTGCGGGTATCGCCTTTGAGGCGCTCTGCGATGGAGCCCGGGAGAATGTTCAGGAGCAGATCCTCGGCGCGCTGTTGCTCCAACCGGAGAGCCGTCAACGCTTCCTCCCGCTGTCTTGCGAACAGAACCAGCAATGTGAAGAAGATGGTCCCGCCGACGGTGACGTTGAGGGCCAGGAGAAGACCGGAAAACCACTCGGGCAGCGGGGAGGTAATCCCCAGCGCGATCCCGGCGAACCCAGAGGCCAGGAAGATCGTGACGAAGGCGAGGAACCACCGGATACCGGCCCGGACACTGTCGAAGACCAGCGCGCCGAGAGGGGCGAGGATGCCCCAGATGCCTGGCGATCCGCCGGGCAGGAACCCCCCGAGGGCGATCATCGAGAGCGTCGGCGCGAGGAGGATGTCGGCGAGCTGGATGCGTAGGAGCAAGCGGAAATTGCCGTTCCGAGCGAAGAGCCCGATGGACCCGATCGAGATCGCCGCGTAGACCAACGCCAACGAACCCGACCAGGCCCCGAAGGCGAGATACAGGCCGGCCCACAGAAACGAGATCGGCAGGATCAGAACCGCGATCCGGACCAGAAGTGCCTTGCGGTGGCGTGTATCGTCGTCGTCGGCCGGGTCGGCTCCAATCGTCGCCAGGCGGTCGCGGAGGCGCCCTAGGTACGTCACCACAAGAGGATACGTCTAGATGGCGGGGGCCGACTCGTAGCGGTCCGCCAGCCGGCGTCAGGAATCGAGTGGCGGGAGTGGCCTGGCGGCGGGACCGTTGATCACTGCCCCGGCATGGTCGTATCGGGAACCGTGGCAGGGGCAGTCCCAGGTGCGGGCGCGGCTGTTCCAGCCGACCACACAGCCCATGTGGGTGCAACGAGCCGACAGTAGGTAGGTAGTACCGTCGTCGTGGAGGTAGGCCGCCACCCTCTCTCCCTCCACCTCGACCACTGCCCCTTCTCCGGGGCGGAGGTCGAAGAATTGGCGACCCACGGTCTTGGCGATCAGCACGTCGCGGGGGGCCTCATGCGCCACCCGGTTGGGGACCACTCGCTGGATGTAGCGCCGCGATCCGGTCATTCCCTTGCTGCCGACCACCACTAGGTCGTGATCGCCGGCCGCTTTCGAGATCTTGGCCGCAGGGTTGCCCTTGTCCACGATGAGATTCATCTCTTCACCACCAAGACGGGCGGCAGTGTCACGCAGCACGATGTCGCCGATCAGTGGGTCCCCAACGAACATCAGGCTGACCGCTGCTCCGAGGGCCTGCGCCAGGGCATAACCATGACGCGCCGCCTGATGGGCGGTTAGTGACCCGTCAGTACCTATCAAAACCCTTCGGTAGCTCGGTGGCCGACTTTGGGGATCGCTTGTCCTCACCACCAGGATGTCGATCGGAGTCTCATGAGCGATCTGGTCGGGGATGCCACCCATCGCGAACCGATTCCCCGAACCTATCCCGTGGTCGCCAATTACCAGCAGGTCGGCTAGCCGTTCGGTGGCTGCCGTCATGATCGACTGGGCGATCTCACCGCGAACTTGGGCCGTCTCGGCTTCGACTCCCAGCTTCCGGACCCGCTCCACCGCTTCGTTCAGAATCGTGGAGCTGGCCGCCGGGTCGTCACCGACGTGGATGAGGGTGAGGCCTGCCCCGAGTTGATTGGCAAGGCGGGCAGCGACGTCCTCGGCCACGGCCGAGGTGGCGGTCCCATGCGCACCCACCATGATGCGGCGATAGGCGCTCAAAACGGTTTGAAGACCATCAGATAGACGATAAAAAGCAACGCGATGACTCCGGTCCCGGCAGTGAGGATCGGGTTGCCCGAGTTGAGCACCCGAGCGAAATCGTCGCCGGTCACAGTGGTTCCGCTGGCCATCAGTTCGAGGACCATACGCACGCGCCGGAAGTGTCCACGAGCCATCGGAAACATCAGGATTCCAACGGCGATGAGCAAGCCAAGCGATACCCAGATCCAACCCCGCGAGAACCATCGGCCCTGAATCCCGGCCCCGATCCCACCCACCAGCAGCACCAGTGTCGAGACGTAGAAAGCACTCACCGTGGCGGCGCTGAGCTGGAGGACGCCGGAGACCTGTTGCGGATCACGGATGCGGCGCATGAGGAGGGTTGCTGCCATGGAGGTGCCATGGGCGGCCACGAAACCCACCACACCCACCAGGTGAATGAAGACCCACCACCCATAGCTCATCGCGACGAGTTTTCTACGGTTGGCGCAGGCGGTCAATCCGATGGCGTGGCAGAGGGCACCGCCGCCTAATTGCGAAACGACTGATACCAGGTGGCGCTCGATGTCTGCCGGAATCCGACACTTTGATAGAGACCCCCGGCGGCGTTGGTTTCGTACGAGATCTTGATCCGCTGGGCGCCTCTCCTGAAGAGGCGATCGATTCCGTCGGTCAGCATCGCTCGTGCGAGACCTCGCCGTTGAAACCCTTCTTCCACCCTGACGGGTTCGACCAGCCCTACTCCTGTGGTCGGGTCGTACCAATACAGCGAGTAGCCGGCGACCACACCATCGGCGGTCTCGACGGCCAGGTCGAGCGTCGGATCGTAGAGCGGACACTGGTCGAGCCGCTGCGCCACGCCGTCGCCGTTTCGGGGCCGCAGCGGATGCGGAGTGTCCGGACGCTGAGTGCGATCGACGAGCACGAAGCGCGGAGGTAACGCTGACACGGTTGGTCGATCGGCCGCGTCCATCCAGGCGGTGAAGTCCTGGCGGCCAGGATCGAGTCCGGATCGCTGGGCCAGCTCTGTGAAGGCTCGATCGTCGTCACTCACTGGTATTTCGAAGCGTGTTTCCAGCAGCCTGGTGGCGTGCTCGATTGCCCGCGTCCACACGAGTTTCGGCTGCAGGCCCGGCGCCCCTGGGACGACGACGGGATCGCATTGCCAGGCATCATGGTTCCAGCTCGTCAAGAGGACTCCAGCGGCCGGCCCTTCATCGTCTACCCAGAAGAGTTTTTCGACTTCATCAGATTGCCGCGGCCTCCTCCACCACCACTGCACATCGGCGGCTTCCCAGAGACCGGCCCGAGGGTCGGCTCGGCGAGCGCGCTGCAGCAATTGGGTAGCCAGCATGAGCGCTTCAAGCTCTACTGCTTTGACCTCTCGCACCGACATATCCAACTCTCAATCCGCGCAGTCGACAACGTGCGTGCGATACGTCAGCCCGACGGGAGTTCGCCTCCGGCATGGGCGATGTGGGACAGTTCACCCCAGATCAGGACGAGAGTGATCGCCGAGCCAATGCAGGCGAACCAGAAGGGCGCGGTTACGCCCCATCTGCCGGCGATGACCCCACCCAATGCCGCTCCCGCCACCAATCCCCCGTAGGAGCCAAGCTGGTTGAGACTGCTGAGTCGTCCCTGGAAGTCGGCAGGTACGGCTCGCTGACGAATCGTTGTGGTCGTCGTTCCCCAGACCGAGTTGTGAGCCCCGAACAGGAACAGAATGACCATCCCCACCCACGGTGTGGTGGTGGTTGCCAGGGTCAAGTGGGTCAGGCATTCCACGACCAGACCCGCCCGCATGATGTCGGCCAGGCTGAACCGCGACTCCAACGCCCGGTAGGCGGCTGCTCCGAGGAGCCCTCCGATCGCACCGGCCGTGATCAGCAGCCCGTAGCCCACTTCGCCCACCTGGAGACGTTCGATTGCGATCAGAACCAGGACGGACCAGGCGGCACCAAACGTGATATTGAATACGAAGACCGTTATTGCCAGGGTGCGAAGCGGGGCATGATCCCAGAGCCACCGAAATCCTTCTTTGAGGTCTCGCCCGAGGTGTGAGGGCTCGCCTGGTCTCACCGATGGTGTGCGGGCGATCCGGGACATCAACACTGCCCCCAGAGCCATGCACATCGCCTGGGCACCGAAAGGGACGGCCATGCCGACTGCGAACAGGAACGCGCCGATCGGGGGTCCCACAAGCTGGTTGGCCGTGATGGATCCGGAAACGGTTCGGGCGTTCGCCACTCCCAGGTCTCTCTGCGCAACCACCATCGGGAGGAGGGTCGCCTTGGTGATGTCAGCGAAGACTTCGGCGATGCCGAGGGTGAAGAGAGTGGTGAGCACGACGACCACGTTGGCTCGCCCGCTGGCGATGGTCACCGCCAGGGCGGCGACCACCAGAGCCCGCAAGACGTTGACCACGATCGCGATCCGCCTTCGGTCGAGTCGATCTGCCAGGACTCCCACGTAGAGACCGATGAGCAGGAAGGGGAGGCGTTGCAGGAGAAGAGCGAGGGCCACCAGCCTGGGATCGCCGGTCTGGGCCGCGATCAGCAGGGGTCCCGCGGCGACTGCGATGCCGTCGCCAATGTTGGTGGCCGAGGAGGCGGCGAAGAGCCATCGAAAATCCCGCCCGAGGCGACTGGGAGCGATGGCTTCGACGATTCGACCCACAACCGCTGCACGCTATTGGCAGAGCGGGGCTCGTGGTGAATTACGGGCCCGGTTTTGGGAGTATGGGGACCGTGACCTTGTCGATCCATCGCATTTATGAGAAGGAGGCCCCTCCCGGGCGAATCGTCCTGGTCGATCGACTCTGGCCGCGCGGGATTAAGAAAAGCGAGGCAGGTCTCGACGAGTGGCTAAAAGATGTCGCCCCCAGCACTGAGCTGCGCCGGTGGTATGGCCACGCGCCAGACAGATTTGAGGAGTTCGCGCGCCGCTATCGCGCCGAGCTGGCTCGTCCCCCTGCCGCCGCGGCCGTAGAACATCTTTTGGAGCTTTCCCGCACCGGCGAGGTGGTGTTGATGACAGCAACGCGGGACATCGATCACTCCGGGGCGCGGGTGCTGGTCAATCATCTCACTTCGTTGACAAGCGCATCGTGATCAGGCGGCTCGACGCGCCACGTTGGGGTCTATGTAGTGGACCGACTGCGCGGAGGGCCCGGACCGACAAGGTCCCGGAGGTGCTTAACCTGGATTCACGCCTTTCCAAGGAGGAATAGATGGCTCGGGTAAGCACCTACCTCAATTTCGCCAACCAGACTGAAGAGGCGTTCAACTTCTACAAATCGATCTTCGGGACCGATTTCGTGGGGGATGTTGCTCGGATGGGAGATGCCCCACCCCAGCCGGGCCAGCCGGAACTGAGCGAGGCCGACAAGAACCTGATCATGCATATCCAGCTCCCGATCGTGGACGATTACATGCTGCATGGGACCGATGCCCCCGAATCGATGGGGTTCACTGTCGACCAGGGCAACAACGTCTACATCATGTTGGAGCTCGACAATCGCCGCGACGCCGACCGCTATTTCGCCGCGCTGAGCGAGGGTGCCACCATCGAGATGGACCTCAGTGAGCAGTTCTGGGGCGACTACTTCGGCTCCCTGACGGATAAATACGGGGTGCGCTGGATGTTCAACACCTCAGCTAAGGAGTAGTGGCCTCAAAGCTTCGGCCCCGAGGCGGGCTTCAGGATGGTGAAAGCAGTTCGCCATCGATTGGGGCGGCAAGAAAAGGATGCCTGACATGACAACGAGGCTTGCCAACCTCCGCTTTGATGCCAACGCCACCGTTTCACTCGCCGGATTCTGGGCGAGCGCCCTGGGTTGGGAGTTAGGAGAGGAATCTCATCAGGAGATGTACGTACTGCCAACCGATGGCACTCCCTTCAAGCTCGCGTTCCGCCAGGTTCGAGAACCGAAGACCACCAAGAATCCCATCCATCTCGATTTGGTCAGTGAATCCCTCGCCCATCAGGAAGAGATCGTCAATCGCTTGACCGCCCTCGGCGCCCGGCGCGTCGACATCGGACAAGGTCCCGATGCCGAGCACATCGTGCTGGCTGACCTCGAAGGCAACGAGTTCTGCATCGTCATCCGCGGAGAGTTCCTGGCCGACACCGACTTCATCGGAGCCGTCGTCTTCGAGCCCGCCAATCCTGTGACGGGCTACTTCTGGGGAGAAGCGATCGGTTGGCCGGTGGTATACGACCAGGATGGAGATGTTGCCATCCGTGCTCCGAACGGGCGGGGACCATTCATCACCTTCGGGCCTCCCGGGAAGGTGGCAGCCGGGAGAAATCGTCTCCACCTCGATCTCCAGTTGGATGATGGAGAGGGAACCGCGGTCGAGCGATTGACCGCCCTTGGTGCCACTAGGGTCGATCGCAGTCAGGGAGGAGCGTCTGGCTTGGAGTTGGCCGATCCCGACGGAAACGAGTTCGCGGTTCTCAGCTCGCAATGAGGGATCCCGCCACCGCAAGCCACGTCCGCAGCAGTCTGACTCCAGCGAGATGCGCCGGGGAGCAGCGTTGAACGAGCATTCGGTGGTGATCGCCGGAGGCGGTCCGACCGGCTTGATGCTGGCGGGCGAGCTGGCCCTGGCGGGGATCGATGTCGTCATCGTCGAGAAACGAGCCACACAGGATCTCGACGGGTCACGCTCAGGGGGCCTCCACTCGCGCACGATCGAGCTGCTCGACCAGCGTGGCATCGCCGATCGGTTCCTGGCGGAGGGCCAAGTACATCCCTTCGTGGGTTATGCCGGGACCTTCTTAGACATCAGCGACTTTCCCACCCGCCACAACTACATCCTGGCGCTCTGGCAAAGCCGGATCGAGCCCATCCTGGCGGGATGGGTCCATGAGCTCGGGGTCCCCATCCTCCGTAGTCGAGAAGTGGTGGGCTTCACCCAAGACGACACCGGTGTTGCTGTCGAGCTGTTCGACGACTCCTCGCTGCGGGCGACCTATCTCGTCGGCTGCGACGGGGGCCGGAGTGTGGTGCGGAAGGCTGCCGGCATCGAGTTTCCCGGGTGGGAACCGACCGCCAGCTACATGATCGCCGAGGTGGAAATGGACGAGGAGCCGGAGGTCGGCATGCGTCCCGAGGGTGGTGGCATCGGGCCCGTCAACCGGGAGAAGGGAGGAGGGCCGTACGGGGTCGTGTTGCTCGAGAAGCAGATCGAGCATGCGACTCAACCCAGCCTGCCTGACCTCAGAGAGGCCCTCGTCGCCGCCTATGGGACGGACTTCGCCGTGCACAGCCCCAACTGGATCTCCCGGTTCACCGACATGACCAGGCAGGCGGCGTCCTATCGGGCTGGTCGGGTACTGCTGGCCGGCGATGCCTGCCATGTGCATGGCCCCCAGGGTGGACAAGGCCTCAACACCGGCGTCCAGGATGCCGTGAACCTGGGATGGAAGCTGGCCCAGGTGGTGAAGGGAATCTCGCCCGCGAGCCTTCTCGATACCTATCAGGCGGAACGGCATCCGGTCGGCGCTCGGGTCTTGCAAAACACCATGGCGCAGGTCGCATTGATGCGCATCGATGAGCGCAGCCGGGCCCTTCGCGAGAGCGTGCTGGAAATGCTGGCCATGGACGAACCGCGCAAGCGCATCGCCGGGATGATCTCCGGATTGGACATCCACTACGACCTTGGCGAGGGTCACCCGCTGCTCGGGAGGCGCATGCCCGATCTTGACTTGGATACCACCGACGGTCCGACGCGGGTTTACGAGCTGCTCCACGATGCCCGCCCCGTGCTCCTCAACCTCGGGGAAAAAGCCGGCTTCGACGTTTCTCCGTGGGCGGGTGGCGTGCGGTCGGTCAATGCCGGCTACGACGGCCCATGGGAGCTTCCGGTTATGGGCGAGATCCCCGCCCCGCCCGCGGTGCTGATTCGACCGGATGGGTATGTCGCATGGGCCGGAGAACTCAGGGATCCACAGCTCTTAGAAGCAATGGCAACCTGGTTCGGGGCGGGGAATCCGACCCAAAGAGTGGATGACAGGAGCAGGTGATGGATTTTTCGCTGGGATCCTTCGGCGTTTGGCGGCGGCAGACAGAGGTCACCCCGGCCATGGCCCAGGAGGCCGAGACCCTCGGATACGGGGCGCTTTGGGTCGGCGGTTCTCCACCGGGTGATCTGGAGGCCATCGAGCGGATAATTGCGGCCACCGAGCGGATCCCTGTGCTCACTGGAGTCGTCAACATGTGGAGGGAGGATGCCGAGTTAGTGGCTACCTCCTACCACCGGATCCAAAAGCGTCACCCCAACCGCTTCATTCTCGGAGTCGGCATCGGGCACCCGGAGTCGACCGAGGAATTCCAGAAGCCAATCGACAAGATCGTGGACTACTTGGATCGCCTCGATCGGAGCGGAGTGCCCAAGGACCGCCTGCTCTTAGCCGCTCTGGGGCCCAAGGTCCTTCGCTTGGCAGCCGAACGGACCCGAGGGGCTCATCCATATCTGACCACCCCTCGGCATACAGCCCTTGCCCGCCAGGTGATGGGTTTCGGGTCGCTGCTGGCGCCTACCCCGATGGCGGTAGTCGCCCCCGCCTCATCCCCCTCCCCGCCCGAAGCAAAGGCAATCGTTGCGCGCTACCTAAGGCTGTCGAATTATCGGCGCAATCTGCTCCGGGAAGGCTGGGATTCCTCCGATTTGGAAGCGGGTGGTAGCACTCGCTTGGTTGATGCCTTGGTGCTCCATGGCCCTCCGGAGACCGTGGCCGCCGGTCTCACCGCTCACCTCGAGGCCGGCGCCGATCACGTGGCGATCTACGTGCTCGACGACGACCCTATCGATTCCTGGCGCCAGCTTGCCAAGGTGTTGATCTAGTCAACCGACCCTCCTTATTGTCGCTCGGCAGCTCCAGGCCGGTCTTCGATGACGAGTCCGGAGACGAGACGGATGAGGAAGAGGCCGAACTTAGGGTTCTGGTAGTAGAGCTCCAACACCTTTTCGCCCGAAATGACAGAGAGGCGACACGCCTCCTCGCAGATCGCACTGAGGGCTCGCACCCCTTGGGGGGCGAACAGACCGACCTCGCCGAACACTTCCCCGGGGCCGATGCGCTTTTCGATCTCGGGAAACAGGACCCGCCCTTCCTGGATCATGTAGAAGCGGTCGGCGGGGTCGCCCTGCCGGAACAGCACCGTTCCCGTCGGATGCGTTTCGGTCTTCATATAGGGAATGAGTGACTGGAGCACGTCCTCGTGAGTCGCCTGCTGGACGGCAGCTGTCAGACGCCTGAGCTGGCGTAGCCGAAGGACATTCAGCGGCAGCAGACAGGCATGGAGCACCAGGATCGGATAGACCCGATCGAAAATGCCGTATGTGATCCCCAATAGGGCATAAGTGACAAAGGCGACGTTGCTCACGATCGCCACGATCCGCAGCGGGATCATCGTCTTCATGAAGAACGACGAGAAGACGAGGAACGCCGCGACCCAAGCGGTTATGACCAGCCACATCTGGGATCTCCCTTGCCCCTTTGTGCTCGAGTGGTTTCGAGAGATGAATGTCGAGGAAACATAAACCCCTCGCTCCGCGATTGGTTGATCGTGTCCCAGGTGGTTTCTGTGCGATAGCCTCGGAATGGATGCCAGGCCTCGAGGCCTTCGACCCGACCCTCTTACTCGTCCTCAATTTGGCGGGCACCTTCGTTTTCGCGATCAGCGGAGGTCTGGCCGGTGTTAGAGCCAAGCTCGATGTCTTCGGCGTGGTCGTGCTCGCGGTGGTCGTCGGACTTGCCGGGGGCATTACCCGCGACCTCCTCATCGGCCTCCCGGCACAGGCGTTCCAAGACTGGCGCTATCTCGCCAGCGCAATGTTTGCGGGCGGCGTGACGCTTTTGGCCCATGCGCTGCTCACGAGGCTCGAGCGTCCGATCCTCGTTTTTGACGCAGCCGGGCTTGCCCTGTTCTGCGTCACCGGCGCCAGCACCGCACTCGATCACGGTGTCGGACCGCTCGGTGCAGTGGTGCTGGGTGCGATCACGGGCGTGGGCGGCGGCGTGCTTCGTGACGTGCTTTTGAGGGAGATCCCGGTAGTGCTGCGCACTGGGCTCTACGCGATCCCGGCGCTGGTGGGCGCGGCCATCGTTGTAATCGCTTTCGGAAGCGGAATGCACAGCCTGTGGTTCCCGATCCTCGGGGCCGCGGTGTGTTTCGCCATCCGTGTCGCTGGTGTCTATTTCGATTGGAACATGCCGCAAGCGCGGAGATAGCTCGATCAAGCTCCGGCGCAGGGCGATAGCCAACCTCCACCCTCTCTGGACCAACCGGTTCTGTCGTAACCTGCAGAATCCGAGTTCCAAGGGAGGAGCAAGATGCCACGCTTCGATGGGAAAGTGGCTTTGGTCACTGGGGCGGCCAGCGGAATCGGCAGAGAGGCAGTCTTGAGAATGGCGCGTGAGGGCGCCGCGGTTGTGGTGGCTGATATCCAGGAGGAGTCGGGGGGCAAGGTCGTTGCGGAGATCGAAGGCGCGGGAGGACGAGCCCTCTTCATCGGCCTCGATGTTGCGAGCGAAGCCGCTTGGGCTGAGGCGGTTGCCAGGACGGAGGACGAGTTCGGCGGCCTCAACATCCTGGTCAACAACGCAGGGATCGGAGACAATGATCCGATCGAGGTGACGTCCAAGGAGACCTACGACCGGGTCATCGCCATCACCCAGACCAGCGTCTTCTTAGGCCACAAGGCCGCCAGCGCGGCGTTGAAGAAATCGGGCAATGGAGCGGTAGTCAACGTGAGCTCCATGTTCGGCATCGTCGGCGGCTTCGGAACCTCTCCCGCATATCACGCTGCCAAAGGGGCGGTGCGACTCTTGACCAAGAGCACTGCCCTCGCCTGGGCGAAAGAGAATGTGCGGGTCAATTCGGTTCATCCTGGCTTCGTCGACACGCCGATTCTGGGAGATACCGACCCGGTGATGTTGGCCAATCTGACTCCCATGGGCCGCCTCGCCCAGCCGGAAGAGATCGCAGCCGTGATCACTTTCTTGGCCAGTGATGACGCATCGTTCATCACCGGGGCCGAATTCGTCGTGGACGGGGGCTACACCGCCGGCTGAGGCAGAATGGCTGCATGAGCGTCGACCTCGACGAATTGCGCTGGCTTCGTCGAGCGCGCGACCAGATGGACCGTGAGTACGCGCAGCCTCTCGATGTGGCGGCGCTGGCGCGGACGGCCCTGATGTCGCCCGCTCATTTCAGCCGTCGCTTCCGGGCGGTTTATTCGGAGACGCCGTACTCCTATCTGATGACCCGCCGCATCGAGCGGGCGAAGGCACTGTTGCGTCGGGGGGACCTGAGCGTGACCGAGGTGTGTTTCGCGGTGGGCTGCACGAGCCTTGGCTCCTTCTCCGCCCGATTCACCGAACTCGTCGGCGAGTCCCCGAGCGCCTACCGGGCTCGTGACCACCAAGCGCTGCTCGCCTTGCCTCACTGCCAGATGATGGTGGTGACCCGACCGCGGAAAGTAGGTGCTGGAAGGGATCCCAAGTGAGCAGTTTTGGAGAAGCAATTTTTCAACCCCGCGCGTAGTGTCCGTGTCATGACCATTTCACTCAGCCATGTGCACATCCTTGTCGACGATCCTGACGCCGCCCTCGCCTTCTACCGCGACACGCTCGGCTTGAAGGTCCAGAACGAGGTCGAGAACGGCGGCTTCCGCTGGATCACCCTCACCACCGACAGCCAACCCGAGGTCCAGATCGTGTTGTCGCAGCCGCATGCCGGCCGCTCCCAGGAGGACGGCGACGCCATCGCCGCGCTCCTCGCCAAGGGCGAGTTGGGCCCGGCCTTTTTCCGGACCGACAATCTCGACGCCACTTTCGAGAGGGTCGCCGCTGCCCCCGGAGTGGAGGTCCTCTCTGAGCCGGCCGACCAGTTCTGGGGCGTTCGCGACGCTGCAGTCCGGGACCCCGCCGGCAACATGCTTCGGATCGAGCAAGGCTAGATGCGTTCCCAAGACGGCTGCGACCAGAGGAGAGAACGATGAGCGCCCAGAAGGCTGCCAAGAAAACCGCCAAGAGCCCCGCCAAGAGCCCCGCTGGCAAAGGCAAGGGGTCCCAGGTCTTCTCGGCCGAGGAACGCGCGGCGATGAAAGAGCGGGTCCGCGAGCAGAAGGCGGAGGCGCGCCGGGATGCGGACAGAGAGGATGGCGAGCAGGAGGTGCTCGCCAAAATCGCGGAGATGCCAGAACCGGACCGCGCCATGGCGAAGCGAATCCATGCCATCGTCAAGGCCAGTGCGCCGAATCTGGCACCGAAAACCTGGTACGGGATGCCCGCGTATGCCAAGGACGGGAAGATCGTCTGTTTTTTTACCCCGGCGGCGAAGTTCAAATCGAGGTACGCAACGTTTGGGTTCAATGACGACGCGAACCTCGATGACGGCGGCATGTGGCCGACGTCGTATGCGCTGATGAAATTGACCGCGGCCGAAGAAAAAGCGATCGGCGCCCTCGTCAAGAAGGCCGTGAGCTGAGTAAGGCAAAGAAAGCGGGGGCGAATTCGGCGTTCGAGCTCGCCGACAGTCACGACTACATCCGTGTTGCCGGGGCCCGCGAGAACAACCTCAAAAACGTCGACGTCGAAATCCCCAAGCGACGGCTAACTGTTTTCACCGGCGTCTCCGGCTCGGGGAAGAGCTCGTTGGTCTTCGACACCATCGCCGCCGAGTCCCAGCGGATGATCAATGAGACGTACAGCGCTTTCATCCAGGGTTTCATGCCGACGCTGGCCCGGCCCGATGTCGACTTCCTCGACGGCCTGACCACTGCGATCATCGTCGACCAGGAGCGGATGGGGGCCAACGCCCGCTCCACCGTCGGCACCGCCACGGACGCCAACGCCATGTTGCGACTTCTCTTCAGCCGGCTCGGCAAACCACATATCGGCTCTCCGAGCGCCTTCGCCTTCAACGTTCCCTCTGTGACAGGGAGGGGAACCATCACCGTGGCGCGGGGGGAGGGCAAGGACCGGCCCCGGGTAGAGACCTACACCCTCACCGGGGGTATGTGTCCGCGCTGTGAGGGGATGGGCTCGGTGAACGACATCGATCTCACGCAGCTCTTTGACGACAGCAAGTCGCTCAGCGAGGGTCCGTTCACCATCCCTGGCTATAGCGGAGATGGCTGGTACGTGCGCATCTTCAGTGAATCCGGATTCCTCGATCCGAACAAACCGATCCGCAAATACACCAAGAAAGAGCTTCACGACCTTCTCTACAAGGAGCCAACCAAGGTGAAGGTGGTTGGCGTCAACATGACCTATGAGGGGTTGATCCCCCGGATCCAGAAGTCGTTCCTCCAAAAGGATGTCGACACCCTGCAGCCGCACATTCGAGAGTTCGTGGAGCGGGCAGTGAAGTTCACTGTTTGTCCCGATTGCGGCGGCACCCGACTCAGCGAGGCCGCGCGCTCGTCGAAGATCAGCGGGATCAACATCGCCGATGCTTGCGCGATGCAGATCAGCGATCTCGCCGACTGGATCCGCGGCCTTGACGAGCCGTCAGTAGCCCCGCTCTTGGCGAGCCTGCAACACACCCTTGACTCGTTCGTCGAGATCGGCCTCGGTTACCTCTCGCTCGACAGACCGTCGGGAACCCTCTCGGGCGGCGAGGCTCAGCGCACCAAGATGATCCGCCACCTCGGGTCGGCGCTCACCGACGTCACTTACGTCTTCGACGAGCCCACCACCGGTCTCCACCCCCACGACATCCAACGGATGAATGACCTGCTCCTCCAGCTGCGAGACAAGGGCAACACCGTGCTCGTGGTCGAACACGAGCCGGAGATGATCCTGATCGCAGACCACGTCATCGACCTCGGTCCGGGCGCGGGTACCGCGGGTGGCACGATCAGCTTCGAGGGGACAATCGAGGGATTGCGGCGAAGCGGCACCCTCACCGGTCAACATCTCGACGACCGGGCCACTCTCAAGGACACCGTGAGGATCCCCACCGGCCAGCTCGAGATCCGTGGTGCCAGCGTGCACAACCTGCAAGAAATCGATGTCGACATCCCGCTCGGGGTATTGGTCGTTGTCACCGGTGTCGCCGGCTCTGGGAAGAGCTCGCTCGTACACGGGTCGATACCGGCGGATGCATCCGTTGTGTCCGTCGACCAGACTCCGATCCGGGGCTCGCGCCGAAGCAACCCGGCGACTTACACCGGATTGCTGGAGCCGATTAGGAAGGCATTCGCCAAGGCCAACGGGGTCAAACCAGCTCTCTTCAGCGCCAACTCCGAGGGCGCTTGCCCGAACTGCAACGGCGCCGGCGTCATCTACACCGAGTTGGGCTTCATGGAGACGGTGTCCACCATCTGCGAGGTATGCGAGGGCAAGCGCTTTCAGAGCGCAGTCCTCGAGTTCAAGCTGGGCGGCAGGGATATCAGTGAGGTATTGGCGATGTCGGTAACCGAAGCCAGAGACTTCTTCGCCGAAGGCGAGGCCGGGGTGCCGGCCGCTCACGCCATCCTCGAACGGATGCACGCCGTCGGGCTCGGGTATCTCAATATCGGGCAGCCGCTGACCACTCTCTCCGGCGGCGAAAGGCAACGGCTGAAGCTTGCGATCCAGATGGCGGAGAAGGGTGGGATATACCTGCTCGACGAACCCACCAATGGTCTCCACCTGGCCGATGTCGAACACCTGCTTGACCTTCTCGATCGCCTCGTCGACTCCGGGAAGTCGGTGATCGTGATCGAGCACCACCAAGGAGTCATGGCACACGCCGACTGGATCATCGACCTCGGTCCCGGCGCCGGCCATGATGGGGGCCGGGTGGTCTTTGAGGGCACTCCGGCCGATTTGGTTGCATCGGGCAGCACGCTCACCGGCAAGCACCTGGCCGCGTACGTGGCTGGAACTCAGCTCAAGGCATATGACGGAGGCAGCTAGCTCCCGATGCGGCTGATCGTCACCGCCTTCATGACACTCGACGGAGTCGTCGAGGGGCCGGGCTTCGACGAGCATCGGCACGGCAAAAACGCCTGGGCGCTGAGGGTGCAGGGCGAAGATGATGAAGAAGTCAATAAAGCCAGGGTCTTCAACGCTGACGCTCTCCTCCTGGGACGGAAGACCTATCAGATCTGGGCGGCATTCTGGCCTTCGGCGCGGGGCGACGATGAGCTCGTCAAGCGGATGAACGAAATTCGCAAGTATGTTGTCTCAACGACCCTGACCAAGGCCGACTGGAACAACTCAACGATCATCTCCCGAGACGTCGCCGGCGAGGTCGCCAGGTTGAAACAAGCACCAGGTGGGGATCTGGTGGTGTACGGAAGTCCCGACTTGGTGGACGAACTGCTCAAGCACGACTTGATCGACGAGTATCAGTTGCTTCTCTATCCGACGATCCTCGGCAGTGGCAAACACCTGTTTCGCGACGGGATCGATACTCACAACTTGCGCCTCGTTAGCTCCCGGACCTTCAGCTCCGGCGTGGTTCTCCTTACCTACCGACCCGACAGTTCGGTTCTTACTAGTCCCTACCTGGAGGCTTATTCCTGGACTGAGGAGCAGTACGAGTTGCTGCAGGCAGCCCAGAATGCCGATCGGGTATTGGCGACGGTCTTGTTCACCGATCTTGTCGGTTCCACGACCGAGGCGGCCAGGCGGGGAGATCGCGAGTGGCGCCGGCTGCTCGACCGTCACGATGAGCTCGCCCGCCAGTTCGCTGATCGCTGGAGGGGTCGGGTCGTCAAGAGCACCGGTGACGGCATCTTGGCCACATTCGATGCGCCCACCCGGGCCCTGCGCTGCGCTTTCGATCTCCAAAGCGCGGTGGCCAAATTGGGCCTCAAGATTCGAGCCGCGATACACACCGGTGAGATCGAACAGAGGGACGGCGACATCGGCGGCATCGCGGTCCACATCGCCGCTCGGGTGTTGGGAGAAGCAAGCGCCAACCAGGTGGTGATTACGCGGACCGTCATCGACCTGGCGACTGGAACCGACCTCGACTTTACGCCATTGGGCAAGGTGGGGCTCCAGGGGGTCCCGGGAACCTGGGACTTGTTCGAGGCATCGCTTCGATAGCTCCCGCCCGGTTACATTCCCGACTCCAATGGCTGGACTGCGAACGGCATCGATCCTGCAGTGGGTTCTCGGTTTGGGTTTTGGAATCCCGGGAGTATTCGGGATTCAGAATCTCGCCGCCGGGCGGGGGATTCTCTACTTCATGGGATTCCCGACATACGGGAAAGGACCATTCGAGCGCGTCGGGATACAGACCTCCGTACCACTGCTCTCCGCTTTTGTGCTCCTCTGCCTGCTCGAGTGCATCGCCGGGTGGTTGTTGTGGAGCGGTGACAGAACGGGCGCCGTACTCGCACTCGCACTCTTACCGCTGGGGGCGGCATTCTGGTGGGGCTTTGCGTTGCCGATCCCACCGGTGCTAGCCGTAGTGGCAGCCGCCCTCATCGCGTTTAATTGGGAGTTCCTCCGCTGAGCCAATGACGGCCGATCCAAACGAGGAAGACAGTGTTTGCGATCACGCCGAGGGCGAGAGCCACTCGCACGACCGGGTTGCTCGGGTCGAGGATGATCAACCGCCCGAGGTAAATCACGATCATGATCAGTCCCAGTGCTTGCCCCGCGCCGGCAAGCCCGCGGGGATAGTCGGCTGACCGACTCATGAGCCGTCCCAGGATCAAGACCGAAACACCGGTGAGCCCGAAGGTGGCGAGACCACGTGGATCGGCTGGGTTGGGCAAGTCCCCCGCGCTAGCGCCCGGGGGATGGATTTGGTTGGCCAGGTCGTAACCACCATGGATCACCGACAGCACCGCCCCGAGGAACCCCACCCCGATTGCCCAACGGGCGAGAGGGCGGTTGACCTCCTCCAACGACGATCCCAGCACCACAATGATGAACGTCAGCAACAACCCGCCCAGCATCAGGAGAGCCGAAGCCACCGCCACGTTGCCGACGATGACGAAGAAGTACCCATAAAGGATTCCGCCCAGAGCAGCGAAAAGCGCCGCCAATCCCGCCGTCCGCTGCAAAGAGTCCATCACTTCCGGACACTAGACCGACGGCACCAGGGAGCTATGCGGGAGCGCGGTCTTCGAGTCCGCCCCAAGCCTGGTACCGGCGCATCACCGCATAGAACCAAAGGCCGAGAAGAGTCACCACCAGCAGAGCCGCGAGGACCCAAGGCCGCGGACCGAGCCAACCGAAGAACATTGCCCCCGCGCCGGCTACCAGCAACGAGATCGACAAAGGCGCGGGCGCGCCTTCTTCGAGGGTTCTGAGGTTGATGATCAATGCCATCAGAGCCACGAGGACAGAGCCGCTCAGAAGCCATGCCGTGGCAGCTGGAGTCGAAGCCTCCCCGCCGTGCTCGATCAGGCTGATCATGGCCGCTCCAGCGGCGGCCATTGCCATGGTCAACGGCAAGTGGGTGAATAACCACCGGAACCGCACGCTCGGGACCGCCAGCGGTCGCCGCCGACCGACGAAATCAAAATACGTCCACCAATAAGCGAAACCGATCGACAGGCCGAAGAGACCGGTGGCGATCACCTCGGCATTGCGCTCCGCTTCGGACAGGCCCTCGACCACACCAACCACGACTTCCCCGAGAACGATGATCACCAGCAGGCCGTACCTCTCGACCAGCGAATCGGTCACCGGGAGGGCCGAGTCCATACCCGGTGCCCAGGCAAGGACGACGCCGCCTACCACCCAGAACAAGACCAAGGTCGCCCAGATGATCATGCGCCCGTCATTGGTGACGAGGATCGAGATAGCGATGGTGAGGATGGTGATGAGCATTGCCCAGAGGAAGCGGCCAGTGACCACCATGTACTCCTCGCGATCACGACGGCGAACCGAGTACCAAAGCCAGGTAAGAACAGCGAGGAAAAGGATGTACACGATGGCAAACCCGGATCCGTCGGCGCCGGAAGCGTCGCCGGCGTAGACGGCCAGCAGGGCCAGGATCAACATTTGAATGAACACGAACACTCGGGTCCGACCGTCTTCTCGGCCATGCAGCTCGTAATAGAGCGTGCCGTTCATCCAGGCGATCCAGACGAGTCCGAAGACGACGGCGAAATGGAATGCGCCGCGCCAGCTGACATCGCCCGCGAGCTGATGGGCGATCCTCCCGATGACAACGACATAAGTGAGGTCGTAGAACAACTCGAGCCAGCTGACCCGGCGATCCTCGATGATCTCCCCGTGTGCCCGGGGCGGGAGCCAAAATCGGCGTCGGAACTCGGCGTACACGCCGGCAGGTTAAGCGAGTAAGTCGCTGCCATTCTAAAGTTGACAGTGACCGATTTTAGACTTAGGGTCGGCCCAATTCTGAAACCAACCAGAAAAGTGAGGGCCAGTAGATGGCGGGTGAGATTCAGTTGACGGGCCCCGACCTCGCCGCCGACGGCATTTCTTTGGAGGATCTCAACCCCGACATTCCGGTGGCGGGTCACTTCGAAGGCCAACCGGTGGCGGTGGTTGCGACCACCGATGGCGTGCGGGCGATCAGCGGCAAGTGCAGTCACTACGGAGGGCCACTTGCTGAAGGGCTGTGCGTCGGAAATGAGATTCGCTGCCCCTGGCACCACGCCGCCTTCGACCTTGAGACGGGCGAGGCGGTAGGAGCGCCGGCGCTCAATCCGATCCCCGTCTTTCAGACCGATGAAAAGGACGGCCGCGTCTTCGTCACCGGGCCCAAACCACGCTCCGACCACAGGCCGACGCCTCCCTCGAAGCCGGACTCGGTGGTCATCGTCGGGTCCGGCGCGGCGGGGGCGGCCGCGGCCGAGGCCCTGCGGCGATATGGGTATGAGGGTCCGATTTCCCTCATCGGCGGCGAAGCACCCATCGACCGGCCCAACCTCTCGAAGGACTATTTGGCAGGAACAGCCCCCGAAGAGTGGATGCCCCTTCGGTCACCGCAGTTTTACGCGGACGCGGGCATCGAACTCATCAGCGGACGACGGGTGGAGGCAATCGAACCGGCTGGCCGTGTCGTTCGCCTCGCGGGCGGTGACGAGGTCCGATACGGGGCACTCCTGCTGGCGCCGGGTGCCGAACCCCGCCGACTCCCCGTTCCCGGAGCCGACGCACCCCACGTGCATTACCTCAGGACCCTCGAGGACAGTCGCGCCATCATCGCCGCGTTGGAAAACTCGACTCAGGCCGCAGTGGTTGGGGCCGGATTCATCGGATTGGAAGTGGCGGCCTCTCTCCGCCACCGGAACATCGACGTAACGGTGATTGCCCCCGAGAAGACTCCGCTAGCCGACGTCGTCGGTGAGGCTCTGGGACGGTTCGTCGCCGACCTCCACCGTGAACACGGAGTCATTTTCCAGCTGGAAAGGTCGGTCACCGAGATCACGCCTGAGGAAGTGGTATTGGACGACGGCACCAAACTGCCCGCCGACCTGGTAGTGGTTGGCATCGGAGTCAACCCGCGAATCGAGCTGGCAGAAGCTGCCGGACTGGCGACAGATCGAGGAATCACAGTTGACCGCTATCTCCGTACGAGCGACCCCCATATCTGGGCAGCCGGCGATGTCGCTCGCTATCCCGGCCTCGACGGGGAGGCAGTCAGAGTCGAGCACTGGGTGTTGGCCGAGCGCCAGGGCCAGAACGCGGCTCGCAACATCCTCGGCTACGAAGATCCCTTCACGGAGCCGCCGTTCTTCTGGAGCCAGCACTACGACGTTCCGATCAACGTCACCGGCCATCTCGCCGGCTGGGACGAAGAAGTCGTCAATGGCGACGCGGGACAACGTGACGTGTTGGTGGGGTTTCGCAAGGACGGAGTGGTGCGGGCGGTTGCATCCATCTATCGGGACCGTGAAAACCTCCGCGCCGAGGCGGCCCTCGCAACCGATGACCAGGCTCGCCTGGCTGAATTACTGGAGCCGGCTCAGCCGTAGGTCCAATCGGGTCGTTTCCGCTCCTGGCGCTCGTCGTATGTGACGACACCGTCAACCAGGTCGACGATCTTGGGAGTCGGGATCGCTCGGTTGCCCGCCAGACAGCCGCCCTCCAGGTGAGCGGCGACATCGTCGGGGAAGAGCCGGAGGACGCTCGAAATCAGGTTCTGCTCCTGGACGGGCAGGTAGCAGCGATTGGCGTCGGCGACGATGCGGAGCCGTTCTTCGATCTCGTCGAGCTCGGTCTCGGAGCCGGAGCCGTCCCGGATTCTCACCAGCGCCCGGGTGATGTGGCCGGTGCCGAGCTTGCAGGGTAGACACTGCCCGCAGGATTCGACATAGAGAAAATTGGAGAGGGTGGTGGCGACCTCGACCATGCAGGCCGAGTCGTCGTAGACGATGAACCCGGCCGCTCCCAGCCCCGACCCCACCGCTTGCATGTCCTCGTAGGTGAGAGGCGTCCCAAGGTTCTCACTGGTCAGCACTGCGTTGGCCACTCCCGGCACAACAGCTTTGATCATTCGACCCCGGCGAGCTCCGCCAGCGCGGTTTATTGCCTGCCGGAGCGAGGATCCCATGTCCAACTCGAAGACATCCGGATGGACGACGTCGCCCACCACCGTGCACACCAGTGTTCCCGGGGATTCCTCCGTGCCCGCGGCACGGAATTCGTCGGCACCGTGGGAAAGAATCCAAGCTGCCTGGGCGAGTGTTTCGGCGTTGTTCACCAGAGTCGGGTTGGACATGTGGGCTCCAACATGTCCGGGCTCGGGCTCATGGGCCTCCCAGCCCAGCTGGGGGGCAGTGGCAAAGAGGCCGTGGAGATACGGCGGTAGCCAGCGGGGGAGAGGCTCGTTACCTTCGATCACCTCCAACAGCGCCTTCTCCTCGCCGAGGAGATACTCCTCCGGACCGGCGACGACGGTGATGCCGAGTCCATCGAGCCAACCAGCCTCTTCAAACTCGGCGATGGCGTCCGTCAGACGCCCTATCTCGATTTGGAATGATTCCTTGATGCCCAAAAACGCCTCGGAGGCACCGACCGTTCGGGCCGCGATGACCAGACCCTCGATCACCTGATACGGGTTGGAGCGGATAAGCGCCCGATCCTTGAAAGTCCCCGGCTCCCCCTCGGCGGCGTTGCAGACGGCGTAGTGATGTTGACCTCCGCCTCGAAGGATCGACCGCCATTTGGCGCCGGTGGGAAATCCGGCGCCACCGCGCCCCCGAAGACCCGCCCGGGTCAATTCGGCGATGACTTCATCGCCGGTGAGGTCGCGGGAACGAGCGAGACCTCGTCCGCCACCGAAACTGGCGTAATCAGCTATCGATTCGATGCGTCGTTCGGGGAGGACCCGCCATCGAGTCGGTTGGGCCGTCACCGCTTCATTCTTGCGTAGAAATGGCCGCATTTATGCGGCCATTTCGCAAGAACGGTTGTCAGAGATCGCGGCGGCGGAACCAACGATCGGCGAGCAACCACCAGACCGTCCCGTAAGCAATCGCCCAGGCGACGAAGAGACCGCTCGGGGGGGCATTGCCAGCGAAGGGGTTGCCGGTGTCGGCCTCGACCTGAGCGGCGAGCAGAAAGGCAGGAGACTGCAAGTAGTAGGAGGCTCCGCGCCACAGGGCGTCGGATGGGATCACCAGGCTGACGCCGGTGCTGATCCGCTGCAGAGTGGTGTTGTCGAGGGCGGAGCCCACGATGTCCATGATGCCGCCGATCCAGGCAGCGCCATAGAGGGCGATCACGATTACCCCGGCGGCAATTGCCGATAGACGAACCGAGAGGGCCGTACCCAGCGCGACCAGGACAACGACCTCCAGGACCAGCAAGGCGACGCCGCGCCAGGGGGCGATGGCGCCATACCCGGCGATGGCAGCTGCGATCAAGAGAATCGCAGTCGACATGAGAGCTATGTAGCCAGCGGCGAGCATGGCGAAAGTTCCTGCCCGCTGTGCCAGCCACGATGTTCGGGAGAGCGGCCGGGCGAGGATGGCGTGCAGGCGTCCGCTGTCGATCTCGGGGGCAACGGCGCCGCTGGCGAGAAGAACCGCCATAAACGCGGCTAGGAACTGCACCGCGTAGAGGCCGAGGACGGTCATGATCGTCGCTCCTACGGCCGGATCGGTGGGATCGGAGGGACTTTCAATTGAATTGAAAGCGATGCTGAAACCCAGCCAGAAGAGCAGCAGGAATGCGACGCTCACCACCGCTCCGACGATGAGGACCTTCCGGTTGGCCGCCTCACGGAGGGTGAGCCGGACGACGGTCACAGTCCCTCTCCTTCGCCGATTGGCCCGACGAGATCGACGAAGACGTCCTCCAAGGAGCGATGGAGCGGTACCAGCGCCTGCAGACCGAGCCCGCGGGTCACGAGGGCCGAGGCGAGCGCCGGGACTGCGGCGACGTCGTCAAGGGAGAGTAGGACCGTGTTCAAATCCCGGGCCGTAATACGACCGAATCCCCCCAAGACGGCGAGGGCGTCTTCGTTGAGGCTATCAAGCGTGACCCGAACTTCGACCCCGGCGGCCAGGTCCGCCAAGGGCCCGGAATGCACGACTCGACCCCGGTGGAGGATGACGACGTGGTCGCAGACCTGTTCGACCTCGCCCAGCAAATGGGAGTTGAGCAGCACCGCTGTACCCCGATCCCGCAACGTCCGGATGAGGTCTCTGACCTCACGCCGCCCGATGGGGTCGAGGGCCGACGTGGGCTCGTCGAGAACTACCAGGGCCGGCCGCCCGAGAATCGCAGTCGCCAAGCCCAGTCTCTGCTGCATTCCCTTCGAGTAGCCGCTGACCCGGTCGTCGCCTCGACCGGCGAGTCCGACCAGACGCAAGGCGTCGGCGATCGCCCTCGGTCGTTCCGCCGCAGGAAGCCCGATAAGGCGGGCGTGGGCCTCGAGGACCTGGCGTCCGTCGAGCCAGTCGGGGTATTGGAACTTCTCGGGCAGGTAACCCAGGGCGCGGCGAGCAGAGGGGTCGCCAACGGGACGGCCGAGAACGGTGGCTTTGCCCGCGTCGAGGTGCACCATGCCAAGCAACGTCTTCACCGTGGTGGTCTTCCCCGCCCCGTTGGGCCCGAGCAGCCCCACGACCTGGCCAGGATCCACGCGCAAGTCAACCTCGTCGAGCACCGTGCGGTCCCGATAGGTCTTGCACAACCCGGTGGCCGCAATCGGGACGGCGGCGTCCTCGCCGATGCCTGATTCAGTTGGTGATGTCACGCTCCGGCTGCAAGTTCCAACGCTCGGCGGACGCCGACGCGTCCGACGACCACCGTTACTCCGTCGGGGTCCTGGCGGATGACAAGAGCCCCGGCCCCGGAATCGTCGCCAAAGGCAATGGCGGGCCGACCGGCCACCTCGACCTCTATCCAGCTCGGGCCGTCGACCGGCACCGGCACCGGGATCGTCGACCGCCAGTCGCCCATGGCAGCGAGCTGTGTCCGCAGGTCGGCGGGCAACTCCTGGCGAGAGAGGACGAAGGACCGGATGGCCTCGAGGGGTGCGCCTTCGGACCGAATGACCAGGGGACCGCTGCGACCGACAACGAGTTCCGGCGGGCCGTCGGCAGTGCCATAGACCGCACCGATCGCTCCTGGAACCTCCACGATCAGGGCGGCGCCGTCCAAGTCAACGGGCACCCCGTTTTCTTCCCGGGCCACCAATTCCAATCGCGCTGTTCCCGGCGCAATGGCGACGAAGCGGTCGGGTGCCTCAGCGAGGGACGGGGCGATGATCCCCGAAACCGCCTCCGCTTCGGCGGCGCTGGCGACCTCATGGGGTTCGGCCATGCCACTCATGTCTATTTCTCCGAGGGTGGCGAGGGCCCGCAGGCCTTCGGGGTCGAGTGACGCCACCCATGCCTCAGTATCCACGAGGACTACCTGCAGCCTTTCCCCGCGGAAGGCGTCCAGCGCGTCGGCGACTGCATTTCGACCGGCCGGGGTCAGCCCCACGAGTAGCGCCACGAGGGCGGCAGCTCCCACGAGAAGGATGCGGCGGCCAGCGAACTCACGGCGCCGCGCTGGGGGGCCGGCGACAACGGGGGCGGAGGCGACCCCGGTGAGAGCGACGGCGAGGGCGGCATCTATGTCGACGCCGGTGTCCACGGGGTTGAGCAGCGCCAGCGAGCGCGTGGCGAAACCGGCGTCTGCGGCCACGGATCGAAGCAGCCCCGAGCAGGTGTGACAGGTGTCAAGATGGGCGTCGAGTTCAGGCCTTGGGTGGTCGAGGTGAGTGCGCAGAGCTGCCGAGTCGGCGCAATTCGTCATTGATTCATCTCCTCATGGGCTCGTCGGAATGCGCGCTCACCACGGGCGAGAAGCACGCCCACCGACCCCTCGACAACCCCGAGGGTGGTGGCAATTTCGCTATAGCTGTAACCGGCGTGGCGGAGAAGCAGCGCGGCCGCCTGTCGCTCTGGAAGGACGGCGAGACTGGCCCGGACTCGTTCACGTTCGTCGGCCTCTACTGCCGCTTGGGCGGGTTCGTCCTCAAGAGGTGGCAAGTCGCGTGCGCCGACCACTTGGGCAAGGACATCGGCGCGTCTCCGGCTTCGCAGCCGGTTCAGACTGCCGTTGACCACCACCCGCGAGAGCCAGGCGGCGATGTCAGCTTCACCGCGTTCGGACACCGGATCGACCCGCAACGCCAGCAATGCCTCCTGGGCGGCGTCTTCTGCTTCCCTGGCATCGCCAAGAACACGCCTGGCGAGGCTGACGAGACGCGGATAGTGACGGCGAAAGACTTCGGCGAATCGGGCGTCGGCAAGCGGACCCATCAGCTAATCAACACCGCCGGGCGACAAATTCTGACACCCCAGCATTCAAACCGGGCCCAGCAGGTCCCAACGGTTGCCGGAGATGTCGAGAAAGACGGCGACTTTCCCGTATCCCTCGATGCGCGGCGGTGCGGCAAATTCAACTCCCGCCGCCACCAACCGCTCATAGCTTTCCTCAAAATCATCGACTCGCAGGAAGAAACCCACACGCCCGCCAGTCTGGTTCCCGAGAACAGATCGCTGTCGGTCACCTTCCGCCTCGGCCAGCAAGACCCCGGTGGCTGCTCCCCGAGGCCGGACGACCACCCAACGCTTTGGTCGACCGTCATTCGTGACGGAAGGGGCGTTTTCAATCAACTCGAATCCGAGGATGCCCACAAAGAACTCGATCGCGCGGTCGTAGTCGTCGACGACGACCGTGACTAATTCCAGGAAGGCCATGCGAGTGCTGTCTATTTCGTCGATGAGCTATAACGCGAGATCGACCACTGCCATTGTTCCCAGGTATCGGCCGCAGTGGGTCTCGCCGTCCCAAACATCCGCCTGAGTAACGATCAACCGCTTCCCGGCCTTGACGACCGCACCCCGACACCGCAACAACTCTCCCGAGGCCGGACGAAGAAGATGAACTGTGAAGTCGGCGGTGAGTACCGACTGCTCGGGGCCGATAAGAGCGGAGGCGGCTCCACCAGCAGTGTGGTCGGCGAGGGTCGTGATTACCCCGGCGTGGACGTATCCGTGCTGTTGCCGGAGCCGCGGGACGATAACCAGCTCGGTTTCGACCCAGTCGGGACCCACTCCGACCAAGGTGATACCCAGGTCGGCGATAAAAGGCGCATTGGCCAAGACCTTCTCGATTTGTGCCTTCGGCCTGCTCGTGGGCGCCTCCTGGTTGGTGCCGGTCCATTCTTGTTCGGTCGATGGGCCAAGGACGCAGACGCGTTTTGGCGGGGGCCGATCGCTTGTACGCGGCGGTAACGTCCCGGAACGGAATGGCACCAGATGAGCGAGACTGATTCGAAGGTCGGATCCGACCCCCTCGCCGGCTTAGCGGGCACTCCCGCCAAGGGGCCGGAAACAGGGACCGTCACCATTCTCTTTACCGATCTCGAGGGCTCAACGGACTTGCGGCTTCGAGTCGGCGACACGGTTGCCAACGAGGTGATAAAGGCCCATGACGATCTGGTTCGCTCATGCCTGGAAAATGCGGGCGGTGCCCGTCTCAAGTCGCTGGGCGACGGGTTCATGGCGTTGTTCAACTCGGCCAAGCAAGCGATCGACGCCGCCATTTCCATCCAGCAAGCAGTCGAACAGCGCAACCTATCTAATCCCGACCTGCCGATCTCGGTCCGGATCGGGCTCAACAGTGGAGATGTCACCCAATCGATGACCGATGCCCATGGCACTGCGGTGCATGCGGCCTCGAGGATTGCCAACAAGGCCCAGGGCGGCCAGATTCTGATTTCACAACTTGTTCACGATCTGGCCGGAACGCTCAGCAGTGCCCGGATCGTTGACCGGGGGCTTTTTTGGCTCAAGGGCTTTCCGGAAAGGTGGCGACTCTTCGAGATCCTGTGGCGAGAGAAGGATCACGGCGACCGGGTCACCAGGGAGACACGTGCGGTGTCGGCGGCGGCCTTCGACATCAACACTCCTCGGACCACGGCTCCCGTGGTGGGCAGGTCTCGAGAGCTGGGAATCATTGCTGAGCAACTCGCGTCCCCCGGAGGGTTGCGAGCCGTCGTCATCGAGGGGGAGGCCGGTATCGGAAAGACCCGGATGCTCGATGCCACCGCGGATCTCGCCGCCCATCTTGAATCTCCCTACTGGGTGCTCGACGTCGCCGCCGATGAAGAGCTGCGGGGACCATTCCTCCTTTTCCGTTCCCTGCTCAATTCACCTCGCACCGGCGCCATCGCCCAGCAGGCGATGGCCTTGGAAGCTTTGGACAGAGCCCAGGAAGCAGTCGGGGGCAGTGGCGCCCGGGCGGAGGGGCTCTCGCCGCAAGAGAAGATGCTGAGGACTTTCGACGAGGTGACCTCGGCATTTCTGGCTCTGACCAGAGAGCGGCCGTTGGCTCTCCTGTTCGACGACGTGCAATGGGCTGACGACGACAGTATCCAGCTGATTCGTTATCTCGTCAGAACCCTGGCGTCCGGCCCCATCTTTTTGCTGATCAGTCTTCGCCCCCATTCAGACTCGATCTCGGGTGGGGCCGGCAAGCTGATCGCGGACCTCGACCGGATGCGCGTTACCCAGGTACTGAGACTGCAACGGCTGACCCGGCTCCAGACCGCGGAGTTGCTCAAGGGTCTTCTCGGCGCTCCCGTGGATGACGCCACGGTTGCCAGCTTCCACGCCCGTTCCGAAGGCGTTCCCTTCTTCGCCGAGGAGTTGGCCCGGGCGTATCGAGAGGCAGAAGCCCTCCAGCTCATCGACGGCACCTGGACCATGACCAAGCTGAGCGGGCCAGCGGTGCCCTCCTCGATCCAGTCACTAATCGAGCGCCGGCTGGCACAGCTACCTGAGGACTGCCGGGCTCTCCTCGCCGATGCCGGGGTCCTGGGGCGGCGATTTGGTCTCGGGGACCTGGCCAGGATGCTCGCCCGGGTGCAAGGCGAGCAAGAAAGGCCGGAGTGGCAGCTCGGCGAGACACTGCAAAGGGCCGTCGACCTGGGATTGTTAGTTGAAGAGCCTGCTGGATCTCGGTACGACTTCTCGTTCTCGCACGACCAGATAAGGGCGGCGTTGTTGGGTTCGATCTCGCGACAGCGAAAGCGTGCCATCCACGGAGCCATCGCCGAGACGATGGCCGCTACTGGCGGAAGCGAAAACCTATCGATGCTGGCCCATCACGCCCTGCGAGCTGGCGATCAGGCGCTAGCGATGTCGAGCGCGCTGGCGGCCGCACGGGCGGCGATGGACGTCTCCGCCCCGGAGGAGGCCGTCCGGCTGATCGATGCTGCCCTGACTGCGGCATCGAATCCGGAGGATCGAATCACGATGCTGCGAGTAAAAGACGATGCTCTTCAAGTCCTCGACCGAGGAACCGACAGACTCGCCAACCTGGCAGAGATGGGAGCGCTGGCGGCGGCCTTCCCCGAGATCGACAGCGAAGTGAGATTGAGGAGAGCGTCGGCGGCCCGGGCCAACCAGGACTTCGAAATGGCAGTCGACCTGGCCTTGGGGGTTTGCCAGGCGGCCGTCGACTCGAGCGACCGCCGCTTGGAGCTGGCGGCTCGTCTCGAACTCGGGCAAGCTCTCACGCGGGCCCCGATCGGCGAGGGTTATATGACCCTGGTCGAGGTCGACCTCGACACGGCCGAGTCGGCTTTTCGGACTGCACTCGGTATTGCGCGGGAAATCGGAGCGCGTTCCGAGGAAGCCGATGCAATACGGGAGTTGGCGGTAATTGAGGCGGGACGAGTGAAGCGGGCGGCGATCGCCGCCGAAGAGAGCGGAACGTCGCGGATAGAAATCCTGATGCAGGCGCCGGTGATGTTTGGGAAAACGAAGGAGCTGGCCGAGGAGGCCTTCAAGATCTACGAAGGGCTTGGCGACAAGCGAGGGTCGATGTCGGCACTGATCTTGATGGCCTATGCCCATGTCACGGACCCGACGGCAACAGGCATGGCAGGTCGCATGGAGCACATCAGGGCCCTGCATCACAACCGGAGTGGCGAAATCACCGAGAGCCAGCGAGCCAAGGACGACTCCCTGATGCTCTACAGCATTCACACTTACGCCCGGACGAATCTCCAACCCGGGTTGGCGCTGGAACGAGGACGCGAGGCCTTCGATGCGGCTCGAGCCCTTGGTGACCGCTGGCTGGAAGGCCTCGTCGCCGGTGGGATGGCGATGACGCACCTATCGGTCGGAGATGAACTCCAGTGCGTGGCATGGCTCGAACGGGCTGCTGGCGCGGCAGTATCGGTTGCCAGTGGATCAATGACTCGCCGGCTGGAGATGTGGCGGGGAGCTCACGCCGCGGCGCGCAATGACCTCGGCGGTACGGTCGCTCACTTCGAGCGGGCGGCAGAGTTGGCGGGCCTGAAGAACCTCGGTGGGCGTTGTCAGGCGCTGTCGACCATGGCATTCGAATGCGCACGGATCGGCGTTACCACTGGTGAGCAGGCAGCCCTAGAGAAGGGGAAATTGGCGGCAACCGAAACCCTGGCAACGGTTGATTCGATGAGCGGTCAACTGCCGTGGGAGTCCGAGGCCCACGCCGCGCTGGCACTCGTGGCGCAAGCGACCGGTGATCTCAAGACGGCCGCGGTTGAAGCCCGCGCCTGCTTGCAACTCGATGGCGAGACATTCCTCGAGCAATATCTTCACGCCTTGTGGGCGGCGGGGCGGATTCTGATCGTGAACAACGAGCCAGAAGCAGCCTCGCTGAGCGCAGAGGTCATCGCCGCCTTGGGGTTCGTCGACATGTCAATTTCCGACCCCGACTTCAAGCTTCGGTGGTTTGCTCTGCCAATGGTTCGTGAGTTGGCGGAGATAGTGGGGTACGAGTCGTCGACGGCTGAAGAGTCGGAAAGCACGGAGTTGACCGACGAGGACCTTGTGCTGCTCCGCGACATGGCCTCAGGCTCGCTGGCACCTCAGGAGACGGGCGGGGTGGATGTTCTACTCGCCAAACTAGGAGTGGCCTCGCAGGCGGAGGCCCTGGAGTATGCAATCAAGGCTGGCGTGTCATGGCAGTAAGGGTGGTCATCGATCGCCGGCGGTGCATCGGAGCGGGTACCTGCCTCGTACTGGCTCCGTCCGCCTTTCAGTGGAGACACGGCGATTTCCTAAAACCCGAACTCCTCGACGTCACCACCGTGGACGACGACGTGTTGCGCGAAGTGGCTGCCGCCTGCCCGACGCAGGCCATCGTTCTTGAGTCGGTGCTGGAGTCGGTAGAAACGGCCGATCTGGGTATCTAATCCGAGGCTCTGCTTAGGGTGGCTGCTCTGAGCACCCTCGAGGACGACGGAAACGCTATCGAGGAGGTCAGATGGATGACACGGTAAATGTGCGCTACATGGTCGACGATGTTCCGGCCGCGGTCGACTTCTACACCAAACACTTCGATTTCTCGCTCCAATCCAATGCCGCCCCGGCCTTTGCGGATGTCGTCCGGGGGCACCTGCGCCTTCTGCTCAGTGGTCCCACCAGCTCGGCGGGGCGACCGATGCCGGACGGTCGCAAGCCCGAAGCCGGGGGCTGGAACCGAATCGAATTCGTCGTCGACGATATCGAAGCCGAGGTGGAGCGTCTCCGCGCGGAAGGGGTTCGTTTCCGCAACGACATCGTGACCGGCCCGGGCGGGAAACAGATCCTGGCGGAGGACCCCGCCGGCAATCTCATCGAAATCTTCGAAGCAGCCAGCAGATAGCCGGACCCCCAGGTCTTGGAGACGTCGCCGCGGCGATCCCTCGGGGAGCTGGTCCGTCTCTTCGTCCGACTGGGTTTCACTTCTTTTGGAGGCCCGGCGGCACACATTTCGATGATGCACGACGAAGTCGTCACTCGGCGCGGCTGGCTCGATGATCAGCGCTTTCTCGACCTGATCGGTGTCACCAACCTGATTCCTGGTCCTAACTCGACTGAGATGGCGATGCACGTCGGGCATGAGCGGGCTGGCTGGCGAGGGCTGATTGCTGCGGGCGCATCCTTCATCCTTCCCGCCGCGCTGATCGTCCTGGCATTCGCCTGGGCATACGTCGAATATGGGAACACTCCCAGCGGCGAGGCTCTGGTGTACGGACTCAAGCCGGTGGTGGTCATGATCGTTGTTCAGGCCCTGATCAGGTTGGGAAGGTCGGCGATCAAGGGATGGCTGACCGGCATGATCGGGGCTGGCGCCACGGCTGCATACCTGCTCGGCTTCAACGAGCTGGCCATCCTCGCCATCGGGGGTGTCGCTGTCCTCGCTCTGCGGTCGGTGAGCACCGCTCCGCTGACCGCGCTGCTTCCTTTCTTGGGCGGGGATGCAATGGCCGCAGCCACCTCCATCGATTCGCCTTCTCTTTGCAGGCTCTTTGCGGTGTTCCTCAAGGCCGGCGCATTCCTTTTCGGCTCGGGATATGTCTTGCTGGCCTTTCTTCACAACGACCTAGTGATCGGTCTCGAGGTCCTGAGCGAACAGCAGCTTCTCGACGCCATTGCCATCGGCCAGTTCACTCCAGGACCGGTGTTCACCACGGCCACCTTTATCGGCTATCTGGTAGCGGGCTGGCCAGGGGCGGTGGTTGCCACCGTCGGCATCTTTCTTCCGTCCTTTTTCTTCGTCGCCGCCATCACCCGACTGGCACGCCGGATCAGGGAG
>DATBKE010000082.1:0-5629 GCA_036556085.1 Acidimicrobiia bacterium | reverse complement strand
CGGCTGATCGGCTTGTACTTCACTCGATGGGGCTGGAGGGCTTCTTCACCGAGGTTGGCTTTGACCCATTCCTCGTATTCGGTCCAGTTGCCTTCGAAGAAGCGCACCTGGGAGTCGCCTTCGAAAGCGAGGAGATGGGTGCAGATCCGGTCGAGGAACCAGCGGTCGTGAGAGATGACGAGCGCGCACCCGGGGAAGGCCAAAAGCGCCTCTTCCAAGGCTCGCAGAGTGTCGACGTCGAGGTCGTTGGTGGGCTCGTCCAGCAGGACCACGTTCCCGCCGGTGCGGAGCATCTTTCCCAGATGGACTCGATTCCGCTCGCCCCCCGAGAGAGTGCTCACCTTCTTCTGCTGATCGGATCCCTTGAAGTTGAGAGACGCCACATACGCCCGGCTGTTGATCTCGCGGTTACCAACCTTGATGAAGTCGGTACCCCCCGATACCTCCTGGAAGACAGTCTTGCCCGGATCGAGCGCATCGCGGCTCTGGTCGACGTAAGCCAGCTCCACCGAATCCCCGATTTCAAATGAGCCGGAGTCGGGTTGTTCGGCGCCGATGATCATCCGGAAGAGGGTCGTTTTCCCAGCTCCGTTGGGTCCTACCACACCGATGATCCCCGCCGGGGGGAGTGAGAACGAGAGATCGTCGATGAGAAGGCGATCGCCATAACCCTTGTCAACTCCATCGGCGTTGATCACCTTGTCGCCCAGCCGCTTGGTGAATGGAATCTCGATCTCCAAACGCTCACCGCGCTTCTCCGTGGCCTGGGCTTCTGCGACCAACTCCTCATAGCGGGTGAGACGGGCCCGGCCCTTCGCTTGGCGGGCCCGCGGTGACATCCGAACCCACTCGAGCTCCCGTTGCAGGGTGCGCTGACGAGCGGATGCCTCCTTCTCCTCGTGGGCAAGGCGGGCCTGTTTTTGTTCGAGCCATCCCGAATAGTTGCCTTCGAAGGGATAACCGCGCCCTTGGTCGAGTTCGAGGATCCAGCCGGCCACGTTGTCGAGGAAGTATCGATCATGGGTGATGGCAATCACTGTGCCGCTGTAATCGGCGAGGAAGTGTTCCAGCCAGGCGACCGATTCGGCATCGAGATGGTTGGTGGGCTCGTCGAGCAACAGCAGATCGGGATGTGACAGCAACAATCGGCACAGGGCCACCCGGCGACGCTCCCCTCCGGACAGGGTCGACACCCCGGCCTCTCCTGGTGGAAGCCGAAGGGCGTCCATCGCGATCTCCACCTGACGGTCCAGGTCCCAGGCCGAGGCTGCTTCGATTTTCTTCTCCAGCACCTCCTGGCGGGCGCCGAGCCTCTCGTAGTTGGCCTCGGGATCGGCCCAACCAGCCAGAACCTCCTGGTACTCGTCCAGCAAGGCCTTGGTAGGCTCCACTCCTGCCATCACATTGCCGAGGACGGACTTCGATTCCTCGAGTTGCGGTTCCTGCTCGAGGAGGCCGACTGAGAATCCCTCGCCCAGTCGCGCCTCGCCCACATAACCGTCGTCCCTACCGGCCATGATCCGGAGCAACGACGATTTGCCCGCACCATTCGGCCCGATGACCCCGATCTTGGCTCCGTAGAAGAAGCTCAAGCTGATGTCTCGAAGCACATCGCGGTCGGGCGGGTAGTGCCGGCTCACCCGGTACATGGAATAGATGAATTCGGCCACGGGGGGGCGGAGGCTACTGCAGGCGGTTTTGACCTTGGGATCGGGAAAACCGCGTTTAGCATTGTGAGACAGGGTGTGGGTGGCGGAAAGTAGGCGCGGTTGTGAATACAGACCTCACCGGCACCGTCCGGATGGCTGGCGAAACTCAAACGGGCATCCGCGTCGAGATCCACCTCGATCGAGAGACGATGAGCCTGGTCTCACCCTATGGCGAACTCGGAACCTGGCCCCTTTCCGGAATGGGGATCGCCTCCCGGGTGGACGGATTCCATCTCAAAGTCGAAGGCGAAGAGCTGGTCCTTTCCACGAATGACGATGTCGCCTTCGCACTGGCCGTAGGAATCCGCTCAACGACCTCGCCGCGTCTCAATCGCCAACTGGCACATGCCCGCGACGGCGGCATCGATGTCGAAGAGCGCCTGGCGCCCGCACCGCCCGAAGTCAGGATTTTCGCTCCCGAAGCACACCTTCCCGCTCCCAATGTCGCTCCGCTGGCAATCACGATGATGGCCGCGGCCGGGGGTCTGGTCTTGGCTGCCATCCAGGCCCTCACGGCCAACTCCAGTCTGCGGGTATTTGGGGCCGTACCCATCTGGCCCTTCTGGTTACTGGCGGCCATCGGGCTAGGAATGGGCGGTATCGCTCTTCTCAATCGAATGCCCCACGGTCGCAAGTTGGTTGCCGCGGGCGCCTTGATCGGTCTGGTGGGGCTTTCGGGATCGCTTTTGTCGATCGGCTCCCCGAACTTCTCATGGTTGGGCGACGGTGTGTTCTTGGGCGGGACCGGGACAATTCTGGCGCTCTTGCTGTGGGGGGTCGATCTGTTGAACCGAGCCGAGTAGAACGCTGGTCCACGGCTCGGTTAACCTAAGCCGACCCGGTCTGGTCAATGTCTGTGAAAAGCGGCACCTCAGTGCCGCTTTTGAATGTTGACCGATCCATCGACAACCGGGTGCAGACCTAGGAGGGAAAGACCCGAATGAGCACTGTCCTGGCCGCGGAAGGTGGCTATCAGGAGTTTGTCCTCGGTGGCACCGAGTGGACCTGGCTGATCGTCTCAGCTGTCACTGCCCTTATCGCCATAGTCGTTGGCTTCTTGCTCTCCCAGGGGGTGATCAGGGCCGATCAGGGAACCGCCAAGATGAAGGAGATCGCGGCGGCGATCCAAGAAGGGGCAATGGCCTATCTGCGCCGCCAGTTCCGGACGATTCTCATCATCCTCATCCCGCTGGCGCTGGTGGTGTTTTTCACCTCGACTGAGGTTCTGCGCCCGGATGGCAGCGAGGCCCTCTCCTTCACGGAATCGGGGGCGTTTCGAACCGCCGCCTTCTTGATCGGTTGCCTGATGTCGGGCCTGACCGGCTTCATCGGCATGGGGCTGGCGGTGCGAGGCAACGTGCGTACCGCCGCCGCCGCTCGCAACGGCACCCTGGCCGACGCCCTCAAGATCGCGTTCCGCACCGGAGGCGTAGCGGGGATGTTCACGGTCGGCCTGGGCTTGCTGGGAGCGACCCTCATCATCATGCTCTTTCAAAACACCTCGTCGGCGATCCTGGTCGGCTTCGGGTTTGGTGGCTCCCTGCTGGCGCTGTTCCTCCGGGTGGGCGGGGGCATCTTCACCAAAGCTGCCGACGTGGGAGCAGATCTCGTAGGGAAGGTCGAGCAGGGAATTCCCGAGGATGATCCCCGCAACCCGGCCACCATCGCCGACAACGTCGGCGACAACGTCGGCGACTGCGCCGGTATGGCCTCAGACCTTTTCGAGAGTTATGAAGTCACTCTCGTCGCCTCGATCATCCTCGGTGTGGCGGCGTTCAACTCGATCGGTGCCAATCCCGCCCTGGGGTTGGTATTTCCGGTGATTGCTCGCGCCATTGGCGTCCTGGCGTCAATTGCGGGAGTCTTCGCGGTGCGTGCCACTCCTCGCGACAAGACCGCGATGGCCCCGATCAACCGCGGGTTTCTGACCGCAGGAGTGCTCACGGTCATCGGCACCTTCTTCGTTTCGATGTTCTATGTAGGGAACTCGAATGGGAACGAGGGTTGGAAGGTTTTCGCGGCGGTGGTGGCCGGTCTCATCCTCGCCCAGATCGCGTCGCGGCTGACGGAGTACTTCACGTCGACAGAGGAAAAGCCCGTCCAGGAAATCGCCGATGCCACTCGCACCGGCCCCGCCACCACCATCCTCTCCGGCGTGTCGACCGGTCTCGAATCGTCGGTTTGGGCCATCATCGCCATCGCCGGGGCCATCGGCGTCGCCGTTCTGCTCGGCGGTGAAAACCTGCAGTTCGCCCTCTATCTGGTGGCGCTTTGCGGCATGGGAATGTTGGCCACCACCGGCGTCGTCGTCTCGGAGGACACTTTCGGACCCGTCGCCGACAACGCCGCCGGGATTGCGGAGATGTCGGGCGAGTTCCACGGTGACGCCCAGAAGACCATGGTGAGCCTCGATGCCGTAGGGAACACGACCAAGGCCGTCACCAAGGGTTTTGCGATCGGATCAGCGGTGATCGCCGCGGTTGCGCTGTTCGCCTCGTTCATCGAGACGATTGCATCGGAGCTGGGCCTTGAGCTGGAGGGTTCGGAGATGTTCTCGGATCCGGCCACCTCGATCAACGTCGCCAATCCCACGATCTTCATCGGCCTTTTGATCGGAGGGTCGGTGGCCTTCATGTTCTCGTCCCTGGCGATCAGGGCCGTAGGCCGCACTGCCGGTGTGGTGGTGCAGGAGGTGCGCCGCCAGTTCGCCGATGGCAAGATCATGCGCGGCGAAAAGCGCCCCGACTACGGCCCGGTGATCGACATCTGTACGGCGGCGTCACTGCGTGAGCTCGCCACACCCGCCCTGCTGGCGGTACTGACACCAGTGATTGTCGGATTCGGATTGGGGCACTTGGCCCTGGGAGGCTTTCTGGCGGCGGTGATCCTCACGGGTCAGTTGATGGCGAACTTCCTTTCCAACTCGGGAGGAGCGTGGGACAACGCTAAGAAATTCATCGAAGAGGGTCACTACGGCGGTAAGGGTTCCGACTCGCACAAGGCGGCCGTGATCGGCGACACCGTCGGAGATCCCTTCAAAGACACGGCCGGACCCGCGCTGAATCCGCTGATCAAGGTGATGAACCTGGTGTCGCTCCTCGTGCTTCCGGCCGTCATTGGCTTCCGCGAGAACGGGGCGGTCAGAATCGCCGTCACACTCGTGTGCCTGGTAGTCCTTGGCGCCGCCATCGTTTTTGCCAAGCGCGGCGGAGGCATCTCGAGCGAGAGCCCGGTGGAGCCGGCAGCGTCCCAGGTCGCCTAGGTGGATGTGTTCACAGTAAGTTGGCGAAGTGACTCTGGTCATCAGAGCCGATCTATTGATCCCCGGGAGGGGAGAGCCGGTTGAAAACGGGGTGATGGTCGCCGAGGGGGCGACCATCACCTACGCCGGCCCGGCCGCTAGCGCACCATCCACTGCTGATGCCGATACCGAAGAGGTAGCGGTGCTGATGCCCGGCCTCTGGGACTGTCACGCCCACCTCTTTGGCTCCACGCAATGGAATCTGGAGACCGCGGTTTGGATCCCTCCTGCCCAGAGCGGGGCCCGCGCCTCTACCGATCTGCAGAACTACATCGATGGTGGCGTCACCTCGGTGCGCGAGGTCGGCGGATACGGCGTCGAACTGGCTCCGGTGGTAGCGGAAGGAAGCCTTGTTGGCCCCACCATCTACGGTGCCGGCGCGGTGCTTTCCACCACCGGCGGGCACGGCGACGTCCATTCCGTACCCCAAGACATTTACGAGGGACTGGCGGATCACGGTCGAATTCTCGGACGGCTCGCCGATGGCCCCGCGGAGTGCATGAAGGCGGTGCGGGAGCAGCTGCGGCGGGGAGCCCGGGTCATCAAGATCTGTGCCTCGGGAGGAGTGATGTCCGAGGTCGATCACCCGATTCACCAGCAATTCTCCGACGAGGAGCTC
>DATBKE010000081.1:0-39935 GCA_036556085.1 Acidimicrobiia bacterium | reverse complement strand
TTAGACGAGTTGGGAGCGACAGTCCGAGCAGATGCCGCGGCCTTTGAAAGGGGTGACGTCGTCGGTGCGGCCGCAAAAGGCGCAGGTGTCTTCCATCTTTCGCAAGGTGATTCCGGTGCCTTCGATGGAGATGAGGAGCTGATCTCCCTCGCGAATGTTGAACAGACGCCGGGTCTCGGCCGGGATGACGATTCGTCCCAGGTCGTCGATCTTTCGCACAATTCCAGCGTCCACCGACCCAACTCCTCGGCTTGCCTGCCGACATTACCCCTTGGGGTGCATCGGTGCCGGGCTACGCTCGCCCGTTGAATGGGATGGGTCGACTCGCACTGCCATCTCCAGCTCGACGATCGAGATCCCGCTCAACTCCTGTCTCGCGCCACCGAAGTCGACTGGGTCGTGGTCCCGGGGGTAGATGCCAAGAGCTCCGCTGCCGCGCTGGATCTATCCGCCCGTTTCCCGGAGCGGGTGGTTGCAACCGTCGGGCTCCATCCTCATGTGGCGTCATCGTGGGATGAACAAGAGCCGGAGATCTCCGAGCTGGCCTCTCGCGCCGCGGCGGTGGGGGAAACGGGGCTCGACTTCTATCGCAACCTCGCATCTCCTGATGATCAGCGTCGAAGCTTCGAGGGGCAACTCCGTCTGGCCGAGGCGCTCGACAAGCCAGTGATCGTCCACTGCCGCGATGCCTTTGCCGATGTGCACGAGATTCTCGAGCAGACCGAAACCGGTTCGAGAGCAATTCTTCATTGCTGGACCGGAGGGCGTCGCTGGACCAAACGCTTCCTGCCGCTGGGCTGCTGGTTCTCCTTCGCCGGCCCGATCGCTTTTGAAACCGGCGAAACCGTTCGACTGGCGGCCGAGCTGATCCCACCCGAGCGCGCCTTGGTGGAGACCGACACGCCCTACCTGGCTCCCCCTCCCCATCGGCATGAACTCAACGAGCCGGCATACGTTTCGCTGGTGGGAGCAGCCTTGGCGCAGGTTTGGTCGCTCCCAGTCGAGCACGTGACCACGCAGACGTCGGCGAATGCTGCGGCCATATTTGGCCGATGAGTACCCGAACGCGGCGGGGAGTGAAGGCGCTTCTCGATCGTCACGGCCTCAAGCCGAAGACCTCGTGGGGACAACACTTCCTGGTCGATCCCAACGTCATCGACCGTGTCGTGCGCACGGCCTCGGTGCAACCCGGAGACCGAGTGCTCGAAGTGGGTCCGGGCACCGGGACTCTCACTCGTGCTCTTTCGGCGGCTGGTGCAGAGGTGGTGGCGGTTGAGATCGACCGCCGACTGGCGCCCCTTCTCGAGGAGGAACTCGCTGACACCATGGTCCGGGTCATCTATGCCGACGCCCTGGAGGTCGAATACAACGAGCTGCTCGTGCCCCCGCCCTGGATGGTCGTGGCCAACCTTCCCTACCAGGTAGGCACCATGCTCTTGCTCGACTGGCTGCGATTCGTTCCCGCCCTGACGGAATTCACTGTGATGGTGCAACAGGAAGTGGGGGAGCGGCTCGTCGCCCGGGTCGGAGATAGCGCTTACGGCCTCCCCAGCGTGGTAACGGGTCTGCACGCTGAGGCCCGGATGGCCTTCAAAGTCGGACCGCAAGTGTTTTTCCCGACCCCGCGCGTCGATTCGGTTGTTACGAGGCTCCACCGGCGTCCCGCTCACCCGCTAAGTGAGCGAGCAATCGAGCTGGCGGCTGCCGGATTTGGGCAGCGCCGCAAGATGCTGCGGGGCTCCTTGGCGTCCAAGCTGGCCGATCCGGTGGCGGTGCTGGAGAACGCCGGATTCGATCCGCGGCTTCGAGCCGAGGAGCTCAGTCCATCGGACTTCTTGCGACTGGCGGAGGCCTCGTGAGCGTTTGGGAGGCGCCGGCCAAGGTCAACCTCAGCCTGGAGGTAGGCCCGCGCGAAGCCACCGGGCTACACCCGGTCCGCTCGCTGGTCCTCTGCATTGACTGGAGCGACATCCTCCACTTCGAGGAAGCAGACGAGGACAACCTGCAGGTCGTTGGGGCAGACCTTCCCGATGACGGAAAGAACCTGATCTGGAAGGCCGTCTCGGTCCTAAGGCAGGGAAGCCGTCCCCAGCTTGCCGTTCGATTGGAGAAGGCGATCGCTGTCGCCGCTGGGCTCGGTGGCGGGTCGAGTGACGCAGCCGCGACGCTGGCGGCTCTCGCCGACCTCACCAGCCGCGACGACGAAGCGATTCGGTCGGCCGCCATTGAGGTAGGGGCGGATGTAGCGCTCTTCTTGCGAGGTGGTCTCCAGCGGATGGAGGGTTATGGGGAGCGCCTGACGAGAGAAAAGGCGATCCCAGACTTCGCAGTGGCGGTGGCGGTGCCCCCGTTCGAATTGGAGACCGCTCAGGTCTACGAACGCTGGGACTCGGTAGGTGAACCCTCTGGTGCCGAGTTGGAAGGCCGGCGCCTTCCCCCCTCGCTCCGCCTGCTCGGTCCCCTCCGCAACGATCTCACCTCGGCGGCGATCGATCTCCAGCCCGAGTTGGCGGACTACATCGCCGAACTCTCCGGCACCTGGGAGCAACCGGTGCTGATGAGCGGCTCGGGGCCTGCGCTATTCGGCCTCTTTCCCGATCTGAGCGAAGCAAGCGATGCCGCGGCGGCCGTTCCTTCCACCTACCGACAGCGCCAAGCTGCCGTACCTCGCTCGAACGGTGTCGAGAGGATCGAATAGAAACGGAAAACGCCCCGAGGACGGGTGCCGTCGGGGCGTCTTCCTACGCGGTGAGACCTAGCCGGTCAGCGCCTTGTCTGAGCTCCCAACCGAGATCTTTCGTGGTTTGGCTTGCTCAGCCACCGGAATAGTGATGGTGAGCACTCCATGGTCGTACCCAGCGTCGACGTGATCGGTGTCGAGTCCTTCGCCGAGCTGGAACCGACGCACGAACGCGCCAAATGGGCGCTCGCGAGCGACCCACTGCCCACCTTCGGGATCTGCGATTGACCTGGTGCCCGCCACGGTCAGAGTCGTTCGTTCCACGGTCACTTCGACGGTGTCGGGATCGACCCCCGGAAGGTCGAGGTGGATATAGAAGCGGTCGCCGAGGCGATACGCATCTGCGGGAACGGTCGGAGTTCTTGACCCGAAAAGCTCTTGCGACATCCGGTCAAGCTCCGCAAAGGGCTCAAAACGCATAATCACCTGAGTTCCTCCTTTCGGTCTAGGTGCACTAAGTATATCATAGATAATCTGATGCAAAGCCACTCACATTCTAAATCTGACCTCTGCTCTCTGGGCCACTGGAGTCAGTAGCCCAAAGGGTATTCTGGCGGCGCCAAGCCAGCCCTCGCTGGCCAGAACCACCTTGGGGGGTGGTGTAACCGGAAGCACAACGGACTTTGGATCCGTTAGAGCGGGTTCGAGTCCTGCCCCCCCAGCTTGCAAACCCTCGATGTGAGCGAACCCGCGTGAGCCTTTATGCCGTCGTCCTTGCCGCCGGGCAGGGGACGAGGATGAAGTCCGAGCTTCCCAAGGTGCTCCACACTGTGCTGGGACGGCCCATGATCCACTGGGTCCTCGACGCCGTCGCTTCCCTGGGACCCGAGAAGCTCCTGGTGGTGGTCGGCCATGGAGCCGCGGCGGTCTCGGCTGCCCTTCCCTCCGGGATCGCGGCTGTGCATCAGGAACCACAACTTGGTACCGGGCATGCCGTCGAACTTGCCTTGGACGAAGTGGGCGACTCGCCGGACGACACCATCCTCGTCGTCAATGGAGACATGCCTCTCTTGGGTGGACCCCTGTTGAGCCGCGCCGTCGCGGCCCGCCAGGGAAAAGCCGCCTCCATCGTCTCCTTTCAAGCCGAGGACCCGACTGGCTACGGGAGAATCGTCCGCAACGTTCGCGGCGAACTGGAGCGGGTTGTCGAAGAGAAGGACGCCGGCCGGGGCGAGCGCCAGCTGCGGGAGGTGAACGCCGGGGTCTACGTCTTCGCCGCCGACGCCTTGCGGAAGGCTCTGAGCCAGAATGACCGCAACAATGCTCAGAAGGAGCACTACCTGCCCGATGTAATCCCAGCGATGATCGAAGAGGGAGGTGTCGCCGTTGTGAAGGCAGAGCCGGAGGAGGTGGCAGGGATCAACTCCCAGGACCAGCTCTCCTTGGCCGAGGCGCAGCTGCGGAAACGGATCAACCTCGACTGGCAACAGCGGGGGGTCTGGATGCAGGACCCGGACCGGGTCTACATCGACGCCTCGGTCACTCTGGCCCCTGGCGTCCGCCTCTATCCCGGTGTCCACCTCGAGGGCAACACCGTGGTCTCCGAGCGAGCGGTGATAGGTCCCGACGTCTATGCAGTGGATTCCGAAATCGGGCCCGGGAGCCGGGTTTGGTACTCCGTTCTGAGAAAGGCGCGGGTGGGAGAGGAAGTCGAAGTCGGTCCTTTCGCCTCGCTTCGACCCGGAACCGTGCTGGCGGCCCGATCGAAAGCGGGAACCTTTGTCGAGATGAAGAACACGTCGGTAGGCGAGGGTGCGAAGGTCCCTCACTTGTCCTATCTGGGCGATGCCACAGTGGGAGCCCGAACCAACATCGGTGCCGGAACCATTACCTGCAACTACAACGGCTACGAGAAGCTACCGACCACCATCGGCGAGGATGTCTTCGTCGGCTCTGACACCATGTTCATCGCCCCGGTCGAAATTGGCGACCGGGCCGTGACCGGAGCGGGATCGGTCATCACCAACGACGTCCCGCCGGGGGCGCTGGCCGTCGAGCGTTCTCCGCAAAAAGAGATCCCCGACTACGCTCAAAAGCTCGCAGCCCGTTATCGAAATCGCAGGTCCGAGGACTAGATGGACGTCGTAAGCCGCAACCGGATGATGCTCTTCACGGGCGGGGCGAACCTACCTCTAGCCGAGGAGGTCGCAGACATCCTCGGGGTCCGGATCGGCCAACTGCATCGCTCCACATTCGCTAATGGTGAGATCTACGACCGTCCCATCGAGAGCGTGCGCGGCGCCGATTGCTTCGTGATCCAGAGCCATTCGGCTCCGATCAACGAGAACATCATGGAGCACTTCATCATCATCGACGCTCTGCGCCGCGCTTCGGCGCGCCGAATCACGGCGGTGATGCCGTTCTATGGATATTCGCGACAGGACAAGAAGGTACTTCCCCGAGAACCGATCACGGCCCGGATGATCGGTGACTTCTTCGTCACGGCGGGCGCCGATCGCATCGTTTCCGTCGATCTTCACTCGGGACAGTTGCAGGGCTTCGTTCCTAGCTTCGACCACCTCACCGCCTTGCCCATCATCACTGACTACCTTCGGGAGCGGATCTCAGGGCCCACGGCCATCATCTCCCCGGATGCCGGTGGTGTGAAGCGGGCCGAGAAGTACGCTCGCCGTCTCGACGGGACTGTGGCCTTCGTCTACAAACGGAGGGAACCGGACACTCATAATGTCTCCGCCGCTCACGAGCTGGCCGGAGATGTCAAGGGTCGGCACGCAATCATCGTCGACGACATGGTGGACACTGCCGGGACGGTGACGAACGCGGCTGACCTGGTCCGAGATCAGGGAGCGCTCTCGGTAAGGATCGCGGCCACCCATGCCATTTTTTCCGAGCCTGCCATCGATCGGATCAAGAACTCCGCGGTGGAAGAGGTAATTGTCACCAACACCTTGCCGGTGCCCGACGACGCGTTACGGCTCGACAAGATCAAGGTTCTTTCGATCGCCTCCATCCTGGCGGAGGCGGTCCACGCCATTTTCACCGAGAGCTCGGTGTCCGAGATCTTCCTCGGCGACAACACCTGATTCCTGTTCGGCGCGTCAGCCGAGGTCCCAGGCCGGCAAGACCAGGACCTCACCGGGAAAAATGAGGTCGGGATCACCGGATCGGATCCGGTCCTTGTTGGCTCCGATCACTGCCAGCCAGTACGGTGCTACCTCGTGATCTGCGGCCGGGCGGCCCAGCAGGTCGCCGAGTCGACGTTCGGCCAGGAGCCACATGTTGTCTCCCGGCATCACCACCACGTGCTCGGCCTCCGCCGTGCTCGAAAGAGTGGCGACCGAGGTGGCCGGGAGGGGCTCGATCGGGAGATAGAGGATCCCGATGGGAGGCGAAACCGACGGGTCCGCAATCGTGGTTGTGGTCTCGATGACCAGGGTGGTAGCCGATGGTTCCGCCGGCGGGTCCGACGCTGGGATCGGGACATACCCGGGGGCGACCGAGGCGTAGACCGGAAGGGCCACCGCGATGGCGACAGTCGAAGCCAAACCACCGTCGATCAAGCGACGCAGCGGTCGCCATGTCAGAGGTGAGATCGCCTTGAGGAGCTGGGGGATTCGGGCCAGCGAAGCTAGCAAGTACAAAAGCGTCGACCCGAGGAGCCAGTAGGAGATTGTCAGGCCGAGCAGGCGAGTTGCCGAGCCCAGCGCCACCTCCAACGGACCATCGGCCATGGCCGAGACCGGGAACACTCTGGCCAGCCGATGCAAAATGATGGTGGCGCCGATCAAGGCCCCGAGGATGATGACGAGCCCCAGCCGCCGCCTCATGGGATCGAGCTTACGACCCGCCCTCCCGGGAAGGAAGGGGTCAGGGATGGAGAGGTCTACGATTCCCGGTCGGTTCGTCCACGGAGGAGATGGCTTGCTTGTCAAAATTGGTGTCGCTGACACCAATCGCGTGATCGAACTCGAAGCCGACTCGGCGGAATCGATCAAGACAGTCCTCGAGGAGGCTTACAGCACCGGAAAGAGCATCCTCTGGTTCGAAGACACCAAGAGCCGCCTCATTGGTGTGCCCCTGGAAAAAGTGGCCTACGTCGAAATCGACCAGGAGAGCGACTCCCGACAGGTGGGATTTGCCCGGAGCGGGGGATGAAGTCTTAGCCGGCCCGGCGTCGGCGCTCTGCCAGCCAGCGCTTGCGAAGACGTCGGCGTTCGTCTTCGGCGAAACCGCCCCAGACTCCCGACTCTTGATTCGACTCGAGGGCGTACTGCAGACAGTCCTCTTGCACCGAGCAGACGGCGCAGATCTGTTTGGCGGCGGCGATTTGTTCGATGGCCGGCCCGGTGCTGCCGATGGGGAAGAACAGACTCGGCTCCGAGTCCCGGCAGGCGGCGAGGTCCCTCCATTCGGTGGTGATAGTGAGAGTGGTGGTGGTCATTCAGGGTCCTTTGTGAACGGTTTCACAAGTTCGACCAGAACTAGTGAATAAGGGTTTTGTCGATTGATCAGTCTGCACGGTACTCATGGCTCGGGTGACCCGCAATCGATTTCGCCTTTGGATTTCTGGAGATGACCTCCAGAAAGCGGGGCATGTTGGTGATCGGCCACCGAGGCTGGCCCACCCGGTATCCAGACAACTCCCTCGAGGGAATCAAGGCGGCGGCGGAAGTGGCGGCGATGGTGGAGGTCGACATTCGACGCCACCCTTCTGGCACGCTCGTTTTGTCTCACGACCCTGTCGCCGACGGGGGGGATGCACCCACCCTGGATCTGGTTTTGGCGGAAGTGTCGACACCGCTAAATCTTGAAATCAAGAACTTTCCCGGCGACTACGGGTTCGAAGAGGACCATGGGTTGGCAATGGAAACCGCCGACCGGGCGCGACCGGGCGATTTGTTGACCTGCTTTTTCTGGCCGACGGTCGACGAGATTCGGATCCAAAATCCGAAGGTAGCCACCGGTTTATTGATCGATGTTGGAGGGAGCGTGGCCGATGCCACCGTCCACGCCCTTCACCAGGGCCACGGTACTTTGGTGCCGAACTGGGAGCTGGCACTGTCGCAGCCCGAGGAGACCAAACGTGCGGTCGCCGCCGGCCTCATCGTGGCGGTGTGGACCGTAAATGATCCCACCCTCATCCCGGCATTGGCCAAACTCGGGGTTGGAGCCATCATTACCGACCACCCCGGCCTGATGGCCGCAGCCCTCGCCGAGAGGATCACGACATGACAATCAAGGAAGAGCTCAACGCCGAACTCAAAGACGCCATGAAGGCCCGCGACGCTCGGCGACGTGATGTGATTCGCATGATCGAAACCGAAGTGACTCTGGCTCGCTCCGCTCCGGGTTTCAAGGGTGACATCGACGACGCTCTCTATCGAAGGGTCATCGCGGCCTACGCCAAGAAGATGGAAAAGGCCAAAGGTGAATTCGAGGGAGCCGGCGAGCGCGGGGCGGCGATGGCGGAAAAGCTGGGGTGGGAGGTCGAGTATCTGAGTCGCTGGCTACCAAAGAAACTCGACGCGGAGTCGACTGCAGCGCTGGTTTCTAATGCCATCGCCGAGCTCGGGGTGGCCGGGGATCCCAAGGCCTCTGGGCGCGTGATCGGCCAGATCATGAAGGAGCACAAGGATGAGGTCGACGGAGCGCTCGTCAATCGTCTGGTGGCAGAGGCGCTAAACGACGCCTGACCCCGTCGAAACTTATGACCACCGTCTACCAGCCGATGCTCGCCACCGCCTGGCCGAAAGCCTTCGACTCAGACGACTGGTGGTTCGATCTCAAGTGGGATGGGTTCCGCTGTCTGGCCTACACCGATGACAAGCGAGTTTTGCTCCGCTCCCGAAACAGCAAGGACCTTGGCGGCCGCTACCCCGACCTGCTCGGTCTGCGAACCTCGGTTCCAGCGGTTATCGATGGAGAGATCGTCGCCGTCGGTTCCGACGGCAAGCCATCGTTCTTCCAACTGGGGCTGGCACCATCTCAGCTGGTGGTCTTCGACCTGCTTTATCTCGAAAAGGACGTGACGTCGCTTCCTCTCGAGGATCGCTGGGACCTGCTCGGGGCGCTGCAAATAGATGGGCCGATCATCCGTGCCGATCCCACCCGGGGAGAAGGCGTCGCCCTCTTCGAGGCGGTGAAGGATGCCGGACTCGAGGGCGTCGTCGGCAAGAAGTCGGGCTCGCGTTACCAACCGGGTCGGCGGTCGGCCGACTGGCGCAAAGTCGTTGCCCGATCACAGCTGCGGGCGGTGGTGGGAGGCTATATGCGGGGCGAAGGGGGACGGGCGGGGTCATTCGGATCATTGATTGTCGGCCTCTATCGAGGCAACGAATTGCTGGTAGCGGGGGCGGCGGGCTCGGGTCTCGACGAACGTTCGCTGCGGACGCTGCTGCCGATCCTGAAAGCCAGCGAGCGTCCCACCTCGCCGTTCGCCGAACGTGTCGATCTGCCCGGCCAGCCCGTTTGGGTTGAGCCGACGCTGGTGGCCCGAATCGAATATCGGGAATGGACCCCCTATCGGCGTCTGCGAGCCCCGGTCTACAAAGGGCTCGTCGACGACATTGCTCCTCGCGAAGTCACTTGGGAATCAGAGGCCCCAGACTTCGATCTGACGTCCTGAGTCGTTCTCGTCTTTTGTCTTATCCGGCTTTGCGCTTCTTGGTGGCTTCGACACTGGCCTTGAGCGCCTCCAGGAGATCGACCACCTTGGTGGGCTCGGGTGCCTCGGGAGCGACGATCTCCTCACCTTCGATCTTCTTCTGGGCCGCTTCCTCGATTGCCTGCCTGGTCAGATCCTGATAATCCGCCACCTCGAAGGGGGCAGTGAGGCCATCGATCAGCATTTCGGCCATCTTCACCTCTTCGGGGCGGACATCGGCATCGCCGTCTAACTCCTCGAACTCGGCCTCGCGAATCTCATCCGGCCAGTACATCGTCTCCATCACCAGCACTCCGTCCTTGGCGCGAATGGTGGCGAGTTGCTGCTTGTCGCGGATTGAAACCTTGCAGAGACCGACTCGCTGCTTTGAAACCAGGGCATCGAGAAGGATGCGGTAGGCCTTGGCTCCGGTCTTTTCCGGTGCCAGGTAGTAGGAGGACTTGTAATAGATCGGATCGATCTCGTCCTCGTCGACGAACTGGACCACATCGACCAGGCGATTGCGATCGCCGGCGGCGGCAGCCTCTAACTCCTCATCGGTGAAGACGACGTACTTCCCCTTCTCAACTTCGTAGCCCTTGACGATCTCTTCCCAGGCGACCTCCTCGCCATCGGACTCGGCGACCCGCTTATAGCGAATCGGCGAGTGATCGCTCTCCCGCAGCATTTTGAACTTGGGGGTCTTCGATTCCGTGGCGGTGTACATGCCAACCGGAATCGTCACCAGACCAAATGAGACGGCGCCTTTCCACATTGCTCGCGGCATCTCGGAATGATACCGAGGGCGTCGAGGAAGCCTGAGGGCGGCCCCCCGCTGACCGGTACAATTCGGGCATCCCGCCCTCGTAGCTCAGGGGATAGAGCGCTGGCCTCCGGAGCCAGGTGCGTGGGTTCGAATCCCGCCGAGGGCGCCGCTTTTCTAGGGCTAGACGACTCGCACCCAACCGAAGGGATCGTCCCCGGCCCCGGTGTGGATGTCGGCCAATGCCTTTCGAAGCCGCAAGGTGTTGGCGCCAACCTCGCCGCCCCCGATGGTGATCTCCTCACCCTTGTGAATGAAAGTCCCGACGCCGGAGAGAACGGCGGCGGTGCCCGAGAGGGCTGCCTCTCCCTCCCACTCGAGCACCTCCCGCACCGGCAATGGCCGCTCCTCCACCCGGTACCCGAGCCGCTCGGCGAGGCGGAGCGTGGAATCGCGGGTGACCCCATGCAGGAATGATCCACTCAGGGGGGCGGTGACGACGACGTCATCTGAGATGAGGAGAAAGTTCGACGCCCCGGTTTCTTCGACCAGGCCGTTGGGGGCGAAAAGGACCTGGTCGGCACCCAGATCTTCCCTCGCCGCCACCACGGTCCTCAAAGCCGAGGCATAGTTGCCACCGGTTTTGGCCATTCCGAACCCTTCGGTGGAGCGCCGCGCTTCCTCCTCGATCAGGATCCGCAGAGGCCTGATTCCACCTGAGAAGTAGTCGCCAACCGGCGAGGCGATAACAAAGTAGAGACCAGATTCGGGCGGGTGAGCCGCGGCGCCGATGTTGGCCTCGGTGCCGACAAGGGTTGGGCGCAGATAGAGGCTTCCGGGTGGTTCGGGTATCTCGTCTCGATTCGTCCGAACAACTTCTTCGACCATGGCCATCGTCATTTCCACGGGTGGGGGCGGCAGGCAAAGAAGCTCTGCGCTTTGAACCAACCGGGCGGCATGGGCATCGAGCCGAAAGATTCGGGCCGAGCCGTCGAGGCCCCGATGAGCCTTCAAGCCCTCGAAGCAAGCGCTCCCGTAATGGAACACGTGAGCGGCGGGATGAAGCGAGAAGTCGGCCGTCTTCTCCATCTCCCAGGCACCAAATTCATTTCCCTCAAAGTTGGCGACTGCCATTTGGGGTGCGAATACGGTGCCGAAGGGAGGGAGCTTCGCCATCGATCGCAGGCTAACGAACTCCGAACAAGGCATACCATCGCCCCGCAGATGGCTGTCGGAATCGGAATCCTGGGCGGCGGAGTGGTCGGAGGCACGCTGGCGCGTCGACTCCTTTCTGATCGGCAGGCGATCCTGCAGAAGACGGGCCTCGACCTCGAGCTTGTCAAGATCGCGATCCGCGACACCGAGCGCCCCCGGCTCTTTCCGGCCTCCTATGCCACGACCCATGTCGAGGAGGTAGTGGACGATCCTGACGTCAATCTGGTGGTCGAGCTTTTGGGGGGACGACGACCCGCCGGATCCTTGGTTCGACGCGCCCTGCAGGCGGGCAAACCGGTAGTCACCGCCAACAAGGAGCTCCTGGCCGCAGAAGGCCCCGAACTCTTCGAGATTGCCGCCGGAAAAGGCGTCTCCCTTCTCTTTGAGGCGGCGGTGGGAGGCGGCATACCCCTCATCAGACCGCTGACCGAGTCCCTGGCCGGAGAGAAGCTCACCAGGGTGATCGGGATCGTCAACGGGACGACCAATTACATCCTGTCGGCGATGGCCGAAGACGGATCTTCCTACGAAGACGCTTTATCCGAAGCCCAACGCTTGGGCTTCGCCGAAGCCGATCCGACCGCGGACGTTGGGGGGGCAGATGCTGCCGCCAAGGCAGTCATTCTCGGCGGTCTGGCGTTTGGGGTCTGGGCGGACGCCGAGACGGTCTATCGGCGGGGGATCGATGAGCTTCAAATTACCGAGATCGCGTTTGCCCGCGAGCTCGGTTATGTGATCAAGCTGCTGGCCACCGCCGAATCCCTACCAGAGGGGATCTCGGTTCGGGTCCACCCTGCCCTCGTCCCTCTCTCCCACCCCCTGGCCTCGATTCGAGGAGCCACAAACGCCGTCTTCGTTGAGGGCCCTGCCATCGGCCAACTCCTCTTCTCCGGCCCCGGCGCCGGGGGCGAGCCCACCGCCACGGCCGTGCTCGGGGACGTGATCGATGCCTCGCGGGAATTACTCGCCGGAGCCCAGGTGACCCCGCGAGTGATCGTGGGAGCGGGGGCAGTCGCGGACATGGCGAAAGTGGCGAGTCGCTATTACTTGCGGCTCGAGGTCTCCGACAGTCCCGGGGTGCTGGCCTCGATCGCTTCGGCGTTCGGGGAGAACCAGGTGTCGATCGCCTCGGTCCGACAGGATGGACGCGGCGACGAGGCGACTGTGATCCTGATCACCCATGAAGCGGCCGAACGCGATCACCAGGCGGCGGTCGACCAACTCCGCGGACTGCGCGTCGTCAAGCAGGTGGCGGCGACCATAAGGGTGTTGGGGGTCGAGTAGCTCCCGATGAGGTTCGTATCCACTCGGGGTGACCGAGGTCGCCCCAGCTTCTATGAGATCCTCCTCGGCGGCCTCGCACCCGACGGGGGCCTTTACGTGCCGGAGGTGTGGCCGCGGCTCGAGCTGGGATCGACGTATCCCGAGACGGTCGCAAACGCTTTGGAGACGTTTCTCGCCGACAGCCCACTGGCGGGAAAGGCGCACGATCTGGCCCGGGACTCATTTGCCGGCTTCCGCCACCCTGAGGTGGCGCCCTTAAGCCAGCTTTCCGACGGCCGCTACCTTCTCGAGCTCTTCTGGGGCCCGACCCTGGCCTTCAAAGATCATGCCCTTCAGGTGTTGGGACGGCTCTTCGAACTTGCCCTGGCGATACAGGAACGGCGGGTGACGGTCCTGGTGGCTACCTCGGGAGATACAGGCTCGGCCGCCATCGCCTCCGGCCGGGGGGCTAAGCACATCGAGGTGGTGGTGCTCTATCCGAAGGATCGGGTCTCAGAATTCCAGCGTCGACAAATGACGACCGTGAAAGACCCCAACGTCCGCGCCGTGGCCGTCGAGGGAACCTTCGACGACTGTCAGGATCTGGTCAAAAGAGCCTTTGCCGACGAGTCGCTTCGGCTGGATCTGGTGGCCATGAACTCGATCAACTTTGCCCGGATCGTCGTCCAAGCGGCCTATTACATTTGGACCGCCAACCGGGTTCCTGGGGCCGATTTCGTCGTCCCCACGGGGAATTTCGGGAACGTCTTCTCCGGCTGGGCGGCGGCCCGGATGGGAGCCCCAGTCGGCCGGCTCGTCATCGCCAACAACGCCAATCATGGGCTTTTCGATTGGGTCGACCGGGGGGTTTTCTCTGTCGAGCAGGTGACGCCCACCCTGGCCCCTTCGATGGATATTCAGATCCCTTCAAATCTCGAAAGGTATCTCTTCGAGCTAGCCGACCGGGATCCCGATCAGGTGCGGGCTTGGCAGGAAGAACTTCGCTCCAATGGTCGGGTCGAGCTTCCGACCGCGCTCCACCGCGAGGTTGCCGATGAGTTTGCGGCTTCCTGGTTCGACGACGGCCAGATCCTGGCGGCGATCAAGGCGGTCTACGAAACAGAGAAAAGACTCCTCGATCCCCACACTGCATTGGCCTGGCTGGCTGGCAACGACCACCGACGCCTAGGGGTCGAGCAGGTGTTGCTAGCGACGGCCGATCCAACCAAATTCGCCCCCGCGATTGCCGCGGCCACCGGGATCCAGCCGGAACCCGAGCTCAGCTTCGCCCACGTACTCACCGATCCCGAGCGCCTCTATTCGATCCCCAACGACTTCGCTTCTCTGGCCCCGATCCTGCGCGATGGGCAGAAGGGGTCGATCGAATGATTTGCGTATTCGAGTTGGCTGCTACTATTCACTTCACCGCCCGCCTCTGAGGAGCGGGCATGCCGTTGGTCAACCTCCCACTGGTTGTGGGTTCCTGTCTGGGTAAAGGGCTCGGTCAGATCGGCCGATTACCCGACTAACCAACTACCTGCGCTGGGAGTGGCCTTCCCCTCGACACGAGCGAGAAAATGAGCACACGAGCGCAACTGCAAAACAAGTCGATCAACGAATTGCGCGAGATCGCCGAGGCAGTCGGAGTCGAAGCCGACGGACTGCAGAAGTCGAAACTGATCAGCGCCCTGATGGCTGCCGGTGGCATCACCGAAGAGGATGCCGAAGCGGCCTCCGTCGATCTTCCCGCGGTCAGAACCCGCTCCGAGAACGGAGAAGCTCCGCGTCCTGACGATTCTGATGAGGGATCCGATGAGCCGGTGATCCAGGCGACGGGAATCGAGATCGACGAGCCCGACGGCGAGGGTTTCGACCGCGACGACTTCCGCGGCAATCGCCGTCGCCGCCGCCGCCGCGGTGGAGGTGGCCAGGGCGGCCAGGGGAGCCGTGAGCGTGACTACCAGTACGAACAGATTCCTGAAGGCGATCTCGAGGTTCGCGAGGGATACCTCGACATCCTCCCGGAGGGATACGGTTTTCTCCGGGTGACCGGTTACCTGCCCGGTGATCGCGACGTCTACGTCTCGGCGGGCCAGGTGCGCAAGTTCGGCCTTCGCAAGGCGGATCTGGTGGAAGGCCCCATCCGACCGGCGCGGGCACAGGAGAAGTTCCCGGCCCTCATCCGGATCGACACTGTCAACGGAATGTCAAGCGAAGAAGCTGCCCGTCGGCCCCGCTTCGAACAGCTCACGCCGCTCTTTCCCGACGAACGCCTCCGCCTGGAGATTGACGGCAAATCGAACGGAGTTCTTACCCGAATCATCGACCTCATCGCCCCGATCGGAAAGGGTCAACGCGGTCTGATCGTCTCCCCGCCCAAGGCTGGCAAGACAACGGTGTTGAAGGAGATCGCCCAATCGATCACCACCAACAATCCTGAGTGCCATCTCATGGTTGTCCTCGTCGACGAGCGACCCGAAGAGGTGACCGACATGCAGCGTTCGGTCAAGGGTGAGGTGATCTACTCGACCTTCGACCGTCCCGCCGAGGAGCACACTCAAGTGTCCGACCTCGCCATCGAGCGCGCCAAGCGACTGGTGGAGACCGGAACCGATGTGGTGATCCTCCTCGACTCGATCACCCGGTTGGCCCGGGCTCACAACCTGGCGACCCCGGCGTCGGGTCGGATTCTCTCCGGTGGTGTCGATTCAACCGCTCTCTATCCCCCCAAGCGCTTCTTCGGAGCCGCCCGCAATATCGAGGAGGGCGGATCTCTGACCATCCTCGCCACGGCACTGGTGGAGACCGGTTCGAAGATGGACGAGGTCATCTTCGAGGAGTTCAAGGGCACCGGCAATATGGAGGTTCGCCTCGACCGCAAGCTGGCCGACAAGCGCATCTACCCCGCCCTCGACATCGAGGCCTCGGGGACAAGAAAGGAAGAGCTCCTCTTCGATCGCAAGGAACTGGCCCAGGTGTGGAAGCTTCGCCGGGTCCTCCTCGCCCTGGAATCAGGGGCCGCCCTCGAGTTGTTGATAGACCGGCTGAAGAACTCGAAGTCGAACGAAGAGTTCCTGGCCGAAGTAGCCAAGTCGTCGGGCAGCTAACGATTCTTGCGTTGGAATGGGCCCATTAATGGGCCCCATTTCTACGCAAGAATGAAAGAGGAGATTTTGATGAGAGCCGATATTCACCCCACCTACGGCGAGACCACGGTGATCTGTTCCTGCGGGAACCGCTTCACCACGCGCTCGACCAAACCCGGTGAGATGCACGTTGAGCTTTGCAACGACTGTCATCCCTTCTTCACGGGTCGCCAGAAGCTGGTCGACTCCGGGGGTCGGGTGGAGAAGTTCCAGAAGCGCTACGGAACCACCGACTACCGCAAGAAGAAGGGCGAGGCCCGCAGCAGCTGATGCCGGAATCGCCACTGACGGCGCTGACGGTCGGTGGTCAGGCAGTCCTCGAAGGGGTGATGATGCGCGCTCCCACCGCGTGGGCGGTGGCGGTTCGCAAGCCTGACGGAGCGATCGAGTCGATCCGTCATCACCTGCCGCGATTGACCTCCCGCTCGGCCTGGGCGAACGTGCCCTTCGTTCGAGGCATGTTGGTGTTGGGGGAGTCACTCAGCATCGGCTTCAGGGCCTTGTCATGGTCGGCGCAGAAGTCCGTCGGCGAGGATGAAAAGGAATTGACCAAGGGCCAGATCGCCGGCTCAATGACGCTGGCGCTCGCCTTCTTCGTTGGGCTCTTCGTGATCGTGCCGACAGTGGCGGCTCGCTTCCTGACCCAGGACCGCTCCTTCGTCTACGCCGCCATCGAGGGATTCATCCAACTGGGGATCTTCCTCGGATACCTCTGGTTGTTGGGCCGGTCAGAAGAGATTCGCCGGGTTTTTGCCTATCACGGCGCCGAGCACATGTCGATCCACGCCTACGAGGCCGGGGATCCGCTCTCGATCGACCGGGTCAGCCGCTACCGGCCCGAGCACCCACGCTGCGGAACCAGCTTCCTTCTGATCGTGATGATTCTGGCAATTGTCATTTTCGGCCTCCTGGGCCGCTTGCCTTGGCCCCTTCTCATCCTCAGCCGGTTGGTCGGCATCCCCCTCATTGCCGGGATTTCCTACGAGATCCTCAAGGCTTCGGGTAAACACCAGGAAACCCGTTGGGGTCGATTCCTGGCGGCGCCCGGTCTTTGGCTGCAACGCCTCACCACGCGGGTGCCGGAGCAGGATCAGATCGAGGTGGCGGTGGCGTCACTTCTTTCTTCGCTCGAGGCTGAGCAGGTGGAGGAGATATTGCGGCGGGGGCCGGTGCCCGAGGCTTCCCTGGCCGCGCGCGCCGTTCACTGATGGCCGACGAACCCCTCGAGACCGGTCTGTTCGAACGGCTCGTGGAGATGGAGCACGCCTTGGCTGAGGTCGAGCAGGAAATGGCTGCTGGAAGCAGCGACTACGCCGAGCTAGGTCGGCGTCACTCGGAACTGGCTAACCCCGTCGACCTCTTCCGTCGCTACCGGGCGGCTCTGGCCGACCTGCAAGAGGCCGAGGCCCTTTCCGGCTCCGAGCCCGAGTTCGCGGTCATGGCTAAGGAGAAAAAGGAAGAGGCGACCGAATTGGCCTCGCTCATTCGGGCCGAGCTCAATCCCGCCGATCCCGACGACCAAAAGGACGTCATCGTCGAAATCCGGGCCGCCGCCGGGGGAGACGAAGCAGCGATTTGGGCCGGTGATCTGCTCCGCATGTACGAGAAATATGCCGATCGCCATGGATTCCGAACCGAGCCGATGGAGAACTCAGAATCGGAGGCCGGCGGTTTTTCCCGGGTCACGGTGGCGGTCAAGGGCAAGGGGGCCTACTCGCGGTTCAAATACGAGGGGGGAGTGCACCGGGTGCAGCGGGTTCCCAAGACCGAGGCCCAGGGTCGGATCCACACCTCGACGGCAACGGTGGCGGTCCTTCCGGAGGCGACCGACGTGGAGGTGGAGGTCGATCCCAACGACGTCCGCGTCGACGTTTTCCGATCAACCGGGCCCGGGGGCCAGTCGGTCAATACCACCGACTCGGCGGTGCGTCTCACCCACGTTCCCACCGGGCTTGTCGTCTCCTGCCAGGACGAAAAGAGCCAGCTCCAGAACAAGGAGAAAGCGTTTCGGATACTCCGGGCGCGCCTCTATCAGATGAAGATGGAAGAGCAACAGGCCGAGCTCTCGGGTGCTCGCCGGGCCCAGGTGGGAACCGGCGGCCGTTCGGAGAAGATCAGGACCTACAACTTCAAAGAGTCAAGGGTCACCGATCACCGGATCGGTCTCACCGTGCGCCGCCTCGACCAGGTCCTCGAGGGTGACCTCGACGAACTGGTCGAGGCGATGCGAACCCAGGGTTGACGGGACGCCCCTACCTATCTGCCAGCCCTCAGAACAATTCGTTTACTTGGTTGTGACCACCCTGGTGCCGCCGGCGAACGTGTCGTGCCAGCCGACCTTGGCTGCCGACTGGCTGATGGTGACGGCGATATAGATGATGATGGCGAGCTGGGCCAGACCCCCGAGGAAGGGGATGATGGCCAGGGCATACCAGGCGTTGCGCTTGAGCGCCTGTTCCAGGGTCGGTTTGCCGCCCCCGGGACCCTCGGTCCGCAGGCTCAACGCCATCTTTCCCACGGTTTGACCCATGTTCGATTCCATCAGGGCGAAATAACCGATGGTGATGACGGCCGTCACGATCGAGGCGATCAAACTCCCCACGCCAAAGTCGAAGCCAAAACCAAAGGAGCTGCCTGTTCCGACGCCGCTGAAGGCGCTGGCGATGAGGAGAGGGACGATGATGACGCTGGTCACGATGCCCAACAGAATGTGGTCGATGAGCCTTGCCAGGAAACGGGGACCGACGTCGGCCGGCCGGCCAGCTCCGCTGGCCGCTGGCACCGGCGCGGGCGCAGCGGGCATGGGTTCGACCGGTGGCGGCGGGGCGCTCGGTTCAACCGGTGGCATAGGGTCGGGTGGCGGCGTTACCGGATCGGTCATTTTCCCTCCGTGTGGTTCCGATGGCCGGGCGCAACGTTAACGACGAAGGCCAGCGCGCGCCGTGATTCCGGCGCACGAAATGCGTCGCCTGGCAGCAATTGCCACTCCCGAACGACCTTTACAGGACCTCGTCGCAATGCGGTCGCGAGGCCGCCCGCTCCAATACCTCGAGGGCACGGCCGACTTTGGGCCGCTGACCCTCGCGGTAGATGACCGGGTCCTGATTCCACGCCCGGAGACCGAATACCTCGCCGATCTGGTCGTCCACAGGCACTCGCAACCGGGACTGGTCGTCGATCTCTGCACGGGCTCGGGAGCCGTGGCGTTGTTTCTGAAGGCGGCCTGGCCGCAATCCCGCGTCGTGGCCACCGACTCTTCTGTCGATGCATTGGCCGTTGCCCGCGAGAACGCCCATCGCCTGGGGCTCGATATCGAGTGGCACTCCGGCGATCTCTTTGGGGCCTTGCCAGGCGACTTGCGCGGCAGGGTCGACCTCCTGGTCGCCAACCCTCCGTACGTGTCCGAAGACGAGTGGGAGCTGCTTCCCGAAGATGTGAGGCAGGAGCCCCGGTCCGCCTTGGTGGCGGGGCCGGAGGGTACCGAGATCATCGATCGACTCCTCGACGGCGTTGGCGACTGGGTCGTCCGGGGAGGTGAGGCCTGGATCGAGATCGGGGAGATGCAAGGCCCCTACCTCCGCAGCCATCACCGTGTTCAGATCCATCAGGATCAATATGGAAAGGACCGCTTTGCGATGGTGACGATTGATTGATCTTGCCCTCAGCCACCTGCGAGCCGGAGACGTGATCGGGCTCCCCACCGACACGGTCTATGGAATCGGAGCCGACCCTCGCCATCCTCAGGCCGTTGTCCGAGTGTTCGCCCTCAAGGGTCGTAGCCTCGAGCAACCAATCGGTTTGCTCGTGGCAGACCTGGAAACCGCGCTGGAGGCAGTCGAGCTACCAGAGTACGCCCGCCTTTGGGCGAGTCTCCATTGGCCCGGACCCTTGAATCTGGTTGCCCGCCCGAAGAAGTCTTGGCCCCCGGGGGTGGGAGACGCCTCATCGCTGGCAGTTCGAGTGCCCGATCACGAGACGGCCCTCGAATTGCTCGCCGTCTCCGGGCCCTTGGCGGTCACCAGCGCCAACCGCTCTGGGGGCGCCGAAACTCTTAACGACGTTGAAGCGGCGTCAGTGTTCGGCATCGACGTGCCCTTCTACCTGGCGGGGGAGGCCCGAGGGGGCGAGGCCAGCACAACCATCGATGTGCGCTCCGACGAGCCCGTTCTTCTCCGCCCGGGCCCTCTCGACCTCGGAATCTGAAGTCTGACGTCTGAAGTTTGAAGTCTGTTCGCTTCCCCTATCCTCGCCTCCGATGATTGACACCCGGCCGATCGAAGCGGTCGACCCCGAAATCGCCCGCTTGATCCGTCGGGATGTTGAGCGGCAGAACACCCACATCCAACTCATCGCGTCGGAGAACTTCGCTTCGCCGGCGGTGATGGCGGCCTCCGGCTCCGTCTTCACCAACAAGTACGCCGAGGGATATCCCAGTCGTCGTTACTACGAGGGCTGTGAGGTCGTCGACGAGATGGAGTCCCTGGCCATCGAGCGGGCCAAGGCGCTCTTCGGTGCTGAGCATGCCAACGTCCAGGCCCACTCCGGCGCCCAGGCCAACATGGGGGTTTACTTCTCATTGATCAAGCCCGGAGACACGGTGCTGGGGATGCGCCTCGACCAGGGCGGGCATCTCACCCACGGCTCGCCGGTCAACTTCTCGGGCCTTTATTACAACTTCGTCGCCTACGGCGTCGATCCCGAGACCGAGACCATCGACATGTCCGAGGTGGAACGACTCGCCAAAGAGCACCGGCCCAAAATCGTCCTCGCCGGCTACTCCGCCTACTCCCGCACGCTCGACTACGAAGGATTCCGGCGTATTGCCGACGACATCGACGCCATCTTCATGGTCGATGCCGCTCACTTCATCGGCCTGGTCGCCGGAGGGGCCTATCCCAGCCCGGTCCCGCATGCCGATGTCGTCACCGGCACTACCCACAAGGCGTTGCGCGGCCCTCGCGGCGGCATGATCCTTGCCAAGTCGAACTTTGCAGCCGACATCGATAAGGCGGTGTTCCCCAATGCTCAGGGCGGACCGATCATGAGCCAGATCGCCGCCAAAGCCGTCTGCTTTCAGGAGGCTTCCACCCCTGCCTTTGCTGAATACGCCCATCAAATCGTGCGCAATGCCCGGGCGATGGCCAATCAGATCCAGGAGGAAGGGGTGAGGGTGGTGTCGGGAGGCACGGACAACCATCTCTTCCTGATCGATCTGCGCTCGGTCGACGAAGACCTGACCGGGAAGGAGGCCGCCGGCCGGCTCAACCGGGTCGGCATCACCCTCAACTTCAACACCATCCCCAACGATCCTCGTCCCCCATATCGCGCCTCGGGGCTCAGGATCGGAACCCCGGCCATGACCACGATGGGGATGGGGGAGGGGGAGGCACAGGAGATCGCCAGCCTCATCGCCCAGGCCCTCCGGGCGGGCGAGGACGAGGCGGAGTTGTCCGTGGTGGAGAAGCGGGTTCGGGATCTGGCCCAGACGTTTCCCCCCTATCCATCCGATTTCTCGGGTCACGTCTGAGAGCGCGCCTCAGTCTGTGGGCCACAACCGTTGCTGTACCACCGTTGCGACCCTGGGTCGCAGGAAGCTGCTAGAGTTTGTGAAAAGATTCACAAGATGAGCGACACGGACAGCCGCCCAGCAACGAGGAAGCAGGAGAGCAACGACTCGGCTCAGGGGTGGGCTATGTCGGGATCCTTCCTGGGATCGATCCTCTCCGGAACGCTGCTCGGCTATCTCGCCGATCTCTGGCTCGACACCCGGCCCTGGCTGGTGGTGGTGGGAATCCTGGCCGGCTCCTATGCCGGGTTCATGACCATGTGGAGACAGTCGAAGGCCATCGATTCGATCGAACGGCGGCGCCCATGAAGCCAGCACCACCTTCGGCCGCGGTTCCGGTCGAAGCGATCATGGCCCGCCACATGATCTCCCGGGCGGTGTTCTTGGTGCTGCCGGTTCTGGCCCTCGGCTGGTTGCTGGCCGGAGGAGAAGGATCCATCGCCGCCGCCCTCGGCCTGGCTGTGGTAGTGATCAACTTCTATCTGGCCGGGAAGGTCCTCAGCCTGGCGATTCGGCACTCCCTCACTATGTATCATGCCGCCGCCCTGGTCGGCTTCGTTCTTCGTATGGCCCTCATCGCCGGGACGATGCTGTTGGTGGTGCGCTTTGTCGAGATCGACAGGGTGGCGTTCGGAATCTCGGCTGTGGTCTGCTACCTGGTGCTGGTCACGCTGGAAGCGATCGCAGTGATGCGGGGGCGAGAAAGGAACCTGGATTGGGCAGGCTGACGACGCTGCTTTGGGCAGTCGAGCACCACGAGTGCGATGTCGAGAACGAGGTCATCTGCGCTCCCGACAACGTCAACATTCTCTTCGAGTACAAGGAGCCTTGGTTCAGCGTCGGCCCGGTCAACTTCACCCGCACTTCGTTTCTGATCTTCCTCGCCGCCGCCGTTGTCATCGGTCTGCTCTATTTCGGTCTGCGACGGAACCGGCTGGTACCAACCAAGTTCGAGGCGGCGATTCAAAGCCTGGTCGAGTTCGTGCGAGATGGAATCGCCCGCGACATCATCGGTCCCGAGGGTGTCAGGTACACGCCCTACCTGCTCTCAATCTTCCTGCTGATCCTGGTCGGCAACCTGTTCGAGTTGGCGCCGTTGATCAACTTCCCCATCACCTCGCGGATGGCGCTGCCCGCCTTTCTCTCACTCGTCACCTATGTGATCTTTGTCTTCGTCGGGTTCAAGAAGAACGGGCTTCACTATCTCACCGACATAGCCTGGCCCAAGGCGGTGCCCATCGGGTTGCGGTGGCTGGTCGGGCTCATCGAAATCGTCTCAACTTTCATCCTGCGACCGATCACGCTCGCGGTCCGGCTCTTCGCCAACCTGGTAGCGGGCCACTTGATGCTGTCGCTCCTCCTGGGTTCGGGAATCGCTTTCGTACTAGCAGTGGGAGAGATCGGGCCTAAGGCAGGCATCGGTGTTGTCTGGTTTGCCTTCGGGCTCTTGATGTTCCTGTTCGAATTCCTGGTGGGCGTTCTGCAGGCGTACATCTTCACGCTCCTCACTGCGGTCTACATCCAAACATCCATACATCCAGCGCACTAAGGAGGAATCGATGGAAGGCAATATCGAGCTACTCAAGGGAGCAATCGCCTTGATTGGCTACGGATTGGGGGCGGTGGGCCCGGGCATCGGTATCGGGATCGTGGCCGGCAATGCCATAACCGCCATGGCGCGGCAGCCGGAGATGACGGGAACGATCCGTGCAACGATGTTCCTCGGAATCGCCCTCACCGAGGCGCTGGCTCTGATCGGCTTCGTTCTGTTCTTCATCGCCTAGGAGGTCGTCAGTGTCAACGCGTTTGTGGATGGCCATCCTTGCCCAGGAAGAGGCCGAAGCCAGCTCCAATGTTTCCCTGGTCCTGCCCGAGACCAACGAGCTGATCGCGGGCATCGTTGCATTTCTCATCGTTTTCTTCTTTGTCTGGAAATGGGCCATACCCGCCATCAACCGCACCCTCGAGGCCCGGCAGAAGGCGATCACGGGAAAGCTGGAAGATGCCGAGCGAGCCAAGACCGAGGCGGAGAACCTGCGGAAGGATTACGAGCAACAAATTGCCGATGCCCGCAGCAAAGGCAACGACCTCATCGAGGAGGCCCGCAAGGCCGCCGAGGCGATGAAGGCTGACATGATTGCCCGTGCCCAGGCCGAAGCCGAGGGCATCGTCAGCAAGGCACGGGAGGAAGCCGCCCAAGAAAAGTCCCGCGCTATGGGAGAGGCCCGCCGCGAGGTGGCGAATCTCTCAATCGACCTGGCCGAGCGGGTAGTGGGAAAGAATCTCGACCGCGAGGCCCAGCTCGGTCTCGTCGATCAGTACATCGCCGAGTTGGAGCGCGGATAGGTGGCAAACCGAACCGAGGGATACGCGCAAGCGCTCTTCGAGCTGGCCTCGGCGGAGGGTGCACTGGAAGCGACCGAGCGCGACCTCTTCGCCATTTCCCGGGCGCTGACCGGTTCGTCCGAACTGCGCGATGCTCTGACCAATCCCCAGCTGCCAATGGATCGCAAGCAAAGCATCATCGACGATCTGCTTGGCGGCCGCGCTTCGGATCTCGTGAGAAATCTGGTCTCCTTCATCATCGGTCAGGGACGGGCATCCGAATTCACGGAAATTGTCGAAGCCTTTGTCGAGAGGGCGGCTGCCTCCCGCTCCCGCGCGGTCGCCGAAATTCGGTCGGCGGTCCCACTTGATTCGTCCACGGTCGACAGGCTGGCCGCCGCATTGTCCAAAGCAACGGGGAAGAAGCTCGAGGTGAAGACGATCGTTGATCCCAGCGTGATTGGAGGGGTGGTGGCCCAGGTAGGAGACGTGGTGATCGACGGATCAGTGGCGCGACGGCTTTCTGCCCTCCGCCAGACGCTGAAAACTGGTTGAGGTGACGAAATGGCCGAACTGACAATCACCCCCGAAGACATCACCGCCTCCTTGCGCCAGCGCCTGGCGGACTGGCAACCGAGCCTCGAGCAGGAGACGGTTGGCTACGTAACCTCGATTGCAGACGGGGTGGCGCGGGTGAAAGGTCTTCCCAACGTGATGGCCTCCGAGTTGCTCGAATTTCCGGGCGGGCTGCTCGGGGTGGCGCTCAACATCGACGAGGACGATCTCGGGGTGGTGCTGATGGGCGAGGCCTCCCATATCGAAGAAGGGGCGAGCGTCAAGCAGACCGGAAACGTGTTGTCGGTCCCGGTTGGCGATGCCTTGCTCGGACGAGTGATCGACCCCCTCGGCAACCCCATCGACGGGAAGGGCCCGATCGAAACGGATGAGCGCCGCCTGCTCGAAGTGCAGGCGCCCTCGGTAGTCGAGCGCCAACCGGTCAAGGAACCGCTGCAGACCGGCATCAAAGCGATCGATTCGATGACCCCCATCGGTCGCGGTCAGCGACAGTTGATCATCGGCGACCGGCAAACCGGCAAGACCGCGATCCTCGTCGACACGATCATCAACCAGCGGCACAACTGGGGGACCGACAAGGCCGTCAAGTGCGTCTACGTCGCGATCGGGCAAAAGGCATCGACGGTGGCAGAAGTGGTCGACGCGCTCACGCGGGCGGGGGCGATGGAGTACACCGTGATCGTCCACGCCTCTGCTTCCGATGCCGCCGCCTTGCAAATGTACGCTCCCTATTCGGGGTCGGCGATCGGCCAATACTGGATGTACAAGGGCGAGCACGCCTTGATCATGTTCGACGACCTCTCCAAGCAGGCCGTCGCCTACCGCGAGATCTCGCTTCTCCTCCGTCGGCCCCCGGGACGGGAGGCCTATCCGGGCGATGTCTTCTACCTCCACAGCCGATTGCTCGAACGCTGCGCCAAGCTCTCTGAGGAGCTGGGTGGGGGATCGCTGACCGGGCTTCCAGTGATCGAGACCAAGGCGAACGATGTTTCTGCCTATATCCCCACGAACGTCATCTCCATCACTGATGGCCAGTGCTTCCTCGAAACGGACCTCTTCTACCAGGGGATCCGGCCGGCCATCAATGCCGGGATCTCCGTCTCGAGGGTGGGAGGAAACGCGCAGGTGCGGGCCATGCGGCAGATCGCGGGCCCCCTCAGACTCAACCTCGCTCAGTTCCGGGAACTGGCAGCCTTTGCTGAATTTGGATCGGAGCTCGACGCCACCTCATTGGCTCAGCTGGAGCGGGGCCGGCGGGTGGTCGAGGTGTTGAAGCAGGGTCAGTTTGCTCCGGTGCCCGTGGCCCAGCAGATTCTGTCTATTTATGCCGTGACCAGCGGATACATGGACAAGGTGCCGGTGGAGGAGGTTCGCAACTTCGAGTCGGGGCTGCGGCTCTTCGTCGAAGAGCGTTATGGCGACCTGCTCGATCAGATTGATGCCACCGGAAATCTCGGAGACGAGGACCGTCTCAAGACGGCGATCTCGGAGTTCGCCTCCGGATTCCAGGTCCGAAGCGGGGAATAGCCATTGGCGAGCGCTGAACTTCGTGACACGCGCAGGCGAATTCGCAGCGTCCAGGCGACGCAGAAAATCACCCGCGCCATGGAGCTGATCGCCGCCGCGCGGATCCCGAAGGCCAGCGCCCGGGTTCTGGCATCGAAGCCGTACACCGCCAAGCTGATCGAGGTGATCCAAAACCTGGGAGTGGCCAGGGCCGGAAGCGATCACCTGCTTCTAGCCCAGAGAGAAGTGAAACGGGTGGGCGTCCTGGTCGTTTCCTCCGACCGGGGATTGGCTGGCGCGTATGCCTCGACGATCATCCGCATGGCCGAGCAGCGGATCATCGACCTGCGCCGGGAGGGCAAGGACATTCGCATCTTTGCCGTTGGCAAGAAAGCGCAGGGTTACTACCGCTATCGCGGTTACCGCCTCGAGCGCTCGTTCCTCGGCGTCACCGATACGCCCGGCTATGGAGATGCCCGGGCGATCGCCGATGCCGTCATGGGATCCTTCGCTTCCGGTGACATCGACGCAGTGGAGGCGTTCTATACGCGGTTCCAGTCAGCGATGACGCAAGTACCGACGCGTTACGACCTGCTTCCGATCGAGCCCCCGGAGGGAGCGCCGGTGACGAGTGCCTCTTACGAGTACGAGCCGGCGCCCGATGAAATCCTTAATCGATTGCTTCCCCGGTATGTCGAGGCGATCGTCTTCAACATGCTGCTCGAAGCCTCGGCTTCGGAGCATTCGGCCCGGAGGCGGGCGATGAAGGCAGCCACCGACAACGCCGACGAGTTGGTCCGGATCCTGACCGTCTCGGCTAACCGGGCGAGGCAGGCTGAGATCACGACCGAGATCTCCGAGATCGTGGGCGGGGCAGAAGCCCAGGCAGCTTCGCGCGCTCAAATTGCCAGATAGGAGTTGGAAGTGGCTGAAGTTCGATCAGTTGGACGAATCGTCAGAGTGGCGGGACCGGTGGTTGACGTCGAATTCGCCCCCGATGACCTGCCCGAGGTTCTGCACGCCCTCGAGGTGGACCTGGAGGTCGCCGGGGAGAAGAAGACCGTAAAGGCCGAGACCGCCCAGCATCTGGGGCGCAACACGATTCGGGCCATCGCCATGGCACCGACAGACGGCCTGGTGCGAGGGGCTGAGGTGCGCAACCTCGGTGAGCCCATCACGGTTCCTGTGGGTGACCAAACCCTGGGCCACATCTTCAACATGTGGGGCGACGCCCTCGACGCTCCCGACCAGAAATTTGGGGAGCCGCGATGGCCGATTCATCGCCAGGCGCCGCTGTTCGAGGACGTGGAACCCCAAAAGGAGATCTTCGAGACAGGCATCAAGGTGCTCGATCTCATTTGCCCCTATCTGCAGGGGGGAAAGATCGGACTCTTCGGTGGGGCGGGAGTAGGAAAGACCGTCCTCATCCAGGAGATGATCCGGCGCGTCGCCCAACAGCACGGCGGGGTATCGGTATTCGCCGGGGTCGGCGAGCGGACTCGCGAGGGCAACGACCTCTGGCTGGAGATGACGGAGTCGGGCGTGATCGAGAAGGCCGCTCTGGTGTTCGGTCAGATGGACGAACCTCCGGGAGTACGGCTCCGAGTGGCGTTGTCAGCGCTGACCATCGCCGAGTACTTCCGCGACGAGCAACGCCAAGACGTGCTCTTGTTCATCGACAACATCTTCCGGTTTACGCAGGCAGGATCGGAGGTCTCCACCCTCCTGGGAAGGATGCCGTCGGCCGTGGGCTACCAACCCACACTGGCGGGCGAGATGGGTGTTCTCCAAGAGCGGATCACATCGCTGAAGGGGCGATCGATCACTTCCCTTCAGGCCATATATGTCCCCGCCGACGACATCACCGACCCGGCTCCGCACACGGCCTTCGCCCACCTCGACGCGACCACGGTCCTCTCCCGACCCCTCACCGCTCTCGGCATCTATCCCGCCGTGGACCCGCTGGACTCGACGAGCCGCGCTCTCGACCCCCAGATCGTGGGCGACGAGCACTACGAGACGGCGGTCGAAGTGCAGCGGATTCTCCAGCGCTACAAGGACCTCACCGACATCATCGCCATCTTGGGGATGGACGAGCTATCGGAAGAGGACAAGCTCACGGTCAATCGGGCCCGCCGGATCCAGCGCTTCTTCGCCCAGCCGATGTTCGTAGCCGAGCAATTCACCGGCCAGGCCGGGGTCTACACCCCGCGGGAGCAGACCATCGCTTCGTTCAAGTCAATTCTCGCCGGCGACATGGACCAATACCCCGAGCAGGCCTTCTACATGGTGGGGGATGCCGACGACGTCGCCGCCAAGGCGAGGGACCTCGAGAAGACCGGCTAATGGCCAAGCCCTTTCGCGTCGACGTCGTTTCGCCCGAGGCGACGGTGTGGACGGGGGAGGCGAACTTCGTCCTCGCCCGCACTCCCGACGGGGAGATAGGCATCCTCGCCGACCACGAGCCGTTGCTCGCCTCGCTCGTCACCTCCGCCGTGGAGGTGGAAGGAATCGATGGCAGCAGGACGATCATCGGGGTCCACGGCGGCTTTCTCCAAGTACTCGCCAACCAGGTGACCTTGCTCACCGATCGGGCACAGATCACCCAGGGAACCAAGGAGGATGCCGTTCGGGTAGCAACGGAGCTGGCGGAAGAGTCGAGCTAGCGGGGACTTCGTCGTCCAAGCCCTGCGGTTCGGGGTGAGTTCAAATAACTGGAATTGCAACGCAGGACGGGGGCCGGCAGGCCAAAGCGATCGCCTCGGCCTCGAAATGCGGCGCCAGCGCCATGTCGACTACCACCACCACCAGCAGAGAAATCACAAAAACCAGAAGATCGACCCACCGTGGAGGGCCGGGGCGGAAGGCGTCGAGGTCGTCGGTGGCCTTTTTGGCCGTCAGAAAACCGGCAATCAGCATCAATCCGGATCCGACGACCAAGCCCAATCGAGCCTCCCTTTGACCGAATGTACCCCATTTCGGGAGGCTACGAAACAGATCGGTCAGGCGACGGTGACGATGACGGTGGCGGTATCGCAGCTTCCGCCGGCAGTGCAGATTCGGTAGGTGAAGGTAACGGTTCCGGCGAAGTTGGCGTCAGCGGAATAATGGATTCTTCCGCTGCCCTTCACCTCGGCAACGCCAGACGACGGGCCCTGTACGACCTGCAGCGTCGATCGATCGTAAGTGCCCGAGTCGTTGTCGAGGACGCCAATGTTGACCTTTTCGCTTGGCCGGGTGGACGCCTGATCGTCATTGGCGACCAAGGCTCCTGCCGCCGTGGTAGTGGTGGAGGGGGCGGTGGTTGGCGGCGTGGTTGCGGTCGTCGAGGGGGCGGTGGATGGCGGCGTGGTTGCGGTCGTCGAGTGAGTGGTGGCCACCGAAGTCGTTGCGGTTGTCGATGGCGCGGTCGAAACCGTGGTGGTGGGTGCGGCTGTGGTTGAGGTCGTAGTAACCACAGAAGTGGTCGTGGTCGCAATAGATGGAATAGATCCCTGCGCAGATGGGCCCCCGGCCGCGGCACCTGCCCCGCCTTGACCGCCCGCGCCTAGATCGACTGTGTGATTCACCGGCGGACCCAGTCGATCCGGAAGCAGGTTGAGGCCGGAGACCGGGATCAGGCCTGAACCGGCGGCAATGGTGACGGCACCGGCGGTGACCACGGTGGCGACATCTCTACCCAAGGCTTGTAGAGGGCGAATAAACGGGAGATCTGCCAAACCGCCAAGTGGGCCGGTGATCCAGCGGAGCCGTCCGATCGATAGCTCCATCAGCGCCCTCACCACTCGCGGATCGAATTGGGCACCCGAGTTCCTCGCCACCTCGGCTCGTGCTTCGGAGTGGGAGAGCCGCTGCTGGTAGGAGCGGCCACTGACCATCACGTCGTAGGCGTCGGCCACCGAGACGATCCGCGCTCCGAGCGAGATGTCGGTGCCCGCCAGTCCGGCCGGGTATCCGGAGCCATCCCATCGCTCGTGATGATGTTCAATTGTCAACGCCCACGCTCCGAGCCAATCACGAATCGGAGAGATGAGGCGCATCCCTTCCACCGGGTGTTGTTTGATGGTGGCGAATTCATCCTCGGTGAGTCGGCTGGGTTTGTTGAGGATCTCCGCCGGGACCGAGAGTTTTCCGATGTCATGAAGGAGAGCCGCCCAGCGGAGCTTGTCCCGGTCGTCAGAAGGCAGTGCCATTTCGGTGGCCAAAAGGTCGGTGTATGCCCGGGTGCGCTCGGCGTGGCCCCGGGTCCGGCGGTCGTGTTGGGAAATGGCCGCCACCAAACCCAGGATCACTTCGGTCGCTTCCGCCAGGTCGGTCTGGCCCTCCTGGGTGGCCTGCTCTAGCCGCCGCTTGAGCTGGGCGACGTTCCCGGAGCGGAGGGCGACGCCAAAGCGCGAGGGAGTTCGGTCGGGGAAAGCCAAGCTCAGGTTCAACAGCACTGAGAGCGGCAGGAGCCGGCGGCTGACCCGATCGGTGAGATGCGATGCCAGCGTGGCCGCTCCGATCACCGCTCCCCACCAGCCGATGACTCCCGATACGCCGATCGGCGGCTCGAGCAGCGAGCCGACCGTGCGCGCAGCCAGGAATCCCACCGCCAGGGGGGCCAGAAAGGCGACCGCCCGGACCCCGAAAGCGGCCAGGCGGCGCGGCCGCCAGCGTTCCCCGGGCGCGTTTGAATCGAGGGTCATCCTGGAAGGAATATCGGTCGAAAGTGGCCGGCTTTGAGCCGCTAGCTAGCGATTCAGCGAATTCACGAACCTGGCGGCGGCATCGTCGAAGCCTCCGGCCACTCCTTTGACGATCAGAGGGAACAGCATCGAAGAGAACAACCCTTTGCTGGCGATTGAGAGTGATAACGCCACCCACGTGGCATCACCTTCCGGTTCGAGCCCCACCGAAATCTCCCCTCGCACTTGAGTCGAATCAATTTGCATCACCATGTACTTCTCTTTGATGGCAGCGCTTCTGGTCGCCGTCCCGAGATATTCAGACCCTCCCACGATGATGGCGAAGCGGTAACCGAGCAACTCCCCGTTTTGGTTGAATCGCTCTTCACTCAGGCGCTCAACTCCACCGATCTGAGCCCAGGTCGACGGCCGTTGCAACTCCTTCCAGACAACCTCCACTTGGTCGGAGGCGCGCGCACGATGGAAGAATTGTTCGCGTGCCATCGGGTCACGATAATTCGAGGTCGGCTGAGTCATTAGCCTGGTTGCGTGACCCTCAGCGCCACGGACTTCCTTCGAGTAGCACTCGATCCACACCGATTGGCTGTCTTGGGATTAGCTGCTTCGGGTCCTCTCGACATCGACGATGCCGCCTATCGATTGTCGATCACAGTCGGTCAAGTGCGGAGAGCAGTGAGCCGCCTCGTCGAGGCGGGATTGCTCGATTCGAACCTGGCATTAAATCGGCAGGCGCTCCGAGATCTCGCCGAGACCCTTCCCGCCGAAGAAGCCGTATCGCCTCTGGTTCTCGAGGGCCCCTGGTCTCAAGAAGAGAAGGACATCCTGGGTCGCTTTTTTGTTGGTACCCGGCTCTCTGAAATTCCGGCACCTCATGCCCGGAGACGGGTGATCCTCGAGAGGCTGGCGCAGGAGTTTGAGGTGGGGTTGCGGTACTCGGAGAAGGAAGTGAATTCCCTCCTGCAAACCTTTCACCCCGATTACGCCGCCTTGCGAAGATTCATGGTCGATGAAGGCTTTCTTTCGCGAGCCGACGGCAGCTACTGGAGAAGCGGAGGCCGGGTCGAGGTCGACATTGCCTGATCTGCGGTCGCTGCAGATGACGACCGAGCTCTTCGAATACATCGTTTCCCACAGCAGTTCCGATCCGATCTATGCCCACATCCGAGAAGACACGCTGCAGTCGGCGGAATCCCAAGCGGGGATGCAAATCGGGGAAGATCAGTTTGCTCTCCTGACGCTCCTCACCCGGTTGGTGGGAGCCCGCTTCGCCATCGAGCTCGGAACCTTTACCGGCACCTCCGCTGCCGCTATTGCCAAGGGTCTGCTTCCTGGGGGACGGCTCCTCTGCTGCGATATCAGTGAGGAGTGGACCTCCATCGCCCGCCGCCATTGGGAGCAAGCCGGTCTCTCCGACCGCATCGAACTCCGTATCGGTCCCGCTCTGGACACGATTTCGGGTCTGCCGGATGAGCCATCCGTGGATCTGGTGTTCCTCGATGCGGACAAGGGGGGCTATGTCGATTACTACGAGGCTCTGATTCCGAAGTTGCGCTCGGGTGGGCTGCTGATCGCGGACAACACGCTTTGGAGCGGCAACGTCGTCGATCCGAGCATCAGTGACCAAAATATCGATGGCATTCGGCGGTTCAACGATCGAGTGGCAAGCGACGCCCGTTGCGATGTAGCGGTGCTGGCCATCGGCGATGGCGTCACACTCTGCCTGAAGCGGTAGGGTCAGGCTCTATGTCAGACATCGACGCTTGGCTGAAGCGAATCGACGCAGTCGAAGCCCGTCTCGAGGCGCAGATCGACCGTTCGGGCGGGACGACAGCAGCCGACGCGAGAACCGGGGAAACCTGGGAGCGGGGCCAGGTGTGGGGGCACTTGGCCGAGTTCATCGCCTTCTGGACCGAGCAGGCCGGGGACGTCATCGACGATTATCAAGGGGAGCCAGTTCCCTATGGACGCAAGGGCGACAACTCCGCTCGCAATGCCGCCGTCGAGAGCGGATTGGACGTGCCCATCGAGACGCTCTGGGAGGAGGTCAAGTCTGATCTGGCCGAGCTCCGGAGGTTTCTTCACGCCTTGCCAGAGGATTGGTCGTCGGCGGTTGGCAATCGGGACGGCCAAGAGGTACGAGCCGAGGACATCATCGAACGCACAATCGTCGGCCATCTCGAGGAGCACGCCGCGCAGCTCGAAGCCATCTGATGCCCGGTCTTCTCTGCTTCCACGCCCATCCCGACGACGAGGTGATCGGCACCGGGGGGATCCTCGCCCGTTATTCGCAATGGGGAGAACAAGTGGTGGTGGTCACTGCCACCGATGGCGCCGAGGGCGAGATCCACAACTACGACGATCCCGATTCCATCAAGGATCGTTTGAGCGACGTGCGCGCCGAGGAAATTCGGGATGCCCTTGGCCTCCTCGGGGTCAAGCATCACGAGTTCTTGGGCTATCGCGACTCGGGGATGATGGGAACCGAAGCCAACCAACACAAAAACGCCTTTTGGAACGCGGATCTTTTCGAAGCCACGGGGAGACTGGTGCGGCTCATCCGCCGTTATCAGCCCGAGGTGATGACGATTTACGACCCCTTCGGCGGCTACGGCCACCCCGACCACATCCAGGTCCATCGCGTCGGTCTGGCCGCCTTTTTCGGCGCCCGCGACTTCGGTTGGTACCCGCTCGAGGAGGGGGAGGAGGCCTGGGAGCCTCGCAAGCTCTACTGGGGCGCCTGGAGCCGGGGGCGGATGAAGGCGTACTCGCAGTACTTCGAGGAATCGGAGGATGCAGATCCCGGAGAGCGGGCATGGTGGGAGAACCGGGGAATCCCCGACCACGAGGTCTCGGCCACGATCGATGTCAGTGATTTCGCCAACCTCAAGATCGAGGCGCTCAAGGCCCATCGCAGCCAGATCCCGGCCGACTGGATGATGCTGCGGGTGCCCGAAGAGGCGCGGGCGCAAGTCTTTGGCAACGAGCTTTTTCAGAGGATCTTTTCCACCGTCGATAGCCCATTGCCGGAGAGTGATCTGTTCGCCGGGCTCAGGTGAGCGCGGCCGATAGCTGGCGGCGACAGCTCGAAAACTGGAAGATTCCTGATGCCCTGCTGGCGGCGGTCGAGGAGTCGCCGTACGGCTGGTCGAAGGAGCTGTGGAAACGGCGGGCAGCCCGAGCTGTCGAGCTGGACCGGACTTCGCCCACTCTCGACTTAGTCAGAGACCTGGCAGACGGAGGATCGGTTCTCGACGTCGGTGCCGGGACCGGCCGGGCCTCCCTCCCTTTGGTTCGGGACGGATATCGAGTGACGATGGTGGAGCCCAACCGAGCCATGCTCGACGGACTTGCCGAACTGAAGGGCGAGCTCGGATTTGAGGTGGTAGTCGGGCGTTGGCCAGCGGTCGCAGGCGATGTAAAGCCCCACGCGGTCGCCCTTTCTGCTCATGTCGTCTACGACGTGGCCGACGTCGCCCCCTTTCTCACCGCCCTTCATCGGGCTGTCACCAAGGGGATCGTGCTGGAGCTGACACCCGCCCACCCCTGGGTCAATCTCGGACCCCTCTATCGCGAGCTCCACGGCCTCGATCGCCCTCTAGGTCCGACCGTCGAGGACCTGGCCGCAGTCGTCAGAGAAGCGTTGGGAGTCGAGCCCGTAGTGCATCGTTGGAGCCGGCCCACCGACATGGTGTTTGACACCGCCGAGGAGGCGATCGAGTTCACCGCCCGCCGGCTGGTTCTCCCTCGCGGTCGTTGGGCGGAGCTCGAAGAGCGTTTGTTGCCCCGGTTGGCGGGAAGAGCCGGACACTGGCAGATCGAACCGACCGAACGCGAGCTGTGCACTCTCTGGTGGCGGTCTAATTCTCCCGAGAACGGAGTCACCCCGGGATAGCCTTCCCGGATCATGCTCGTTGCCCGCGATGTCCGTCTCGAAGTTGGGACCCGCCTCCTCGTGGAGGGGGCCTCCTTTAGCCTGCAACCAGGCGACAAGGTGGGATTGGTGGGGCGCAACGGCGCCGGCAAGACCACGCTGTTAAGGACCCTGGCGGGTTATCACCAGCCGAGCTCCGGTTCCGTACTCCGTTCGGGCAATCTCGGTTACTTCTCGCAGGAGGCGGTGCTACCGGATTTGGAGCGACCGGATATGACCGCCCTCGAGCGCATCCTTTCGGCGCGCCAGATCGGTGTTCTTTTACGTCGCATTGAGGAAACCAGAAAGAAGATGGAACGTCTCGACGGCGATGCCCGTGATGAGGCCATCCGTCGTCATGCCCGCCTGCAGGACGAATTCGATACCAAAGGGGGGTACGTGGCGGAAGCGGAAGCCAAGCAGGTGGCCGCCAATCTCGGCATCGGGGTGGCTGAACTCGAACAGCCCGTGGCGACCATGTCGGGAGGGCAACGTCGACGGGTGGAACTGGCTCGCATCCTCTTCGCCGAAACACAAACGTTGCTGCTCGATGAGCCCACCAACCACCTCGACCTAGACGCCAAGGCCTGGCTGGTGGAATACCTGTCGGGTTACCGGGGCGGGATGCTCCTCGTGAGCCACGATTTGCCGCTCCTCGACACGGCCATCACTTCGGTGCTCGACCTTGATCATGCCCGTCTTGAGGCTTATCGGGGTAATTACTCGAGCTTTGTGGTCGAGCGAAAGAAGCGGCGCCAACAACGAGAGCGAGAACGCCGCCACCAGGACGAGGCGATCGAGCGCCTCGAAGCGAATATTCGTCGGTTCAAGGGCACCACCGAGAAGATGGCGAAGACGGCTCGGGCCTGGGAAACACGAGTCGAGCGCATGAAAGCGGAGCTGGTCGAGGTCCAGAAGGGTGGCAAGAAGGTGGCGGTGCGGTTTCCGCAGCCAGATCCCTCGGGAGTGATTCCGCTGTCGGCCACCAACCTGGCGAAGTCATATGGCGACAACCTGGTTTTTCTCGACGTCGAGGTGACGGTGGAGCGGGGCGAGCGGCTCATCATCATCGGGCTCAACGGCGCCGGGAAGACGACCTTGCTGCGAATTCTGGCCGGGGTAGAGACGCCCGACCTGGGCGAAGTCAAACTGGGGCACAAGGCGAGCCTTGGCTACTACGCCCAGGAGCACGAGCAGATCCGGCCCGGGGTGACGGTCCTCGACCACGTCCGGTCGGTTTCGGATCAGACCGATCTGGTGTTGCGGACGCTGCTCGGCCATTTCTTGCTGGCCGACAAGATCGACCAGGACGCTTCGACTTTGTCCGGTGGGGAGAAGACGAAGTTAGCCCTGGCCATGGTGGTGCTTGCTCGCCCCAATGTTCTGTTGTTGGACGAGCCCACCAACAACCTCGATCCTCAGGCCAAGGAGGCGTTGCTTACAGCTCTCGATCGCTACGAGGGAACGATCATCCTCGTCAGCCACGACACCGACTTCGTCGCCTCGCTCGGACCCGAGCGCGCCGTCCTGATGCCGGAGGGAAAGAGCCACTACTTCGACGATTCCCTCCTCGATCTGGTGGCCCTGGCCTAGCCCCACAGGAAACCTAAGGCTTCAGCATGCGGATTCCGCATGCTGAAGCCTTAGGTTTCAGCTAGGCCCTAGTTGTTGGAGGGGGCCTTGCTGATGTCGGCTAGGGCCGAGGATGGATCCTTCTCGATCGCCAGGTCCCCGAGAGAGACGATGCCCACCAGGTTGTCGCCTTCGACTACCGGGAGACGGCGGATGTTGTACTGGCGCATCGTCGACACGGCCTCTTCCACCGGTTGATCCGGAGCGAGGGTGATCGGGTCGTGATTGCAGACCTCTTCCACGGTTGCCGAGCTGGGATCGAGGCCCTCGGCCAGACCTCGCACGACCAAATCGCGATCGGTTACCAGACCGCAAAGAGTCCCATCGCTGCGCATCACCAATACATCCCCGATCTCTTGATCTCGCATCATTTGGGCTGCTTCATTCAGGGTGGCCGTGGTCATGACCCCATAGGGGTTCTTGGTCATCACTTGAGCGATCTGCTGTCCCATAACTTCTCCTTTACGAGCGGGAGTCGACGGCCTTCTTCAATTCGGCCTTGCTCATCTTGGAACGACCCCTGATGTTCTTGTCCTTGGCCTCCTCATAAAGCTGATCGCGGGTGCGACCCCCAGGGCCGCTATGAGAGCGTTGTCCTCCCCGACGGCTCGAGGACATGTCCTCACGCGATAGTCGAGAGGACTCTTTGGCCTCGCCCTCCTGAGCTCGGGTTTTGTTCACGGTCCGGGCGGCGATTTCTTCCGCCTTGCCTTTGGATTCCCCCCGATCAAGGAGGCCTTCTTTGATGTGCTCGTATTGCCGTTCCCGCTTCTTGCTCCAGGCTTGCTGCGGCATAACTCTCCTTACCTCCGTGCCAGGAGAGGTACCCGCCCTCCATTGCCACCAAACCGGGGAAGGGGTTGGAAGAGGCCGGTAGCTTTCGCTCCGATGACCGATGCCAAATCGCTGGTTGAATTCGTGCAGTCCCAGCTGGTCGCTCTGGCCGATCCTGCCCGGGCCGAGCCGATGGCGGCCTACATGAAGACGGAGATGCCTTTCTACGGCGTCCCCAAGCCCGAGCGCGTCCCAATTTCCCGCGAGCTCAAAAGACGCTTCGCCCCTGCCAATGCCGGCCAATATCGGGAGAACGTCCTCGCCCTATGGAATCTGCCGCACCGGGAGGAGAAGTACCTGGCGATCGGCTACGCCCGCCAGTTTCCGGCATTCGTCGCATTCGCCCAGATCGATCTCTACGAGCGGTTGATCATCGAGGGCGCCTGGTGGGATTTGGTCGATGAAATCGCCAACCCGATTGTGAGCCGGGTGGTCCTCAACCATCGCCAGCAAATGGGTCCGGTGCTCGAGCGTTGGATCGAGAGTCCGGTGATGTGGTTGCGACGGGCGGCAATCATCTGCCACAACGGTCACAAACAGGACACCGACTGGGCCCAGCTCTCGGATTTCTGCCTCCGACGGGCCGAGGAGACCGAGTTCTTCATTCGCAAGGCGATTGGTTGGGCGCTCCGTGAATACGCCCGAACCAACCCCGACGATGTGCGCACTTTCCTTCGGCTCCACGGCCCGAAGCTTTCGGGCCTTTCCTATCGAGAAGCCGCCAAGCACCTTTGATCGATGAAATCCACTATTGGGAACCCCACAGGTACCGACCGGCGTCGTAAAATTGAGCTCAGGAGCAAGAACGGGCAGGAGGAGATGGATCACTCACCGGTGACGCCGACGATCAGATTCGTCGACCTGGACGAAGCGGTTGGCTTCTATCGCGATCGCCTCGGGTTCAAAGTCGAGCGGGGCGATGTTCAGCAGGGAAATATCGCCATCTCGTTCGAGGGGCTCGAGATCATGCTGGAGGGAACCCGCGACTTTTACGGCGAGACCTACAACACCGCCATCAAGAATCGCATCGGCCAGCAATCGCCCAACGCCCTCTATATCGAGACCGACGACGTGGATGGCCTCTATCGCCAGTATCAGGAGGAGAACCTCCGCATCATCGATCCGGTCGCCGACCGCCCCTGGGGCCAGCGGGAGTTCACTGTCGAGGACCATCTCGGCAACTGGCTCACTTTCTGGCAGATGCTTCCCGAATAGGGCGTCCCCCCAGCTCGGTTTCTTCCCCGTCTCCCCAGATAAGGTGGCGAGGATGTCTGTATATCTCCGCCTGGGCGAGGTCCCTCCGAAACGTCACACACAGATGTGGCGCGACAGCCGACTTCTCACCGAACAGGTGATGGGGATGGAGGGGTTCTCGGGGAACTATTCGATCCTCTATCACCTGCAAACCCCCTGCCGGGTGAAGGCAATGGGAGGCTTCGCGCCGATCCCCAAGGTGGAGTGGGTCCCCGACGAGCACCAGCACATGCTCTTTTCCACCGGCGATCTTCCTTCCAGTGGCGACCTGATCAGCGGTCGGCAGCTGCTCATGTGGAACAACGAAGTCGAGATCTGGTTCTGCCGACCGGCGGCTGCTCAGGACGGCTACTACCGCAATGGTGAGGGAGACGAGGTGATCTTCGTACACGAGGGGGGAGGGGTCGCCGAGACGATTTACGGGCAGCTGCCTTATCGGCAGGGCGATTACATCGTCATCCCCCGGGGAACCACATACAGGCTGGTGCCCGAGGGTGATCAGAAATATCTGATCTTCGTCTCCCCGGGCCAGATCGAGATCCCGCGCCGGTACCGGAACGAATACGGCAACTTGCTCGAGCACGCTCCCTACTACCACCGCGACCTGCACGGACCGGCCGAGCTGGTGACGCACGAGGAGCAGGGCGAGTTCACGGTGACCGTGAGGGTGCGGGGAGGCCTGCAGAAGTACGTCCTCGACTACCACCCCTTCAACGTGGTCGGTTGGGATGGCTTCGTATATCCGTGGACATTCAACGTGGCGGATTTCGAACCCAAATCGGGCCGTCTCCATCAGCCACCGCCTGCACATCAAACGTTCGAGGGACCGGGCTTCGTTATCTGTTCTTTCTGCCCGCGGCGTCTCGAGTGGGATCCGCAGGCGGTACCCATTCCCTACAACCACTCCAACCTGCAGTCGGACGAGATGATTTATTACGTGTCAGGCAACTTCGAGAGCCGCAAGGGCATCGAGGTAGGTTCGATCACGCTCCACCCCTACGGGATACCTCACGGACCGCAACCCGGCCTGGCCGAGAAGGCCCTCGGCGCCTCCAGCACCCAAGAGCTGGCGGTTATGTGCGACACTTTTCGGCCGCTCCGACTCGGAAGCTTTGCCAAGACGATCGCTGACCCCGACTACATGTTCAGCTGGTACGAAGCAGCCGGGGCGACGCCTCCCGAACCCGGGACCATCGCCTGAACCCTTCTGAAATGACGCGGATGCAATTGGGAATGATCGGGTTGGGGCGGATGGGGGCCAACCTGGTTCGCCGGTTGATGGGTGCGGGGCACGACTGCGTCGTCTACGACGTCAATCCGGAGCCGGTGGCCGAACTGGTGGGCGAGGGGGCGGTGGGAGCCGACTCGCTGGCTCAATTGGTCGACCATCTCAAAACCCCTCGAACGGTGTGGATCATGATCCCGGCCGCGTTTGTCGACTCAACGCTCGACGAGCTTGCCGCCCTGCTCGATCCCGGCGACGTCGTCATCGACGGCGGGAACAGCTTCTTCGAAGAGGACATCGCCCGTCACAAGCGTCTGGCCGAGCGAGAGATCGACTATCTCGACATCGGAACCAGCGGAGGGGTTCACGGACTCGAACGTGGTTTTTGCCTGATGATCGGCGGGGATACAGAGACCGTTCGTCGGCTCGAGCCCATCTGGAAGACCCTGGCCCCGGGGATTGAGGCGGCTGGCCGCACCCCCGGGAAAGAAGGCGAGCCCGGCCCTGGGGAGATGGGCTATCTCCATTGTGGGCCCACGGGCGCGGGCCATTTCGTCAAGATGGTCCACAACGGGGTCGAGTACGGGATGATGGCGGCCATCGCCGAGGGGCTCAGCATCATCCGGCATGCCGACGTCGGCAAGAAGAGCCAGGAGATCGACGCGGAGACGACGCCGCTGCGGGACCC
>DATBKE010000080.1:0-6548 GCA_036556085.1 Acidimicrobiia bacterium | reverse complement strand
CTTGTCGCCACTGCCGCTGCCGCGGTGGTGTTGCCGATTCCCATCTCACCCAACAGCAAAAGGTCAGTTCCGGACCCTGCCACCGCCTCCCGACCAAGTGAGATGCATTCTTCGAAACGGTCGTAGTCGAGAGCGTCTTCGGTCGACAGATCGCCAGTGGGATTTCCCACCCCAGCATCGATCACCTCTACCGTCACCTCCAAGTGCTCAGCAAGGACAGTGGCAGTGGCCACTCCTTTAGTGAATGCCTCCAGCATGTGCGCGGTCACTTTCGAGGGATAAGCGCTCACTCCTCGCCGGGCGACTCCGTGATCACCGGCTGCGAGCAAGAGATAGGGCCGGTCGATCGCCGGCGTCGAGGTCCGCTGCCAGCCGGCCAGGAAGGCGGCGATCTCGTCCAAGCGTCGGAGTGCTCCCAGAGGTCTCAGAACGTTTGCGGCTCGGTCAAGGACAGACTTGCGCGCCCCTAGGTCAGGAGCCGGAGCTCCGGCGAGCAGTTGCGACCAGGAATTCATGCCAGGCTCTCCGTCAACCGAAGCGCCCGGCCGGCCACCAGGAAGAACGCTTCGGAGGCGTAGCTGGCAAAAACGGTGTTGACACGGCCAAGGAGATCTCGATAGCGCCGCGATTCGGGGTGGCCGGGGACGATACCGAGACCGACTTCGTTGCTAACCACCACGCCCCCGCCGGGCCGTTCAGCCATTCCTCGAGCGGCGTTCGCCGCTTCAGACAAGATCACGTCATCAGGTGACTCTCCGAAAACGTTGTTTACCCACAACGTGAGGCAATCGAGGATCAGGTACGCGGCCGGCTCAGAAGCGGCAATCGCCCCCCTGAGATCGCGAGGCTCCTCGATCGTCGACCAGGAGGATGGTCGAGTTTCTTGATGCTCGGCGATCCGATGCTCCATTTCGTCGTCGCCGGCAGTGGCCGTGGCGAGGAAGATCACGGAAGTTTGCGCTCGCTCGCCTAATTGGACCGCGAGGCTCGACTTACCCGAGCGGGCACCACCAACGAGAAACGTGAACGGCACCCGCTAGACGGTAACGGTCGGGGGCGAGTCCTTCGCTACTGAACCAATGACGAAATTGAGACACCGATGCCGCCGAGAGTGTCGGCTCCGTAACGTTCCTTCTCGGCCTGCAGGTCGAGACGCTTCATCTGCGACTTGGCAGCGACGATCTCGTCGTTGATCAGCTCGGCTGGGACCAACCAGCAGACCTCGAATTCGATGCCATCGGGATCACGTCCGTAGAGCGCCTTGGTTGTGCCGTGGTCGGTTGCTCCAACCATTGCCCCCTCGGCGAGAAGACGTTGTGAGACCTCTTCGAGGGCGCCAAGAGTGTCGACCTCCCACGCCAGGTGATAGAGGCCCACGGTCGAACGACCCGCAGTCGACGGGCTAGCCCCCGCTACCTGGAACAGACCGAGGTCGTGATCGTTTTGTGAAGCCGGAGCCTGCATGAATGCCGCCCCGGGAAAGCCCATGACCTTGCGAAATCCGAGGACCTTTTCGTAAAAAGCGACGCTGCGCTCAACGTCTGAGACATACAAAACGGCGTGATTGAGTCGGTGAATCGGCATGGTTCTCCTTTGGAACCGGCAACACTCACGCGCTCACCGACTATTCCCCCAGTTGTTTCCTTCCCCAGCGAGCGTTGGGGGAGGTGGCGCCGCAGGCGACGGAGGGGGCTAGGCGTTCTGGCGAGACTCCGCCATCTGGCGGATGCGGTGTTCGATCTCGGGATACTTCTCTGCCACCATCTGAAAATCGTTGGCCGTCATCGTCATCATCGACATGACCGATTTGGCGACGACATCGGCGTTGCGATGATGGCTGCTCAGCAACGCCATCTCTCCGAACACGTCACCCTTGCCGAGAGTGGCCAGCACTTCGTTGTTGCGACGGACTTCGGCGTCCCCGGAGAGGATGACGTAAAGATCAAAGCCGGCACCATCCTGGCGAATTACGTGCAACCCCGGGTGTGCCCCTATGAAATGCGAGTGTGTCTTCAAATCATCGAGCGTGGCCTCGTCGAGGTCGGCAAACAACTCAACCTCGCGTAGTTGGTCATTGGTGCAGCCCACAAAGAAATTGGACATCAGACCTCCTTCGTCTCCAAGGTAGTGCCCCCTCCGACCCCGGGTCGCACCAGCCACGAATTTTGCGTTTGTGGTTACCCCGGTTAGCGAATCCCCTCGGGCGGGCGTTCACGAGCCCGGCCGAGCCAAGCTCGTCTGAGCCCGACCCGGCCGTGCTCGGCCCGCAGTCCCCTGGCCCGCGAACGGCATCGCCGGCTCGCGGTCCGGGCCCCACTCCGGAGCTGTCGGGGGTTTCCCGCCCCTCTGACATAACGACAGCAATCGGGAAATGGTTCACGCATGCTTGGCGAAGGGTGAAAAATGGTCGGCGGTGCAAATCGGTCCCTATCTCATCCCTCCGGGCGAGCTTTCCTGGAGCTTCGGCCCCTCCGGTGGGCCGGGCGGACAGCACGCCAACCGCTCCCACACCCGGGCCAGTCTCCGTTTCGACCTCAGGCAGAGCACGGCCTTTCCCGAAGACGTCCGCGAGCACATGCTGATGCGTATGGGAAACCGGGCTCCGGGTGGTCTCGTCACGGTCGCCGTCGACGAAACCCGCAGTCAGACGCTCAATCGCGAGATAGCCCTCGAGCGGCTGAGCCATCTTCTCAGCGAGGCAATGACGCGCCCGCGACGGCGAAAGCCCACCCGGCCCAGCGCGGCCTCGCGCCAGCGCCGACTCGACGAAAAACGGCGACGATCGGAGAAGAAGGCCCAGCGCCGACAAGATTGGGACTAGGTCGCGAAAATCCGGACCATCTCCGGGTAGTCGATCTTGCCCAGGTCGGTCCGGGGCAGCGCCTCGAGACGCAGGAGCCGACGAGGGACGGCTTCGGGCCCCAGCGAGTCGCGAACGGCTTGGCGCAGTTCCGCAACACCCACATCGCCGGTGTAGACCGCCACCACGATCTCGCCCCACTCGCTGTCGGCTAACCCCGCTACGGCCACCTCCCCGGCCCCCGCGGCGGCGAGCGCATCTTCCACCGCCGTCGCGTCGATCTTCTCCCCCCCGCTGTTGATAACCCGATCCACCCGTCCGAAGACCTCGATCGAGCCATCTTCCCAGACGGTGCCGCGATCGGAAGTTGTGAACCACGGATCGAGCCGGTGGTTTCCGGCATAGCCGGGGGACACCTGCGGCCCCCTTACGTCCAAGACACCCCCTCGTTCGCGAAAACGGACCCCTGGGAGGGGATAAAGACTTCCCAACCCGTCACCCAAAGGGGCCGAGGCCGCCGCCGCCGCCGTTTCGGTCATCCCATAGGTGCGTACCACCGGCCAGTCGCTCGCGCGATCCGCCAAATCGGCTGGGATCGGTCCCCCACCGATAACTATCGCTCGCACGCCTCCGGGATTGCCGAGACGGCTCAGTTGGGTCGGTACCAGCGACGCAAAGTCAGCCCGTTCGAGCCCCGTCATATCCGGAGAAATGAGGACCGTCCCACCGCTACACAAAGCGCGAAAAACGATCGAAAGCCCGCCCACATGATGAAGCGGAAGCGCCAAGAGCCAGGATTGACCTACTCCAAAGCCGAAAAAGGCAGACGAGGTGGTTCCGGCAGCTTCCCAATTCGACTCCAAGAGGTGGACGGCTTTGGCGGCCCCCGACGAGCCCGAGGTGAAGACGACGGTGCCGGTCAAGCGATCGGCTGGCAGAGCGGACAGTCGGTCGCTGATCAGTGCTTGGGGCCATTTCGGGCCGACCAGTACCGCACCACCCGTTCGCATCGCCGCCAACACCTCGAGGATCGAGTCGGCGTCGAGCGCGGGAGCGACTACCGGGGTCCGCTCCCCGCGAGCACGGACGGACTCCTCCGCCTCGGCAAAGGTCAACGTTCGATCGCCGTCGTGGATGAAGGGGGCCTGGCCAAACGACTCGGCGGCGCGGGAAAGGAGGTCGCTCATGGGCCCGGGTTTACGCTACCCGGGTGATCTCCGAGCACTTTGATCCCGACCGCTGGGCTGCGGTCGAGGGATTCGCGTTCAGCGACATCACGTATCACCGGGCGCACGATCAAGGGACGGTGAGGATCGCCTTCAATCGCCCTGAGGTGCGAAATGCATTTCGGCCTCATACCGTCGATGAGCTTTTCGAAGCCCTCGATCACGCCCGCCAGTCGCCCGATGTCGGAGTCATCCTCCTCACCGGCAACGGGCCCTCGCCGAAGGACGGAGGCTGGGCCTTCTGCTCTGGTGGCGATCAGCGGATTCGGGGGGCCGACGGCTACCAGTACGACACGGAGGGAGATGGAGGTCGCACCCCGGGTCGGCTCCACATTTTGGAAGTGCAGCGATTGATCCGATTCATGTCAAAAGTTGTGATCGCGGTGGTGCCGGGGTGGGCGGCGGGAGGCGGTCACTCTCTCCACGTGGTCTGCGATCTCACCTTGGCCTGCGCCGAACATGGCATGTTCAAGCAGACGGATCCCGATGTCGCCAGCTTCGATGGTGGTTATGGCTCGGCCTACCTGGCTCGGATGGTGGGCCAGAAGCGGGCCCGGGAAATCTTCTTTCTCGGCCGCACCTACTCAAGTGAGGAGGCGGTGGCGATGGGGATGGTCAACGCCTCGATTCCCCACGCCGATCTGGAAGCCACCGCACTCGACTGGGCGCAGGAGATCGGCTCGAAGTCGCCCACCGCCCAGATGATGTTGAAGTACGCCTTCAATATGATCGACGACGGCCTCGTGGGCCAGCAGATCTTTGCGGGGGAAGCCACCCGGTTGGCATATGCCTCGCCTGAAGCCGCCGAGGGCCGGGATGCCTTTCTCGAGAAGCGCCGACCCGATTACGAGCGGTTTCCCTGGCAGTTTTGACCACGACTGTGCCCAGCCGGAACCGGTGGCTCGGCGCCGCCAGGCCCCGTACGTGGCCGGCGGCAATCGTCCCCGTCCTGGTGGGAGCCGCGGCCGCCTACCGCGCCGGCGTCTTCGATCAGACGACGCTCCTGCTCACTCTCATTGGCTCGTTGGCGATCCAGATTGCGGCCAACTTCGCCAACGATGCCTCCGATGCCCGGCGCGGTGCCGACCCCGCTGATCGGGTGGGGCCGCCGCGCATGGTGGCCTCGGGTCAGATCAGCGGCTCCGCGATGTGGACCGCCTGTTGGATCGCGATCGCCATCGCCACTGCCTGCGGTGTCATCTTGGCGATGAGAGTCGGACCGGTGATCCTGTGGATCGGGATTGCTTCGGTTCTGGCGTTGCTGACATATGTCGGCGGACCGCTCCCCTACGGATACCGCGGGCTCGGCGAGCTCTTTGTCCTCGCCTTCTTTGGGGTCCTCGCTACTGGCGGCTCGCGCCTCGCCTATGACGGGACTTCCCCCGCCTGGGTCTGGCTGATGGGGATACCGGTGGGGATGCTGGCGGCGGCGATCCTGGTCGCCAACAACCTGCGCGATCGGGAAATCGACTCCCGGGTGGGCAAGAACACCCTCGCCGTCGTCGTCGGAGAGAAAAGGGCGCGCTTGCTCTATGGGGTGCTCCTGTGGGGGGCGATGCTCTTCACCGCCGGCGCCGCGGCCGTGGGGATCGCTCCCGAGCTGGTCGTGGCCGGCGTTGGGGCGGCCGGTCTCATCCCCCCGCTCACCCGGATTTCGGGTGTGGCCGTCACCGCCGCGATGTACGCACCGCTTCTCGGCGGGACAGCCCGGCTACACCTGGTTTACGGGATCCTCCTCAGCGTGGGGATCGTCCTTGATCGGGTGCTGCGGAGTTTGTAGCGCAATTAGTCGTCGAACCCGTTCGGCAACCAGATCAGGCAGCTCCATGGGCAGGAAGTGGCCGACATCGGCCACGATCTCAAAGCCGGCCGAGGGAAAGCGCGATGACAATTGCCGAATGAAAGCTTCGTCATGGGTGTCGGAGAGGGCTCCCGCCATCACCAGGGTCGGCACTCTGATTTCACCGAGACGGGACCAGGCGCCGTGCGCAAACGCAGTCCGATATATCTCGGCCTCGTCTTCAGGCCGGCAGGACAACCTCACCTCGGATCCGTGGCCGGTAGGCCGGAACCCGTCTCGCAGGTAGCCGTCGAAAGCACGTTCTTCCCAACTCGAAAATGGAGGCTTGGCGCGAAGGTGACTCCTGGCCTCCGCCAGGGAAGGAAAGTTGGCGCGCCGCTTCTCGGCCGATCGGGCCACGTGGGTGTCGCGCGCGGCAAATGGCGGCGGCAAGAGAATGGGCTCGATCAGGACCAGATAGTCAAACGATCCCGGCGCCAGTAACTCGGCCATAACCAGGGCAGCGCCGCCCATCGAATGACCCACTCCGACCAGGGGGCCGTCGATGCTGGCAATCCTCTTGGCGACGTCGGCGCCGAACTCCCACCAATCGAAAGGGTGAGAGATCGGCGCAGAATGCCCGTGGCCGATTTGATCCCAAATCAGGTGTTGGCCGTCGATCTGATCGGCGATTGGGTCCCAGACCGCCCCGCAAAAGCTGGTGGCGTGTGAAAAGGCGACG